>CAYVDY010000108.1:0-14936 GCA_964450255.1 uncultured Candidatus Solibacter sp. | reverse complement strand
GACGACGCCAACTTCGGCATCGTCGGCGAGATTGAGGATCGTGAGCGGGACGCCGATGTGGTTGTTGTAGTTGCCGGCCGTTTTGCCCGTGCGGAAAGCGTGGGAAAGCACGGCCACGCATGCGTCCTTCGTGGTTGTCTTGCCGGCACTGCCAGTGATGCCTACGATGCGGCCGCCCCAGCGTTCCCGTTGCTCGCGAGCGGTCTGTTGCAGCCAGCCGAGAACATCGGGCGTGACGTGCTGGGGGCCGGCGCCGGGAATTTGGCGCTCCACAACAGCCGCCGCGGCGCCCTTGGAGAAAGCATCCAGCACGTGATCGTGGCCATCCTGATTGGCCCCTCGCAGAGCGGCAAAGAGCGCGCCCTCCGCGATGGTACGGGTATCGATGCTGACCGAGCTGCAGCTTGCTCCGGCCACGGCGAGGGTCATCGCTGCGCCTCCCGCTTCGTATAGCCGAAAGCGCGCAGGGCGCTGCGGGCCGCGTCGCGGTCGTCGAACGCGATGGTGCGGTCCTTAAGGACCTGATAAGTCTCGTGGCCCTTGCCTTCCAGGAGGACGATATCTCCGGGAGCGGCTTCGTTCAGGATGATCTGAATCGCTTTCGCGCGATCCGGTTCCACTGCACATCGAGTGTCGGTACGGCGCACGCCGACCATCGCGTCGTTGATGATCGTCAACGGATCTTCACCGCGCGGATTGTCGCTGGTGACGACGACGAAGTCGCTGGCTTCGGCGGCGGCCAGTCCCATCAAGGGTCGCTTGGCGCGGTCGCGGTCTCCGCCGCAGCCGAACAGAGTGAGCACGCGCTTCGGCTTCAGCGCGCGGGCGACAGCGATGGTGTTGCGGAGCGCATCATCGGTGTGGGCGTAGTCCACGACGACCAGAAACGGCTGGCCCTCGTCCACGCGTTCAAAGCGGCCTGGGACGGCCTCGCAGGCGGCCAGGCCGGCGGCGGCCTGTTCCGGGCTGAGGCCCACACTGAGGCCCGCGCCAAAGGCGGCCAGCAGGTTATACACGTTGATCAGTCCGCACAGCTTCGATTCGATGGGCTGGCGGCCACCAGGATGACGCACTGTGAATTTCAGGCCGTGAAAGCCAGCGTCGATGTTCTCGGCCTTCAAATCGGCGCCGTTCTTCAGGCCGTAACGCAACACCGTTGTGCTCTTTGGCGTCTGCAGCTTGCGGCCCCATTCATCGTCGCAGTTGACTACCGCGAACTTCGGCGCCGGTCCACCCGCTCCGTCAAACAGCGACTGCTTGGCGGCGAAGTAATCCTCCATGGAGCCGTGGAAATCGAGGTGGTCGCGCGTGAGATTGGTGAAGATCGCAGTGTGGAATGAGAGCCCCCAAACGCGCCCGAGGGCCAGGGCGTGGGACGAGACTTCAAAGGTGAAGCTCTGCCCGCCGGCGTCGCGCACCTCGCTCATCAGCCGCATGAGATCCAGCGAATCGGGTGTTGTGTTGACCGCGGACTGTTCGCGGCCCGCGATGCGGTAGACGATCGTGCCTACCATGCCGGTGACGCGTCCGGCGTGGCGCAGCATCGCGTCGGTGCAATAGGCTGTGGTGGTCTTCCCGTTGGTTCCGGTGACGCCAATCAGCGCGAGGGCCTCATCCGGCGCATTGTAGATCCGCCGGCTCATCAGCGACATAGCCCGGCGGCCGTGCTCCACCTGGAGCCACGGTCCGGTGAATCCATCGGGCGCCGGCATCTCCGAGATGATGGCCACTGCGCCCTGCTCCATTGCCTGTCGGGCGAAGACGTTGCCATCGGCCTTGGCGCCAGTGAACGCGCAGAATACGAAGCCGGGCTGGACGCGGCGCGAATCGTATTCGAGTCCGGACACATCGAGGGCGCCCCATTCCGCCGGAAGCGGAGTAAGGAGTTGGATGCCCTCGATGAGTTCGGCGAGTGTCATTGTGGTGTGGCGAACTCCACGTGGATCGATGCTCCGGCCGGCAGTACAGTGCCCGGCGCCGGCACCTGGGCCTTTGCGAGGCCACGTCCTTTCGTCTGCACCTGAAGCCCCAATGAAGCCGATTCGCGCAACACGGCCAGCACTGCCTTGCCGCGGAAGTCCGGGACGGTGGGCCCGATCAGCAGACCCGTGTTGACGATCTCCACTGGCTTCGCCTCAGGCTCGGGAACTGTTTTGGCGATCCGGTTCTCGGGCAGTTCATTCACTTCCAGCACCTTGGGCTGCTGAGGTTGGGGCAGGTCCTTCTCGGGTTCATCCTTGGGGACCTGGAGGACGCGAAGCGCGGTGGCCATGACCTTGCTGAACACCGGTGCGGCGGCGATGCCGCCCTGCCTGGGAGTGCGGTTGAGCGTGACCACCACGACGACGCGCGGGTCTGTAACCGGCGCGAAGCCGATGAAGGACGAGTTGTGCTTGTTCTGCCATCCGCCGTTTTCGTATATTTCGGCAGAGCCCGTTTTGCCGCCGCTGGAGTAGCCGGGAACGGCTGCGCGACGGCCAGTGCCTTCCTGGACCACCTGTTGCATGATGCGGCGGATGCGGAAGGCCGTCTCGGCCCGCAACACGCGCTGAGGCTGCCTGACGTCGACCGGAATCACTTCCAGCTTGCCGTCGGCGCGCGGCCGGGTCTTCTTGAGGATCAGGTGCGGCTGAACCAGCATGCCGCCATTGGCGATAACGGAGACGGCGCGGGCCAGCTGTAGAGACGTCGCAGTGACTTCATGGCCGAATGCGATGTACTCGTGCGAAGTGGGCGACCAGCACCAGGTGTCCTGTGGTCCGAGGCATTCCAGGTGCCGCAACTGGCCCCGCGATTCTGCCGGCAGTTCGATGCCCGTCCTGTCGCCGATACCGAATTTCTTCAGGTACTCATACAACATTTTGGGACCAAGCCGGATGGAGATTTTGGCTACGCCGATGTTTGAGGACTTGATGAGCACGCCGGCCGTGTCCATCGCGCCCATGCGGTGGGCATCGTGAATGGCCCTGCGGCCGGGCCGCGGGAACGCTCCGTTCTCGCAGTAGATGCCGGTGGATTCGGTGAACTCGCCGGAATCGATGCCCATGGTTACCGTGATCATCTTCATGACGCTGCCTGGTTCGCAGGGGACCTGAACAGCGATGTTGTTGCGCCGCGCGAATGCTTCCTGCGGAGTGGGACGCTCGTTGCGCGGGTCGAAGTTCGGGTAGTTGGCCAGGCCCAGCACTTCGCCGGTCCTGGGGTCCAGCGCGACGGCACTGCCGGATTCCGCGTTGGCTTCCTTCACGCCGTCGGCAAGGAACTGTTCCATCTCACTCTGAATCACGCGGTGCACGGACAACGTGAGGTTCTCTCCCTGCACGCTGTCCTCGGTGACCCAGCGAACGTAGTGGTCCATCCGGGCGCCGGTGAGAACCAGCATCTTGCCTGGCTTGCCCTTGAGGGTTTCATTCAGTTTCTGTTCGAGGCCGGAGTTGCCGTTGCCTTCGGCGTCCAGGCTGCCGATGACGTGGGCGCCGGTGGTGCCTGCGGGGTACTCGCGCCGGGAATCCCTGATGATCTCCAATGGAAACGTGGCGCTCAGGTATTTCAGCCGGTCTTTCTCTTCGGGGGTGAGGTGGCGCTTGAGGCTGAGATAGCCGCGCCCGCGCGCCTTCTTGGCGCCGCGCTCTTTGTATTCCAGGAGCTTGGCCTTGAGTTCCTCGGGATTGACCTCGAGAGCCGGAGCCACGACGCGGGCGAAGAATTCCACGTCCTTGATGCGCTGCGGATTGACGACGGCGGATTCGGTGCGGATGCTGATGGCGAGGGGAGATTCGGTGCGGTCCAGGATCTCGCCGCGATCGGCCGGCAGCCGGTACTGGTGCTGATGCTGCGCCTTGGCGGCCTTCTGGAAATCCTCATGCTTGTAGATCTGAAGGTAGACGAGGCGGCCCGCGATCAGGACGGCCCAGACGAGAGCGATGCGGCCGACGATCAGGACGCGCCGCACGGCCTGCGCGTTCACGGGTTGTTCCATGGCAGTAATCTCCCGGATTGCCGCCTAGCGCTTCTGCAGCGATGCCACCGTGCCCTGAGGCGGGGGTGCGAAGATCATCGCCGACGCCGCCGGATTGTGGAATTTCTGTCCAGCCCACTCTTCCAGTTGCTTCGGGTTGAGCAGTTCCGCTTCCCGGGTCCGCACCTGCCGCAGTTCGTTCACCAACTGGTCGCGCTCGTTGTTCAACTGGCCGATCTGGCGGCTGGCCAGCAGGCTGAAGCCGCCGGGCATCAGCAGCGCAATCAGCATGACGCTGGCGAGGAGCACGCCACCGGCCATGCCGGCGCTCTTGAGCCAGTCCTTGTTGTCGACCAACCGGATCACCGTGGAGTTATCGATGGACTTCACGAAGACGTGGATGTCTTCTTTCGGCAGCGTGCGCAGCCGGAAGTCCATTCCGCTTCCATTCCTCGACGCGGCGCGCCCCTCCGGAGTGCCCGCCGCCAGCCAATCGAACAATGCCGCCAAACTCGTCATGACTCGGTTCCTCGCTATCCGATCTCAATCAGCCTTTATTCGCTCCAGCGCCCTCAGCACCGCACTGCGTGACGCCGAATTCCGTCTCGTTTCTTCTGCCGTCGGCTTAACCACGTGCCGGGTTAAGATCCGGGCCTCGCCTCTTTGGCCGAGTGCCCGAAATGCCGTTTTCACCTTGCGGTCATCCAGCGATTGAAACGCGATGACAACAAAGCGCCCGCCGGGATTGAGATGCCGCGGAGCCTGTTCCAGCAGGGCATCCAACTCTCCGGTCTCGTCGTTTACTGCCATGCGCAGAGCCTGAAAAACCCGCGTCGCCGGGTGAAGCTTTCCGGTTCGGGGCACGCACGACGCCACAACCTGCGCCAGTTGCGCAGTGTCTGTCATCGGGCGTGCCCTGACCAGTGCCCGGGCTATTTTTTCCGCTAGGTTTCTCCTTTCTTCTGCTAGTGACATAAACAAATCCGCTAATTCCCGTTCCGTGGCGCGGTTCACCAGATCCCACGCCGTCAGCTCCTGGCTGCGATCCATCCGCATGTCGATGGGACCGGTCTGCTGGAGCGAAAAGCCGCGCTCCGGCGTGGTGAGCTGCATCCTGCTGACACCCAGGTCCGCCAGGATTCCGTCGACCTTTTCCAACCCCAACCCGGCCAGAGTCGCTCCCAGCGACGAGAAGGCGCTGTGCCGGAACGTGATCCGATCCGCGCATTCGGCGGCGTTGACCTCTGCCAGCGCCAGCGATTCCTTGTCGCGGTCCAGCGAGATCACGCGCCCGGACTCCAACTTTCCGGCGATTGCCAGCGTATGCCCGCCCAGGCCGGCCGTGCAGTCCACGTACACACCGCCGGGCCTGATCGCCAGATGCTCCAGCGACTCGTTGACCATCACAGAGTAGTGCGCCATGGGTCATCTCAACTTCGTGCCGCGGCGTACCAGTTCGTCTTCCACGTCGCTCTTTGAGGGCGCGTTCTTCGCCTGCATGGCTTCGTAGTCCGGAAGCGTCCAAAACGTGATAACGTCTTCATGGAAGCGGAGCTGCACCGGCTGATCTTCCAGCTTCAGTTCCGCGCGTAGTTTTTGCGGGATGGTGATGCGTCCCTGCGGGTCGAGCTCGATGTCTCCACCAATCGATTCCGCCAGGGCCGTGAACACGTCCTGCTGATCCGGGGCATCATCGAGCAGGGCAACCAGCTTGCGCCAGGAGCCATTCGTGAATATTCTCGCCTTACCGCGATACTCCGTCATGAACAGATCCATGTTTTCCATCTTCGCCAGGTACTTCGTGAACGGCGCGGGCAGCTTGATGCGCCCGGTAGCGTCCACTTTCCCGGCGTGGAAACCACGCGGGGCGAGGAGCGGAAGCGAGATGGGCTGAACAGGATCCATTCAAAGTTACCGATTCGGACTTATCTCGTCCGATCCAGGCCGAAACGGCCTTATGGATCGATAGTACCCCATCTGAGGCGCTACGCAACAGTTTTTGCGTGGGGAAGCTCCTTTTTTTTCACACTCTTTGGCGCTGAACCCTCATGTGGATACTCCTTCGCTTTTGTTTCGCCCGCGTGAGGGGGATGGGTTCCGTCAGGGGGCTGGATCTGCTAGCCTGACCTCTGTGTTTCCGAAACTGTACGATTTAGATCCCGGACCTGAGGCGCCAGAGCTGGTCCGGATGATAGTGGAGATTCCGAAGAACTCCTCGAACAAGGTGGAGTACGACGGGGAGCTGGGCCTCTTCCGGTTAGACCGCGCGCTGTACTCGCCGATGCACTACCCGGGCGACTATGGGTTTATTCCGGGCACGCTGGCGGAGGACCGGGACCCGCTGGACGTGCTGACACTGGTGAATGAGCCCAGCTTCACGGGCTGCCTGATCGAGGTGCGGCCAGTGGGTGTGATCAACATGGTGGATCGGGAGGAAGAGGACCAGAAGATCATCGCGGTCCCGACTCGCAATCCGCGCTATGACCAGATCCACACGATGGACCAGGTGTTTCCGCATGTGCGGCGCGAGCTGGAGCATTTCTTCAGCATCTACAAAGAGCTGGAAGGCCGTGTCGCCATCACGCAGGGCTGGGGCGGACCGCGGGAGGCGCGCAAGTGCATTCTGGATGCGCGGCAGCGATACCTGGACAAGAAGCGCAAGGCAGCCGAAGCGCCGTCAGAATAACACTAAAGTTCTAAGGCTGCCGCCGATACGCTCACTATGATTGGTGAGCGCTCTACTCTGTTGTCCGACACGCAGTTGCTGGCGCTGCTGGACCACGTCTCGGAGGGCGTCTACTTCGTCGATGAAGCGCGGCGGATCCTGCATTGGAACCAGGGTGCGGAGAAGATCAGCGGATATTCGGCGCAGGAGGTGGTGGGGCGGTGCTGCGGCGACATTCTGATGCATGTGGACGAGGCTGGTGAAGTTCTGTGCGGCGAGCGTTGTCCGCTGAAGAGCGTCCTCCGCACCGGCAGTTCTCAGAGGACGATGGCCTGGCTGCGGCACCGTCAAGGCCATCGCGTGCCTGTCAAGATCGAAGCGGCGCCTTATGTCGATCCGGCGTCGGGGCTCACTGGAGTAGTCGAGGTGTTCAGGGACGATACGGAGGGGCTTGCCCTGCTGGAGCGGGCGCGGGAACTGGAGCAGTTCGCCTACATCGACCCGTTGACGCAGATCGGCAACCGGCGCTTCGCCGAGCAGGTGCTGCAGCAATCCTGGGACGCCTGGAGCCGTAACCAGTCCACCTTCGGAATCGCGATGATGGACATCGATCACTTCAAGGCGGTGAACGATCGATACGGACATGACGCCGGAGACCAGGTGCTGCGTGTGGTCTGCCGCACTCTGGCCAGTTCACTGCGGAGTTTTGACTTCCTCGGGCGGTGGGGCGGGGAAGAGATACTTGCCATCATTCAGTGCGTGAGGCCGGCAGAACTTGCCAAGGTAACGCGGCGGTTTTTGGGCTTGGTGCGCGCCACGAACTGCAACTGGTGTGGCCAGGCAATTCAGGTTACGACGTCGGTGGGCATCGCCGGGGTGGAAGAGTGCGGATCGGTGCCGGAGATGCTGCTCCTGGCAGACCAGCGGCTCTATGCAGCTAAATGCGCTGGCCGGGACCGGCTGATTGGCCCTGGAACGCTTCTCTCAAGCGACGCCAAGTCTCCCCCAACTCCTCCGGCATCACGCGAGTCTCGCCAATTGTGGACATGAAATTGGCGTCTCCCGGCCATCGCGGCAAGACATGCATGTGCAAGTGCCCGGCCACGCCCGCGCCGGCGCATTCTCCCAGATTCAAGCCAGCGTTCAGCCCGTGCGGCCGGTAGACAGCCCGGATGTGCCGGACTGCGGTCTGCGTTAGGCGCATCAACTCGATGGCGGTCTGATCTGGAAGCTCCTCGAGATTCGCAATATGCTCGTAAGGCGCCACCATCAGGTGGCCGGTCGTGTACGGATAGAGATTCAGCAGGACGTAGTTGTACTGGCCGCGATGGAGAATCAGGTTCTCCTCATCGCGGTGCTCCGCCGCTTTGGCGCAGAAGATGCATTCATCAGACGGTGACGCCTTGCTGACGTATCGATAGCGCCAAGGACTCCACAGACGCTCCATGTCCGGACCCTAAGGCTGTGGCGGCGCGGTCACGTCGATGGTTCGGTCATCCTGGTTGACGAGGTCCTTCAGCTCTTTGCTCGGCTTGAAATAGGGGATGCGCTTTGCCGGCACATCGACGCGGGCGCCAGTCTTCGGATTCCGTCCGATTCTGGATTGCCGCTGCCGGGTCCGGAAGCTGCCGAACCCTCGAATTTCAATCTTGTCGCCTTCGCGCAAAGATTTGACTACACTGTCGAAGATCGCTTCGACAATTACTTCCGATTCCTTCCGGGTAAATTCCACCACCCGGGAAACTTCTTCGATGAGGTCCGCTTTCGTCATTGTTCCGTAGTCCTGTCCTGTTCCGGTGTGGCCTCGGGCTCAATCGCCCCGGGCTCAGTGGCCTGGTCCGGTTGTAGTGCCTCTTCCATCCGCTGAGTGGTCTCGTTAGCCTGCCGCTGATAGTCTTCCAACCGCTGGCGTTCTTCGGCTGCCTCGGTGCTGACGAGGCTCAGGCCGATGCGTTTTTCGGCCTCGTTCATCTTCAGAACCTTGAAGGTGAACTCCTCACCCAGAGGCAGGGGTGGAATGTTATCGCGCATTTCGGGCGGCAATTCGGAGTTGTGGCAGAGGCCTTCCACGCCGGGCGCCAGTTCGATGAACACGCCGAAATTCACTGCACGGGAGGGCTTGCCCTTCACCAGTGAGCCGACCTGATGGTTCTGGAAGAACATCTCCCAGGCATCGGGCTGCAGTTGTTTCACGCCGAGCGAAAGCCGGCGGTTGCCGGAATCGATATTCAGGATGACCGCCTGCACCACCTGCCCTTTCTTGAGCAGTTCGGAGGGATGCTGGATGCGCTTGGTCCAGGACAGGTCCGAAATGTGGACCAACCCATCGATGCCTTCTTCGATTTCGATGAATGCCCCAAACTCGGAGAGTTTGCGAACCCGGCCCTCCACCACACTGCCGATGGCATACCGTTCGTCCACCGTGGTCCAGGGATCGGCCTCGAGTTGCTTGATACCCAGCGAGATGCGGCGGTCTTTCGGCTTCACCTCGAGCACTACGCTTTCGACGTCATCGCCGACGCGCACCACTTTGGAGGGATGCTTCATGCGGCGGGACCATGTCATCTCTGAGATATGAATGAGGCCTTCGACGCCGGCTTCCAATTCGATAAACGCGCCGTAGTCCGTCACGCTCACGACGCGGCCCACCACCTTCATGCCCTCGGCGTAGCGGTCGTGAATGGTCTCCCATGGATCGGGCTGGACCTGCTTTAAGCCGAGCGAGATGCGCTCCTTGTCGTGATCGAATTTCAAGACCTTGACCGTGATCTCCTGGCCCACCTGCAGCACGCTGGATGGGTGAGCGACACGGCCATGGGACATGTCGGAGACGTGCAACAGGCCGTCGATGCCGCCGAGATCGACAAAGGCTCCGTAATCGGTGAGGTTCTTCACTACGCCGGTAACAAGGTCGCCCTCGGATAAATGGTCCAGCAGGGAAGACTTGCGAACCGTGATCTCGTCTTCCATCGCCAGCTTGCGGGAGACGACGACGTTGTTTCGCTTGCGGTTCAGTTTGACGACTTTTACAGCGATATCCTGGCCGAGGAAGGAATCCAGGTTGTGCATCGGCCGAACGTCCACCTGGGTGCTGGGCATGAAGGCGATGACGCCCACATCCACACTGAGCCCGCCTTTGACGCGCCCCAGGACGCGCCCGGAGATCATCAGATTTTCGCGGTGCGCTTTCTCCAGCGTGTCCCACGCCCGAATGCGGCTGGCCCGCTCATGCGAGAGCGTGATGTAGCCTTCCATCTCGCGCCGGCGATCGACCGTAACTTCAATGGTGTCACCTGGTTGGACGAGTAATTGTCCATCTGGAGCGGAGACCTGTTCGAGCGGTACAAAGCCCTCCTGCTTCAGGCCGACATCGACGATGACGCCCTTTGCAGTGATCTGCAAAACATGACCCATCAGGACTTCACCCTCAGTGAGGGGAGCCAGATGGCTGTAGTCGTCTAACAGCTGCTCGTAACTTTCCTCGCCGCCGGCGGGCGTATCCACCGGGCGGTCATCCTGGTCGCTGGTCATGCCCCAGACTCCAAAAGCGCCTCGATTCTGCGACTCTCTTCGGGGTGACCCCCTCGGGCCGCAGTTGCGTACGCTCCTTCATGGTTCCACACAAACCATTGAAAGTGCGACACTTCAGAACTATAGCCGAGCCCAGATAGCTTGTCAACCGGGCTTGGCGGACCGCGCGGTCCGGCGAAGGCATTTCGAACGCGATGTTGTAGAGTGTGGGGATGTCTCTGCTGCTGCGGCGCATCCACCTCTACCTGGCGCTTTTCCTGGCACCGTGGATTCTGATGTACACCGTTTCGACCTTCGTGATGAACCACCGCGGGCTGTTCCACGGGCCGCCGCCGGTTCCGCCTCCCCAGTTTGCAGTGGAGCGCGAGTTCGTCTATCCCGGCGAGATGCCCGACGGCGCCACGCCGCAGCAGGTGGCGCTGCAGTTGCTTGCCACGCTCGACATGGACGGCGCGCATGTGGTGGCGCGGCCGTGGACGGCAGAAAGAGTAGTGATCAACCGCCAGCATCCGGTTACGCCGCGGCGTATTACGTACACCGCAGCGGACCGGCGTGTTGTCGTCGAGAAGATGGTGTTTTCCGGCGCCGGATTTCTGGAGCGAATGCACAGGCGGCGGGGGTTCCAGCACAAGTATGTACTGGAGGATCTATGGGCAGCGTCCGTGGACGTCACCATCGCCGCGCTGATACTGCTGGCCTTGAGCGGAATCTGGATGTGGTGGACGCTGCGGCCGGCGCGGGCGCTGGGAGCATTGGCGCTTGGCGCCGGTTTCGCGTTGTTTGGACTGTTCCTGGGGGTGATGTGATGACATTCCCTCACCTCAACCGCCGCACGCATCTTTACCTCGGACTGTTTCTTACGCCTTGGGTGCTGATGTATGCCGTCTCTTCCGTGCCCTTCTCGCACAACGACTATTTTGAGCAGCGGGACCAGGAGCGGGGACTGCCGATGTGGACCAAAACATTTGACGGCCCTTATGATTTGGGCCCGATTCCGGACTCCGGGCCATTGAAGCCGCTTGGGGCGCGGGTGGTTCGGGACTTCCACATGGAGGACTCCAGCTACGGCGTGTACCGGCAAGGGCCGAAGCAGTTGAACATCTACGTGCACACGTTCTGGAAATCGGCTCAGTTCAAGTACTTCATTGAAGAGAAGCGCATGGTGGGCGAGGACCGGCGGTTCCGGTGGGACCACTTCCTGACCGGCATGCACGCACGCGGCGGGTTTGAAGATGGGCGGCTTTTTCCCACGGTGTGGGCGTTGGTGATCGACTTGGTTTGCCTGTCGTTTCTGATCTGGGTGGCGTCGGGCCTCTACATGTGGTGGTCGCTGCCGGGGCTGCGAAAGTGGGGCTGGGTGGCGGTGGTGGGCGGGCTGGCGTCGTTTGCGCTGTTCCTCTGGCTGCTCTAGCGATGCGCGCCAATTCCTCAGCCGTGCAGCGGTTTGATATATGATTCGCTGCAGAGGTTAGTGATGTTAAAATTCGTGCTCGTCATCGGTATCGGGTCCGCGCTGGCGTTGGGACAGCAGGCGACGATTGTATATGACATGCAATCGGCGCCACTGCGGTTCGCGGCCGCGGAGATCCGGGTGGCGTGGGCGCAGAGGGGCATTTCGGCTGGAGAGATCGCCTGCTGCCAAACGCCGGCGGGCGGCGCGCGCATTGTGCTGGCGGCAGGTGCGGGGCCTGTGGCCGCGGCACTTAAGGCCTTTCCGGTTGCCGCATCGAAAGCGGTGTTACCCCAGGCGTACTCGATCCGGCGTGCTGGTCCCGCGACTTACCTGGTTCTCGGCGCCGATGCGGCGGGCGCGATGTACGGGGGGCTTGAGCTTGCAGAGTCCATCCGCGTGGGTGCATTGGAAGAGACCCGCGATTCGGATGCGGCGCCGCACATCGCTCAACGCGGTATCAAGTTCAACATCCCGCTGGACGCTCGCACGCCCAGCTATTCCGACAACAGCGATTCGGCGCAGCAGAACATCGCCGAGATGTGGAGCATGGATTTCTGGCGCGAGTTTCTGGATGAGATGGCGCGGCACCGCTACAACGTACTCTCACTGTGGAGCCTGCACCCGTTCCCATCCATCGTCAAAGTGCCCGAGTATCCGGATGTCGCTTTGGACGACGTGATGCGCACGACGCTGCCGCTGGATGACAGTTATTCGCACAGCGGCAGCGACATGGTGCGGCCGGCGATGCTCGACAAGCTCGAAACGGTGCGGCACATCACGATGGGGGAGAAGATCGAATTCTGGCGCGACGTGATGCAGTACGCCAAGGATCGGGGCATCGACGTCTATTGGTTCACCTGGAACATGTTCGTGTTCGGCGCCGATGGCAAGCACGGCATCACCGGGGCGCAGGACAACCCTGTGACGATCGACTACTTCCGGAAGAGCGTCCGCGAGACCGTACTGACGTATCCGCTGCTGGCCGGCATGGGGATCACGGCGGGCGAGCGGATGGAGAAGCGCACCGATGAGTTCTCGAATGAAAAATGGCTTTGGAAAACCTATGGAGAAGGGATTCGGGATGCCCTGAAGCAGCAACCGGGGCGCGACTTTCGCATGATCCACCGCTTTCACATGACCGGGATGACGGACATCATGAATGAGTGGAAGGAGTATCCGGGTCCGCTGGACCTGAGCTTCAAGTACTCCATCGCGCACATGTATTCGTCGGTGAAGCCGCCATTTATCGAAGGCGTGTTGCCGCACCTGACACCGCGGCACCGTACCTGGCTGACCGTGCGGAACGATGACATTTACAGCTTCCGCTGGGGCGATGCGGATTACGCCCGGGCGTATATCCGGAACATTCCGGGTCCGGACAAGGTTGCCGGGTTCTACATGGGACCGGATGGATTCAATTGGGGGCGCGACTTTCTGAGCCGGGACACGGCCTCCCCGCCGCAACTGGTGATGAAGAAGCAGTGGTACAGCTTTCTGCTGTGGGGCAGGCTGAGCTACGATCCAGCACTGGCCGATTCGCGGCTGAACCGCATTGTGGCGGCGCGATTCCCGCAGGTGGCGGCGGTGGAGAAGCTGATGACGGCCTGGAAGGGCGCATCGCGGGTGTTTCCCGAGATCACTCGGTTCTTCTGGGGCGACATCGATCTGCGCTGGTTCCCGGAGGCTGGCATCAGCCACCGCCGGCACCGCGGGTACTACACCGTCCGGCATTTTATGGAAGGCGAGACGATGCCGGGGAGCGGGAATCTGGACATCCTGACCTGGCGCGAGCGGGTGCTGGCCAAGCAGGAGATGAACGGCACGACTCCGTTGGAAGTGGCGGGCGTACTTCAGAAGAACGCGGCCGCGGGCTTGGCGGGCCTGCCCGAGTTGCGGCGCGCCGCGGGCGCGGACCGCGAGTTGCGGTTGACGCTGGGTGACGTGGAAGCGATGTCGCACCTGGGGAACTACTATGCGGCGAAGATTCTGGGCGCGGCGGAGTTGTCGCTATTCGATGCTACGGGCGAGGCGGCCCGGCATCAGGCGGCGGTGGGCCATCTGAATCGGGCCGCGGATCACTGGCGGCGCTATGCGGCGGTATACGGGTCGCAGTACGAGCCACAGTTATTGAACCGCGTGGGTTACGTCGATATTCCCGCCCTGGCTGTGAAGGTGGAACAGGACGTCGAGATGGCTCGCCAGTGGCGGCCCGGCACGCTGCCGAAGCGCGCCGGCAAGGTGAATGCGGACGTGCCGTTCAAGCCCTGAGCGGCAGGTTAGTTCTTGCGCTTGGCCGGGGCGCCGAGGAGGCAGAGGTGCTTTGGTTCCGCGCCGCGTACAGCATGGACGGCGATGTTCCGGTCGAAGGTCACCAAGCGCCCGCGGTGCTTCACCGCCAGCCCCAGGAGATAGGCATCGGTGCTCTGCCTTGGTACCGCGAGCATTGTCGTGTCAAAGCGATGCTCGTCGAGCAACGAGACGTCATCCGGCCAGAAATGATGGTGGGGGGGGACTGGCACAATTCCCTGAGTCTGGCGGCGACTTCGCCGGGCGACTGCGGAGTAGGGGGCTCCGCCTCGCTGCTAACGACACGCACACAGCCATTGATCGTCAAGGGGCAGGTCGCGTATCCCTCGTGCTGGTGGCCCTCCAGCCATCGACTACCTTGACATCCATCAACGAAGCGGTCACGGGTTTTCATCCAACCACCGGTTCACCATCTCGGCCGTTACAATCGGGTCGCCGGGTAAAGGCTCGATCTGCGGCACGCCGTTGCGATATTTGACCTTTTTCCTTGGCTGCAGGAAGCCCTTTCGGGCCAAGTCGCTGATGACGCGGCCTGTGCTCAGACCATGCATTCTGGCGAGTTCCTTGGCCGCGAGAAGCACGTCGTCATCGATATTCAGCGTGGTTCTCATTCCCGCAGCTTACCGCATCAGGTGCGTGATGCGGTCAGGCGCCCACCGGTTCCAGCTCCGCGCTGCGGGGCCGAGCGAAGACGTACGGCCCTTCCGGAATTACGGCGACCTCGCCTGTACCGACCTCCGCGGCCAGGGCTTCCAGCGCCTCGGCCGCGCTCGCGAAGATACGCCCCCATACCGGTGCGTGATACGCTGCGGGCAATCCCGGGGTGTAGAACCAGAGCCTATGGGTCTGTGCCACCAGGGCCAATTTCTCCAACTGCCCCTGGTCTAAAGTCACCGGAAAACGTGAAATTTTTTCGAGCAATTCTGTTGCCTCCGGCGCCGCCCTCACAACAACGGAGAACCCACCCGCGAGGGCGCGCCCCCCTCAGCCGTGCTCTACGGCGCCAGCAAGATCGTCGGCGA
>CAYVDY010000107.1:1366-14971 GCA_964450255.1 uncultured Candidatus Solibacter sp. | reverse complement strand
CACGCCAGCCCGTCAACAACTGGCTGAGAATGGACTGAACCTCGGCGAGGATGGCGTCATCGCCGAACCGGTGTGCGGCCACCAGTTGCCGCTGGCAGTATTCGTAAAGCCGCTCGAGGTTGGCGGGGATAGTTGGGTCACCGGGGTCGCGCAACGTGCCGATCAACTCGGCGATGATGGCCGAAACGCGGCTGATTGTCTGGCCTCGCTGGACTACTTCGCCACGCCTCAGGAGGGATCTCGCCAGGACAGTTCCTTCGAGGGCGCCTTCATACAGAATTTCGATGAGGCCGGCCGGATTAGCGGACAGAACCCGCGCCTCAAGGTACTCGGTGTGGTTGTTGGTCAAAGTCATCACAGCGATTACTTCATCGCATTTCTGTCCACGGATTTGAGTCAATTTGGGGCTGCCGTCAAGTCGGTCCCCGAGCAGGAGCAAGCATGAGTAAGACGATATGCGTAACTGGTCATTTCGCAGATTGTCCTAGTCAGATCATGGTGGCCGGGGATTGCCCCCCACAAGTTGAGTTCTGCAGAGATCTGGACGAAGCGATTCTCCGATCGGTCAGTCGCGAGTTTGACCGGTTGCTGATCGAATGGCCATACCTGGCGTGGACTGAATCGCAGTTGCGGGCGAAAGTCCGTGGGCTGCGGCGCATCTTGCCAGTGATCATCCTAGACCCGGATGGGTTGATCCGGGAGCACGCGAAGTGGTCCCAGGAGTCGATAGAGGTTCAACCTGCCAATCTGCCGCCGGATCTGGAGACAACAACGAGGTCCTTTGGCTCGGAGCCTTGGCGTCGGCTACTGATCGGCGACGGGGAGAAGATGCAGAAGATCATCGAGACGATCCGCATCGTTGCGCGCCGGCGGAGCACGGTTCTGTTGCTCGGCGAGACCGGAACCGGCAAGGAGGCCGTCGCTCGGGCTATCCATGAAGCCAGCGACCGGAACGATCGCGAGCTGGTTTCGGTGAACTGCGCGGCTATCCCAGAGACTCTGATCGAGGCCGAACTCTTCGGTCACACCAAGGGTGCTTACACTGGCGCCATCGGAAGTCGTGCAGGCTATTTCGAACGGGCCAGCGGCAGCACATTGCTCCTTGACGAGATTGGCGAAATGCCCCTGGGTGTGCAGACTAAACTGCTACGGGTATTGCAGGAGCGAGAGGTACAGAGGGTCGGCGGCAGCGAGCCGCTCAAGGTAGATTGCCGGGTTATAGCGGCATCGAACGCCGACCTCACCGACGACGTGCGCGCGAAACGGTTCCGGGCTGATCTCTTCTACCGCCTGAGCGTAGTCGTCCTGAACCTGCCGCCGCTGCGGGAACGCATCGAGGACATCCCCGCGCTGGTGGACCATTTCATCGAGCGCGTGTGTCGATCCGAGGGGTTGCCTCCCTATCGCGTCTCTCCGAGCGCCCTCATGAAGTTGGCCGAGCATGACTGGCCGGGTAACGTGAGGGAATTGGAGCACCGCGTGGAATCAGCGGTGGTGATGGGTGTAGGCCGACGTACCCTCACGGCCGAAGACTTCCCGGTGATTGGATCAGGAAAGGCCTGCGCCGCGGTCGCGCCGAAAGGACCCACCGGCTCATTCCCGTTTCTTCCTGAGTCGGGCCTTGACATGGAAGAGACGATGCGGCGAATGGAAATGCAACTGCTGTCCGAAGCGTTGGACCGCACTAACGGCAACAAGGCAAGGGCCGCCGGCCTGCTGGGAATCAAGCGTACGACCCTGCTGTACAAGGCCAGGAATCTGGGTTTCGCGATCTCATAGGGTCGAAATACTATGGCATCGAACTCCAATCCAGGAACCACGCTGGACGCCGCTCCGTTCAGCCTGCGCAGCATAGACTGGGCTGATCTCAGCGTGCCAATCGCGGTCCTTGGGATCGTATTCGCGCTGGTCACGCCGCTGCCGTCCGTTGTCCTGGACTTCCTACTGGTGATGGGTATCATGACGTCGGTCATCGTCCTGATGGTCGCCATGTTCATTCGCAAAGCAGTCGAATTCAGCGTGTTTCCCACGGCACTGCTCCTGCTCACTCTCTCCCGACTGGCCCTGAATATCTCGGCCTCGCGGCTGATCCTATTGAATGGCAACTCCGGCACCAGCGCAGCCGGCCACGTCATTGAGGCCTTCGGCACTTTTGTCGTCGGTGGAAACTACGTAATCGGCGTGGTCATTTTCCTGGCCCTGATCGCCATCCAATACGTCGTGATCAACCACGGTGCGGTGAGGATTTCGGAAGTGACTGCGCGCTTCACTCTGGACGCCCTACCCGGGAAGCAGATGTCAATCGACGCGGATATGAACGCCGGCCTCATCACGGAACTGGAAGCCCGCACGAGGCGGAAACAACTGGCGGCCGAGGCTGAGTTCTATGGCGCGATGGACGGTGCATCCCGATTCACCCAACGCGATGCCGTGGCGAGCATCCTCATCACGGGCATCAACATCGTCGCTGGGTTCCTTATCGGTGTCATCCAACACGGCATGGAACTGAGGCGAGCGCTGGAGACCTACACCGTTCTGACTATCGGGGAAGGACTGGTCTCGGTAATTCCGGCGCTGATGATCTCTATTTCAGGTGGTCTGATCGTGACCCGGTCCAGCTCCGATGAGCGACTGGGAACCGACGTCAGGCGGCAACTGCTCTCCAACGCGCAGCCGCTACTGCTGACTAGCGGAGTAATGGCTGTTTTCGGATTGTTTCCGGGGCTGCCTACAGCGCCCTTCCTGGCGCTGAGTGCGGGGATTGGATATCTAGGCTGGCGGAGATATCGGGCAGCCGGCTCATTGACGGCCAATCGTGTGGCGGAGAAGGCACCTGTCACGCAGGCGCCGATCGAGTCGCTGCTGCGCGTGGAGCCGCTCTCTCTGGAAGTTGGTCTGGGACTGGTTCACCTGGTCGAGGGTGGCAACGAGTCGCCGCTGCTACTACGGATTACCGCCTTGCGGCGTCAATTGGCTGCCCAAAGCGGATTCCTGCTCCCTCCGCTAAAGGTCAGCGATAACCTCTCCCTGACAGCGAAGGAGTACCGTGTGCTTCTGCGTGGGGCGGAGATCTCACGCTTCGAACTGCTGGCCGGCCACGTCCTGGCAGTTCCGGGAATGCATGCGCAGCCTCTCAAGAGCGGGCGTCCGACCCGCGACCCGGCCTTCGGACAGCCGGCTCTATGGATTCCTGCTGCTCTCGCGGATGAAGGCCGTGCCGCTGGATACACCGTGGTGGATTCAGTTAGCATTGTTGGCGCCCACCTTGCCGAACTGATCCGGACGCATGCGTTTGAACTACTTAGCAGGCAGGACGCAAAGAGTTTCTGCGACCGCGTGGCTCAGGAGAATCCGAAGGTCGTCGAGGAATTGGTCCCGAAATTGCTATCCATTTCCTCGATACAGAAAGTGCTACAAAACCTTCTCCGAGAGCGTGTCCCCATTCGCGACGCCGTTTTGATCCTGGAGGCTCTGGGTGAGGCCGCCGGGTCAACCCGTAATCCCATCCTGCTGACGGAGTTCGTGCGTCAGGCGTTGCGGCGCATTATTGTCGAGCCGCACCTGAATAGCAAGCGGGAGTTAATGGTCAGCGTGCTTCCATCCGAGATGGAGAATACGATCGAACGCGCCGTCGAACATCTTGAGCTCAATAGCAACCTCGCGCTCTCCCCTGCGAAGATCCGGGAAGTGATGGAGGAGGTTCGACAACAGGTCGATGGCGGCGAGAGCTCCAGCGTGCTGCTCACGTCAACCGGCATCAGGTATTTTGTCCGCCAGATACTGGAACCATTTCTTCCCGGTGTGACGGTCCTCTCGCACGGTGAGATTCCAGTTGAAGTGAAGGTGGTTGTCAGCGGCGGCACGGCCCGTTTGCAGCCCTCCGTAGCCCTAACAAGGAGTTAGCAGAAGTGAAAGTAGAGTCGTTCTTTGCCGATAGAATCCACGACGCCTTGGCTGCGGCACATAAGCAACTGGGACCGGAGGCCGTGCTTCTGGCGAGTCACCGTGCATCGGCTGAGTCGCGGCATCTCGGTGCGTTTGAGGTGGTCTGCGGATGTCGTGAGACGGCGGAACCGGAGCCTGCGTCAATCCCAAGGGTGGCACGCTATACCGCGCAGAGCGCTCCGGCGACCGGCTTCAGCCGTGACACCAGCTTCATAGAAGAGCTCCTCTCCGTGCCACCCCGCGGTCTCGAAGCGTTCAGTCCGAACAAGCGCGTCGAGACCGCGAGGTCCGCGGTCAGTGCCGGTTTGATCTCCTGGCGCGATGTCGAGCTTGGACTGACGAGCGAGGGCTTTCCCGCGGCGCTTGCAGGCGAAATCACTCGCGGCCTGAAAACTGAGATGCGGGGCAGGACATACCGTGCCACAACTCAGGAAAGCGCAGATGGGGCTATCCCGCGCCGGGGCGCAGGGACTTCCAAGACCCATTTGCGTCTGCAGTTGAAGTCGCTGCTGCCACTTCTTGGCGACTTTGAGGATCCAGAGCCAGAGGCCAACAGACCCGTGGCTCGCCCGTGGATTCCCGAAGTCTCAAGCGACTACCGGGAATTGGTGAGTATCGATGACGTCGGCCAGGCAATTCGATCCCATCTGCGCAGCCGGTTGCTTGAACCGCCGGCCCAACTTCGTACCGCCGGCGACATTCGCTCGCTCGCTCTGGTCGGCCCGTGCGGTTCCGGAAAGACTCTGCTCGCCATCAAAATCGCAGTCGACGCGTCCATCCGCGGCGGCCGTCCGGTCCGATTTGTGGGGATCGCCTCCAGCACCCCGGGTTCGACGCGTCGTATGGAGGCTATCTCTGCACTCGTTGGCTGCCCATTCTCCCTGGTTGAGAAGCCGCAGGATCTGGCAGGAGCCTGCATCTCCAAGGCAGAGGGCGAGTTGTTGGTCATCGACACGCCCGGCTTCTCCGCTTCGCAGGAACACGAGCGAAGGGTGTGGGCCTCGGCTCTCACCCAATCGCGTCCGAGCGAGGTCACGTTGGTAATGCCGGCCACCATGAAAGCCACTGACCTCCATTCCTCCGCGCAGCTTTACGGCAGGTTTCGGCCAACCATGCTTGCGTTCGCCCATGTGGATCAGACGGAGAGTCTGAGCACTTGCCTGGCCTTGGCAATCTCTGTGGATCTGCCGGTCGGGTATCTCAGCAGCGGACAGGAGATTCCAGAAGATCTGGAAACGCCTTCCGCCGACGAGTTCCTGGGCCGAGCCGCGCCGGTCTTCCAGCGAGAACTGGCCTGGGTGAGTTGAATCACGAGAGGATGCCATGGCTACGAGTCGCGCAGTTGTCTATCAGGAAGAGGTCAGGGCCGGGGAGTCAAGCCGGGATGAGCTCATTGTGGCGAATCTCCCGCTTGTGCGCTGGATCGCGTGTCGGATTCACGACCGGCTTCCCAGGGAGTTTGCGCTTGACGATCTGGTATCGGTGGGCGTCCTCGGACTGATTGCCGCAATTGACAGCTACGACCCCGCGCAGAATGTGAAGCTGTCCACGTACGCCAGTTACCGCATCCGCGGCGCCATCATGGATAGCATCCGGGGCCTGGACGGCATCGCGCCTCACCATCGCAAGCTCGTCAAGCAGCTTCAATCGGCTATCAGTTCATTGGAACATCGCTTGCAGCGTCAGCCTGATGAAGAAGAGATTGCCGCCGAGATGGGACTTGATCGGGACGAGTACCAGCAGGTCCTGCTCCAGACACGAGGCGTCACGGTCGGGAGCTTGGATTCCTCGCCTGAGAACAGCGAGCGGTCGCCCCTTCTGAACTACCTCCCGGCCTCCAATGACCTCGACCCGGCTCGCCTGTTTGAGCGATCTGAACTGAAGCGAACAATCGCAGAGGGCATCTCCAAGCTGCCGAAAGTGGAAAGGCAGGTGCTTGGTCTTTACTACCAGGAGAATCTCGGGTTGAAAGAGATTGCCGAGATCATGCACCTGCACTATAGCCGCATATCGCAACTGAAAACACAGGCGGTGATGCGCCTTAGGGCGATGATCGAGAAGAAGTGGCCTGCTACGCGGGGAGACTACGAAGTATGAACAGTCTGGAGGATGATCGCATGCAACCTCAATTCGGTACTGAAGCGCCCGCCGGTGGGTGGCCGGGAGGACTATTGATGGACCTGGAGTTACCCGTTAGCGTCCGTTTTGGCCGCACACGGGTATCTCTGGCCGAAGCGATGGACCTGACTGCCGGTTCTGTCCTCGAACTTGATTCGAGAGTGGATGACCCGGTGGAAGTGGTCGTCAACAACAAGGTGGTTGCGCGGGGCAATCTGATTGTCGTGGATGGGTACTACGGCGTGGAGATTGTCTCCGTGCCCGGGGCGCGAAGCGTGTTTCCCACGAACCAGCGGTTGCCCGACACTCAGGAGTCCACTACCGTCAACAGTGGCCAGTTGCCTGAATCTTCCGTGCTTTCGAATGGTGCACCCGGTCCGGAGGTCCCATGATCAGCCTGTTTTCTGATGGCTACCACCCGCTGCCCTCCCGCCCGAGTGGACATGGTGACGTCAGCTACAGCGAATACGCGTACCGGAAGTTGACAGAACCGCCGGTTCCTCCGCCACCCGTGCAAAAGCCGCCTGGTCCTGATTCGTCTGGCGGTCGTCGCGATAGTGCCGGGCCTCGCGCCGGTGTCCTCCGGCGGCTGGGCCTGGACGAGGTCGCCATAGCCGCAGAACTCGGCCTCGGGCAAGCTGAGGTACGCTTTCTACTGAAGCTCGAGCAGATTCGGCTCAAGGGGCAGGCCGGGAGTACTTCTGAACCTAAGCTCAACTTCCCTCAAGCGGAAGCCGGGATTTGCGACAGTAGTACCGTGCATCTTGCAGAGCGAGGGTATCGACCGTGAAGATTGACAAGGGCCCGATCAACGAAAACCGCTCAGAGCAGCTCTCCGGAGCAACCCAGAGCCAAAGTGTGGCCGGAGCGGGCAATAGGTTTGCAGCCGAAGCCGCAGGAGGTTCCTCCGACAAGATCGAGCTTGCAGGTGGTCAATCGCTGCTGGCGAAGGCCAAGGAGGCGAGCCCACTCGTGGAGACCGAACGGATGTCCAGGCTCTCTGCGCTGATGGCCGACGGCAGCTACGAACCTGACCCGCAAGTTGTCAGTGAAGGTCTGATCCAGGAAACGGAGGAACTTGGATGAACCCTGTGACCGCGGATTCTTCCGTTTCTCACCAGGCTCCGTGTGTAGGCGCTCTTGATGAGATCCGCGACTTGATCCTGCAGTCGACTCCAACGTCGTTGAATCAAGCAGTACTACGGCTGGAAGAATTGCGAGAGCGACTCTTTGCGGGGACAAGCGGACTGAACGGGCTCACTTTGACTGACACCGAGAAGGACGAGCTGAAGTCAAGACTGGTTCGGCTGCGGGAATGCGCCAAACGCGGGGAACAGATGATATCCGGGCGGCTCCAACTGCTTCTGGGTGCCGACCTGCTATACGACCGTCTAGCGAGGCCGTCGGAGGTCTACCTCCCGTGCCGAATGCAAGTGGAAGGCTAAGGGAAGGGCCATAACCTATGTCTGGATTGATGTCCACGCTGCAGGCAACGGCAAAGGCGATCCATGTCTTGGATCGCGCCATCGGCGTCACTCAGAACAACGTCAACAACGCCCAGACTCCCGGCTACGTCAGGCAGCGCCTCGACATGGCCTCGGTCACTTTTGACGCCGAACGGGGCCAGCCTGGTGGCGTGTCAGTTGCCGGAATCAGCAACAACCGCCAGGACTACACCGAACAGAGTGTGCGCGGGGCGGCCTCCGATGAGGGCTTCGGCAAGGCCCAGCAGACTCTTCTGCGGCTACTGGAATCCTCGTTCCCGCCCGATGCTTCCAAGGGTATTTCCGGCGCGCTGGGAGGGCTATGGGACGCTTTCTCGGCGTGGAGCGCGGCGCCGAACTCGACCGTCGCGCGTCAACAGGTGCTGTCCGCCGCGACGTCCGCCGCTGCCGCATTCCAGGCGACCGCCAAGCAAGTGAAAGACCTGCGCCAGTATTCGGATCAACAGGTGGGTGCGTCTGTCCGCAGGATCAACCAACTAGCCGCCACGATCGCCGGCGTGAACAACCAAATCGCAAACGGGGGAACCAACCCTGGACTGGACGCCAATCTCCATAGCGCGCTGGAGGAGCTCGCTGGAGAGATCAACATCTCCGTGTTGAACAAGCCGGATGGCTCGGTGACCGTGCTGGTTGGAGGCCAGCACCCGCTTGTCGATGGCGACGTGGTATCCGCCCTGCAGTCCGTGGTAACGCCGCAGGGCGCACAATCACCGCCCAGCCTCAGGATCCAATCCAGTTCGGGCGAGGACGTGACGGCATTGACGGCTGGTGGCAAACTAGGGGGCCTGCTGAACTTCCGGCTCGGAACGCTGGCGGAAGTTGAGGGGAACAGCGGGCAACCTGGTTCTCTAAACAAAATGGCTGCGTCCATCGCCGATCGGATCAACCAGATTCTGAGTGGCGGCTTCACTCGGATGGACCCATCCCCGGTGGCGGGCCAACCGTTGTTTCAGTATTCAGCCATGAGCACTGCGGCCGCCTCGTTATCCGTCGTTCCGGGACTCACGGGCGCGGACCTGGCAGCCATTGCCGGCGGGATACCACCCGATGCTAACGGAGTGGCGCTCCAACTCGCAGCCCTGTCCACTTCCACGAACCCGGCAGATCAGATTTCCGGGCAGACTTATGCCGACTTCTACGCCGGCATCAGCTCTAGCCTTGGATCGCTAAGCGCAGCGGCCACGGAGCAGACGCAGTTTGCCGAGGACGCGGTGCTGATGGCCCGCAACTTGCGGCAAGAGCTGGCGGGCGTCTCGCTTGATGAAGAGGCCGCGAAGTTGTTGGAATACCAGCGCAGTTATCAGGCAAACGCCAAAGTAGTGCAGGTAGTCAGCGACCTCACGGCCGCATTGATCGACATGGTGCGATAGGGAGCCGGTAATGACGTTTAGAATCAACTCGCAGGCCGAGCAGTTTCTGTTGGCGGTGCAACGCCTGCAAGCCCACGCCGGAAAGACGCGATCCGAGATTTCCAGTGGCATCCGCGTGTCTTCCGCGTCTGACGCGCCTGGCGATGTCAGCGCCATTCTGGGCCTTCAAAACATGGTGGCGCGGAGCGTCCAATCGCGTAGCAACATCACCCGCTATCGGGCTGAGGTGGATTCATCCGAGCTTGCCATTTCCAAGGCAGTAGAACTGATGGAGAGGGCCAGCGTTCTGGCCGCCACAGGCGGCAGCGAACTCCCCAATGTGAACCGCCCCCTCCTGGCCGCCCAAGCGGAGGATCTACTTCGGCAGATGGTCGCGCTGGCTGGCACGAACGCTGACGGGCGGTTCATTTTCAGCGGCGCGAGCGACCAACAGGCCCCATACGTTCTTGATTTGCAGCAACCGAGCGGCGTCCTGCGACAGGTGACCATTTCTCCCGCACGACAGGTGGAGGATGCCGCCGGTGTCACTCTGCCGCAGCCACTTACGGCGGATTCGATCTTCGACACCGCAGGCAAGGGTGGCGCGAACCCGTCGAGCATCTTCGCCGCACTGAACCAACTTCGCCTAGCACTGGCTCAGGATAACGTTGTCGAGGTTCGGGCCGCGGCTGAGAAGCTGAGTTCCGGCGCCGTACATCTCAATGAAAAGCTAGCCTACTACGGCAACCTGCAGAACCGTCTTGAGGATGCAGCCAGCCTCGCTACGAAGTTCGAGCTCAACTGGCAACAAGCCCTGTCGGAGCTCCGTGATACGGACATCGCCGCCGCGGCGGTGGACCTGACTCAGACACGCACGCAACTTGACGCCACCTACGGCGCCCAGGCGCAACGTCCGGCCGTAAGCCTCTTCGACTACTTGAAGTAGTTGAGAAAATATCCTCACATCTGGCACTACTCTTGCGATGATTCTGATGTCAGTGATCGGGACACACCCCATGAACACCAGCATCCGCAACTGTGCGCAGAACTTGCTCACCGCTCTGGACTCCCCTCAGCACTCAGGTTTGGCCTCAGCCCTGGACTCCCTACCTGTCGCCCGCAGTTCAGAGAGCTTTGATACTTACTGTGAGGAACAGGTGGACATCCTTATCGCCGTCGCCGACGCACTCAAGCACACGGCTTCGCCCTCTCCCTCATCTGGAAAGTCGCCTGTCCGGATGGCTGCCATCTCGGACATCCTCCGCCAACTGAGCGCGGACCAGCAGGTTTAGGCCGGAGTCTCCGTCAGCTTGAACATTCGTTTGTTCCCGTCGCGCACCACCTGCCCGACCAGCCGGACGGATTCCCGCATGGACGCTTCCGCAGGCGTGTCCACTTTGACGTCCAGCACTAGAATGCGACCTGGAGTGAGGCTGTTCAGGTGCGACAGCAGCACCTTCGATTCACGGAGCCGAACTTCAACATCTATCTGAACCTTCATCAGATTCCCGCGGATTTGGTCGCGGACCTCATCGCTGGAGTCTGCCCTCAGGGTGACCACACTTCCAGGGACCTCGAGCACTGGCCGAAGGGCGAACAGTGGAACCAGAACCTGAAGGCTTGACGCCGAAGTACTGGTCTCCACCCGGAACTGCAGCAACAGCAGTTCGGTGTAGTCATCGAACACACGCACCAGGCCAGGCCGCGGGTGAAGCGTTTCCAGCCTCAAGTCCAAGTCCTTAATCCCTTCCCAACAGGAGCGGAAGTCCGGCAGTGTACCAATGATGAGCGTCTGAATTAGCCGCGTTTCGAGCGCAGTCAAGGGCCGGGTCGGCAATCGGCCGGCACTTGTCGAGCCAAGTGCTCTCTCCACGATTTCCAGGCAGAGAGAATCCGGAATGACAACCGCCGCTCGATACTCCGAGTTCAGCCTCAGGGTTGCCCAGCAGCAGAACTCCCTGGCCGACGCGGGCAACCTGGAGGAACCACTCAGTGTCGTCTTTTCAAGAACAACCGTGACTGGACAGCGGAGACTGGAGCTCAACCTCATCGTCAGGGCGGCGGCGAGGACTTCGTGCAACTGCTCTGCCAGTCGGTGCCGATCGCCAGTCAATTCATTCATCTCCGGAATCGAAGAAGATGTTTGCCCGTTCTTCGCTGTGCTGTCAGATGTCAGTTTTTCTGTCACGGTGGACCTGCCGATAGGATTCTATCGGCGCTTCCGGGCCAAGAGAATAGGACTGAAGTTTCACTAAAGAACGCCCCGATATCTGCGACATCCATCTTGGACTGCCAGTAGACCGATGATCAGAGTGACGCGATTGAACTCGGAATCCATCCTCCTCAACTCGGACCTCATTGAGTTCGTGGAGTCGACTCCGGACACAGTACTGAAGCTCACTAGCGGCCAGCGGTTGCTTGTGCGCGAGTCGCCGGAAGAAATAGTCGCTCGCGTCGTCCAGTTTCGCAAGGCCATCCTGACTCCTGATTCCCTCGGAGCTCACACGCCCGGCGACAGGGACGGAGGCCGGCGTGTCTGAAGCATCCGGTGAGGATGGCAGTATGTCAGGAAAACGGCTCGACTATTCCAGCCTCGCCGGCCTTCTGGTTGCATTCGCGAGTATCATCGGTGGACTACTGCTCCATGGCGGAAATTTCGCGGATATCCGGCAAGGCTCGGCGATCCTCGTCGTATTAGGTGGGACGTTGGGAGCCGTACTCCTGACAACGCCGCCAGACGTTCTCCTGGCGACCCTGCGCCGGTTACCCGAGGTCTTCTGGTACCGTCAGGAGCTTCCTCAGGAGCTGATCGACGAGATCGCCCGGCTGGCGCAAAAGGCTCGCCGTGAAGGGATCACCAAGCTTGAGGATGACATTCCGAAGGTGAGTGACCCATTCCTACGCCGGGCGCTGGAACTGGCTGTGGACGGCGCAACTCTGCAGGAGTACCGGGAGACACTGAACCTGGACCTGACGCAGTTGGAATCGCGGCTCGAGACCGACGCCCACGTGTTGGAATCTGCCGGCGGGTATGCCCCCACGATGGGGATCCTCGGCGCCGTCCTGGGTCTCATTCAGGTCATGAAGCACATTGAGAACGTCGATGACGTCGGCCGCGGTATTGCCGTCGCGTTCGTTGCCACGCTTTACGGCGTGGGCTCGGCCAACCTGCTCTTCCTGCCGGCTGCCGCCAAGCTCCGCCTGAGGGCCAACATGCGGCTGCGGAACCAGGAACTCATCATGGAAGGTGTAGCCGCTGTGTTGGACGGATTGAATCCGACTATGATTCGAAGACGCCTCGCGACCTTTCTGGGCGCGCCTCCGGCGAACGAGCGTCGCCATCCTGCCGTGGCGGCGCAACCGCTGAGAGTGCCTTCTTCGCAGGGATAAGCCATGGCGCGCAGTCGAATGCCCACCCTCCTGCCGAAAGCGAATCACGATCGTTGGCTGCTGTCGTACGCTGACTTCATCACCCTTCTGTTTGCGCTGTTTGTCGTACTCTTCGCGGCATCCCAATCGGACAAATCGAGGATCGGCGCCATCAGGAGTTCCTACATGCAGGCTGTTCAGAAGGGTGCGTCCTACACAGGCAATCCCGTGGTCACGAAGGTGTTGGGTGGAACGATCGATGATGCGGGGATCGGTAACGCGATGAGGAAGGGACCCGGAGGCGCAAAGGCAGCTACGACAGAGATCAACCGTGCAGTTCCACTGGAACTGCTACCTGCACTACAGCCCTTGACGCAGGAGCTCGCGAAGGAGATCGCCGACGGGAGCCTCCAGTTGCATATGGATGCACGCGGGCTCGTTATCAGCTTCGCCCAGACGGCCCTCTTCGGTTCCGGGGATGACCGCGTTCAGAGCGAGAGCATCCCCGTCTTCGGGCGAATTGCCAAAGTCCTTGCTTCGATACCAAACGAGATCCTGGTGGAGGGCCATACCGACCCTGTCCCCATCAACAACTCGAAGTTCCACAGCAACTGGGAGCTCTCGGCGGCCCGCAGCATCGCGGTCATGAACCTGCTCATCCACAAGTTCGGCATACCTGCCCGCAGAGTCGCAATCACGGCATATGCCGACAACAAGTTGATCCAAGGCGACGATTCAGAAGCGGGACGCTCCAGAAACCGGCGCGTGGACCTAGTGATTCAAAATGTCACCGTTGCCGCCAGTGAACAGCTGGCCGCAGCCGCCCGAAGTGAATCGGCAGCGCGTTAGGTCTTCTATCCTCCGGCGGCGAGTCTCCTTCTTCAGTTTGCCAGTGCCCCGGCAAATCCAATGGGAAGCCTCGCCATCCAACCTGAAGTGGATGTAGAGCCAGGCTGCATCCGGATGGCAAGCTGATTGCTAGGGACTCTCCCAGGCCCGCAATGAAGCCATGACAACAAAGCAACCCACTTCCATCGACACCCACGCGTCCATTCTGGACATCGTCCGCCCGGGGGCCAGCCGAAAGGCATCGGAATCCGCCGAGGGGTCATTTAAGGACCAGCCGGCGCTGGAGGGCGTCTTCAGCCCGTCGTCCCAATCTCTGGAGACCGGCGGGATTGGCTTGTCCGCCGCATCTGCCAAGGAGGCCCTTCAGTTTCAGTCAGTTGTGTACCTTACGCCGTTCTCCGCACCGGCATTGGCGGTGATGGCGGCAGGTGGTGCGCTGAAGACGGCGCAGCCGTCCAATACTGGCAGGC
>CAYVDY010000107.1:0-1356 GCA_964450255.1 uncultured Candidatus Solibacter sp. | reverse complement strand
AAAACTGGCGGGCTCACTGACGAGGGCGCACCCGATCTCCGGCTGTCTGATACTCCACAGGCGTCTTCGCTCGGATACACGGGTCCTGCCGCCCTGAATCCTTACTTCACATCTCCGGAAAATCCGCTTCGGGCCGGTTTTGTATCGGGCTTCGAGCAGTGGTTCGCACATGTCGACGTACACTCTTCTCTCGACGCCTCGCGTACGTACGAAATGAACCCGCTGCACAACGCGACGAGTGAAGGCGCGGTAGAGGCGCTGCGGCTGATTCGCATGTTCGATCCTGGCGCGCAAGCTACCGAGTATCGCTTTGGCGGCGAGGGTGGACCGTATGCCGCAGATGGCGTGACGCGCGAAATCACGTTGAGCGATGGCACGCGGCTGAACGCCGGCAACATCCTGAACTACTACTACAACGGAAGCGCCGGAGTTACGGCCGGATCGGATCAGATGTTGGCGAGACTGGTCACACGGGCGGGCTGAAGAACTGTGGCTTCAGCGGTTGTCCGTCGAGAATCCGTCCAAATTCCGCTGAGCGTCAGAATCCTGACAGCATCCGGGCCGCACATTCGCGAGCGGCATCCCGCAGTAGAATGTCATTCTCAACGCGGCTCCGCCTCCGCTGGCGCCGTCTGTGCGTCCAAGATCTACTCTATTTGGACTGGCACGAGCGAGCGATCAAAAAAAAGTAAGAAAAAGACTAAAGAATCTGGGCTCTCTAGCGACAACATCACTGTCCTCGGCGAGCTTGACAGGCTGAACCGAGATGAACGAGTAGAAATAAAAAGGGAGCGAGAAAATGTCGATTTCAGTTCAAACCAATGTCGGCTCGCTGATGGCTCTCGACCATCTCCGGACGAACACTGACTTCCAGTCTCAGACGATTCAGCGGTTGACCTCGGGCTTCCGTATCAACGCCTCCGGCGATGACGCCTCGGGTCTGGCGATTGCCAACCAGTACCGCACGAACGTGGCGGAACTCAACCAGGGTGTCCGAAACGCCAATGACGGTCTCAGCCAGTTGCAGATCGCCGACGGTGGACTCAACAACATCGCGAAAATGGTGGATCGGCTCCGGACGCTGGCCACGCAGGGCGCCTCTGACACGTTCACCGGCGACGCCGCCGCGTTGAACGACGAGTTCGTTGCCATCAAGGCCGAAATTGACCGGCAGGCCACCAATATTGGCCTGGTGACCGGTGGTAAGATGGCAGCGGTGCTGGATGTGTGGGTCGGCGGCGGCGGTACCACGGCAGCGAACAACCAGGTGCAATTGGATCTCACCGCGACTAGCGTTGTCGACTCGGCGGGTCTCGGCATTGGCGCCGATGTCATCACTTCCAAGGCCGCCGCGAT
>CAYVDY010000106.1:0-15175 GCA_964450255.1 uncultured Candidatus Solibacter sp. | reverse complement strand
TTGCGCTGCGCAGCGGCATGAGGCCGGTGGTGGTGGTGTACTTCAGCGGCTTGCCGCGCAGACTGATCTCATGCGTGCGGACCGCCGGGTCCTGCGCCTCCGCGGCGTGGGCAACGATCGTGAGTAGGGAAAGAGCGAGTACGCGCCAAAGCATGAGCAATCTTCAAGGATAGCCGGAAATCAGGGTCGTTTGAGAAGCTCGCCGGGGTGTTTATAGCCGCCGACCTCAAATTCGAACCTGGACGTACCAACCATGGTCACGAGCTTGCCCGCGCCCAGGGGCAGTCCTTGGGTGGGGAAAAAGATGGCGCCGTCGGTGGATTCGCCGGGTGTCAGCTTCGTGGTGACGAAAACAATCGCCGACGCCGCGGCGGCCGACTTCAGTCTGGAGGACGACACTTCCGCAAGCGCGGCCTGCCGGCGCTGCTCATAGCCGTTGGTGGACTGGAAGCGGCTGAGCCCGTAGAGGCTCATCTCATAGGTGCCGACGAGCTTAATGACGTCGTTCCGGCCGCCTTTGTCCAGGAACTGCTGGACGACATTTCCCGCCGGGGTGGCCTTGATCACGCTGCCGTCGGCGCGGATGAAACGGAAGTCCTCACCCTTGATGGTGCGGCTGGAGGGCGAGCCATTGGATACCGCCACCTGAAGCACGACGTACTCGCGGACCTGCGCCGGCAGGGGGGCGAACATGATGGTGACGCCATCGCGAGTCAGCGTCTGGTACTTCAGGCCGTTGGATTCAAACTCGATCGCCTGGCCGCGAAGCGGGGTGAATCCCCATAGCACCATCAGCGCGAGGGCGCCGGCGATGGGGGAGATGCTCATACCTCCATGATAGACTGGCATTTTGTCTCCGCTCGCTGCGCCACGCTTGCGTCAGCCCATCTTTCGACTCAAGGGATTCATTTCATGCTCAACACAGGTGTAAGCCCAAGTTCTCACGGACTTCAGGAGCAGGGTATCGAAGCCTCCACCGCGTGGTGGAATCTGGGAACGGGCCGGTTGACGGAAATGGCTCTGCAGCGGCAGGAGGGTGTACTGGCCGGCAGCGGCGCTCTGGTGGTTCGTACGGGCGAGTTCACGGGACGCTCGCCGAAAGACAAGTACATCGTGCGGGACGCCTATACGGAATCCAGCGTGGCCTGGGGCAGCGTGAATCAGGCGCTCACCCCCGCTCAGTTCGATGGGATCTGGTCGCGCGTCCGAGCTTTTCTCAAAGATAAAGATATCTTCGTTGCGGATTTGCGCGCCGGCGCCGACGACAACTACCAGATGCCGATTCGAGTGGTGACACAGCGCGCGTGGCACTCCATGTTCGGCCGCCAGATGTTCCTGAAGCCAACGCTGGAAGCGCTGGGCACCCACAAGCCGGAGTTCACGCTGGTGTTCGCGCCGGAGTTTCGCTGCGACCCGAAGACGGACGGCACGGGCACGGAAACGTGCGTCGTCATCGACTTCACGCGCAAGCTGGTGCTGTTGCTCGGCACGTTCTACGCCGGCGAGCTGAAAAAGAGCGTCTTCACCATCCTGAACCATCTGTTGCCGGAGCGCGATGTTCTGCCGATGCACTGTTCCGCCAACGTGGGCCTGCACAAGCGTGTCGCTCTGTTCTTCGGGCTTTCCGGTACGGGCAAGACGACTCTGTCGGCCGACCCGCATCGTAGCTTGATCGGCGACGACGAGCACGGCTGGAGCGATACGGGCGTCTTCAACTTTGAGGGCGGCTGCTACGCCAAGTGCATCCGGCTGAGCCAGGAACTGGAGCCGCAGATTTTCAACGCTGTCCGCTTCGGTTGCGTGCTGGAAAACGTGGTGATCGATCCGGAGACGCGAGCGCTGGATTACGATTCGGAACAGTACACGGAAAACACGCGCGCGGCGTACCGTGCGCAATACATCGAGAACGCGCTGATTCCCGGAGTCGGCGGACATCCGAGCGACGTGGTATTCCTGACAGCCGATGCGTTCGGAGTGCTGCCTCCGATCTCGAGGCTCTCGCCGGAGCAGGCGATGTATCACTTCCTCAGCGGCTACACGGCGCGGTTGGCGGGTACGGAGCGGGGCATGAGCAAGGAACCGCAGGCCACTTTCAGCTCGTGCTTCGGCGAGCCGTTCCTGCCGCGCAGTCCGCTGGAGTACGCGCGGATGCTGGGCGAGAAGCTGAAGAAACAAGGCTCGCGCGTGTGGCTGGTGAACACGGGCTGGACGGGCGGCGCGGCGGGCGTGGGCAGCCGCATGAAGCTGGTGTATACGCGGGCCATGGTGAATGCGGCGATCGAGGGCGAGCTGAACGACGTTCCGGTGACGCCGCATCCGGTGTTTCAGGTGGCGGTGCCGCAGTTCTGTCCGGGCGTTCCGAACGAGTTCCTGGACGCGCGCGGCATGTGGGCGGATAAAGCGGCCTACGACGTGGCTGCGAAGGACCTGGCCTCGCGTTTCCAGAAGAACTTCCAGGCGAAGTTCGGGAGCGTCGGCGCGGACATTGCGGCGGCGGGGCCGCTGGCGGATTAGGAGCTATGAAGGACTTGCTGCGGGCGGCGTGTTTCGCCGCGGACAAGCACGGCTCTCAGCGGCGCAAGGGCGGCGCGGCGGAGCCCTATGTGAACCACCTGCTGGAGGTGGCGTTCCTAGTGGCGGACTCGCTGGATATTCCGGACGAGCCGCTTGTCATGGCAGCGCTGCTGCACGACACGCTGGAAGACACTGACACCAGTTACGAGGAGTTGGTCCAGCACTTTGGCGAGGACGTCGCCTCGCTGGTGTCCGAGGTCACCGACGACAAGAACCTGCCGAAGGCCGAGCGCAAGCGGCTCCAGATCCTGCACGCCCACACCCGCACCCGGCGCGCGCAGGCGATCAAACTCGCCGACAAGATTTCCAACCTCCGGAGCATGTTGCAGAGCCCGCCTTCCGGCTGGGACGAAGCCCGCAAGCTGGAATACGTTGAGTGGGCGCGTCAAGTGGTGGCCGCGCTGCCCGAGCCTAACCTGAAGCTGCGGGTTGAGTTTGAACAGACGTGGCGCCGGTATCCGGGCTCGTAGCGGGCTCGATCCAGACCCACAGGACGCCGGCGATCACTGCCAGCACCCCGGAGATCAGCAGCGCGGCCTCCCAGCCCAGCCAGGTTGCCAGGATCGGCGTCAGCGCCGGCGAGACGAAGCCCCCGAGATTGCTGCCCATGTTCATCACTCCGCCGGCCGCTCCGCTGCGAGCGCCGGCGATGCTGGTCATTGTGGCCCAGAACGGGCCTTCCACGCTCAGCACCAGGGCCGTGGCCAGTGCCAGGCAGGCGACAGCGAAGCCTGCGTTGGCGGCGTGTGCGCCGGCCGCGATCAGCACCCCGGATCCGGCGAGACCCACAATCGGGATCAGGCGCCGCCTGCGCGGCAAACGGTCATGCAGCCAGCCGCCCAGCGGGATGGAGACGATGGAGAGCAGCCACGGCAGGCTACCAAGCAGAGCGCTCTTCATCAGGTCGAAGTGCCGCACCTCCACCAGGTAGAGGAAGAACCAATAGACGAAGATGTAGCCGACATAGCCTTGCAGCGTGTAGCTGATGGTAAGCAGGACGAAGCTGCGCGAGCGGGGCAGGCCCTTTGTCTCCGATGCGGCCACAGCCGGTTCCACGGTCGCTGGCGCGCGCACCACCATCCATGCCAGCCCGGCGGCCAGGGCGGGCAGCGCCGATACGACCAGCGCCGTACGCCAGCCCCAGCGCACCATCACGAACGACAGCAGCGGCGGCGCGATGGCGGAGCCCAGCCCGATGGCGGCGATTACCAACCCGTTGGCCCGGCCGCGCTGCGCAGCGGGGATCCAGGCCGCGATAGCGCGTGCCGCGGCTGGGAATGTGGGCGCCTCCGTGATGCCCAGCAGCAGGCGCCCGGCGAATATCAGCGGCAGCACCGCGCCGGCCCCGGCGATCCAGAGCGTCGCCGCCACCCACGCCAGCGCCGCCCAGCCCAAAACGCGCGCCGCGCCGAAGCGATCGGCCAGCATTCCGCCCGGCACCTGGCAGAGCGCGTATCCCAGCAGAAACGCGCTGAACACGCGACCCATGGCTTCCTGCGAAAGGCCCAGTTCGCGCATCATCATGACGCTGGTAACGGAGACGTTCACGCGGCACAGGTAGCTGGCCGTGGCCGTGACGGAGAGCAGCGCCACCAGCCGCCACGCTCGATTCATCGTGGCGCCAACCGCTTGTGCATCAACGTTTCGGAGGCGCCGTCGATGACGTAATCGGCGAACTCGCCCACTGCCCGGTAGCCATGGCGTTCATACAGCCGGCGGGCCGCGCCGTTGAATGAAGAGACGCAGAGGAAGATATGCCGCGCGCCGGGAAAGAAACTCTCCGCATGCGCCAATAAGGCAGAGCCGACGCCGCGGCCGCGCGCCTCCTCGGCTACCGCGATGGACGCGATGTAGGGCGAGCCGGCCACGCCGCGCGGATGCAGCAGCACGAAGCCGAGCCGCGCGCCGTCCTCGCTCGCCACCAGAAGCGTGTACTCCGGATGATTGCAGCGCGCCAGACAATCCACGTAACTTCGACCCAGCGTCAGCCAGGGATCCGTAGCCGCCATAACGCGCGCGCACCACGCGCTGCCTTCGGCCGCGCCAGATTCGTTCGTGAAAATCATCACTCCGAGCATCGCACGGGCAGCATTCTGGCGCGACTTGGTGCATACTCAAGAGCATTGTAGGAGGGGATGCGATGAGTCTGACTCTTTCTCTGGGTTCCTCGGGCCAGCCTGTGCGGGCCCTGCAGGATGTGCTCAACTTTCAGATCCGCCGCGGCGACCCGCTTATGGTCGACGGCAAGTTTGGTCCGAAAACCCAAGCCCGCGTGCGGGAATTCCAGGTTGCCGCCGGGCTCAAGGCCGATGGCATCGTTGGCCCGCTCACCAACGCGCAGCTCTTCGAGGTGACAGACGTCACCGTTCCGCTGATTTTCATGCCGCGGTTGCAGCTCACTCCGCCCTCTCCGGGCCCGTCGTCCGGGCGGGGCATTCAGCCGCCGCGCCTGATCCCGCCGCTCCAATGGCCCGGGCCGCCCTTTGCGGCGCCCCCGCCCTTCCGTCTTGGCGGATCGTTTACGCTGACGCCGTCCGGTTCCGCGAGCCTCCCCAGCTTCTCCGCGCCAGCCAACGTTCTCGGCCTCAAGTTCACGGTCCCTACCCGCAAGGACCCCGAGGATCCGGACGTCGCCAGCCGCACGGCCATTCTGGGGTTGATCGACGACTTGCCGGCAAACTCCCGCTTCAAGGTATTTCTCGGGTCGCTGGTTCCCGATCCCGTTACGCGCATCTCGCCGCCCGGTACGGGCTTTCAATGGGGAGTCGCCCCGCTCTTTAATCCATTGGACCCCAAGGGATTCGGCGTTAAGGGCAATGCCCGCTTTGCCGTTCAGATATCCGAAGGGCGCAACGGCCTGCCCAACGCGGTCTTCGGCGCCTGGGGCGATGGTCAGGTGGAGCTTGATTTCACCAGCCGCAACGGCCAGGCTCGCCCTCTGGTGCTGGGCCAGGGCCAGGTCTTCTTCTTCGTCGAGGGTACCTTTTAGAAGGTCTCACCAGAAATGGGTCGCCAGCACCTTGGGCGGGCCCGGGGTGCCGCCCTCCACCTTGATCTCCAGCACCACCTGCATGTTCTTCCGGTCCCAATCGGCCGGCGCGGAACGCACTGCTTCGCGGAAATACTCCGTTTTGGATAGGAAGTCGCCCACCGTCATCGGCCCGTGCTGTGTGACAGCCCGGCCTGGCCACCAACCACCGCGCCCATGTCCTCGTCTTCAGCACATTGATCCGCAGCCGTTTTGGACCACCGGCGCCGAATGGTACAAGAAGGCTTTTGGCGGCTGGCAGATCTCCGGCGTCACCACCATGCAGACCGGTGTGCCGCTGAACGTGGCCATCGCGTCCGATACGGCCGGCATCGGCCAGACCGGTCAATGGCCCAACGTCGCCGGAGACTGGTCCTCCAATGCAAAGACCCATTATCAGTGGTTCAACACGTCCGCCTTCGCGCTGCCGGCCGCCGGCACCTTCGGCAACCTGGGCCGCATCTCTCCAGAAGTACTTCGACTTCACCGAGATCGTTCGGCTCCAGTTCCGCGCCGAGTCCTACAATGCTCCGAACCATCTCTCCTGGTGGGGCGTCGGCACATCACCAGCGCTACCGATCCTCGCTCCGTGCAACTTGGGCTCCGTCTGAACTTCCAGGCTGCGTCCATCGACAAAACGGGCGGCGCACGCATTCAAAAGCGCGCGCCGCCCGTTCGTTTTGTCTGTCGCCTACTGCGCCGGGATGTAGCTCATCGCCGGCCGGTACCGGTAGATCGTGTACTCCGTGCGCAGCGTGATTGCCCGGACCTTGGTCATGAACTGCTGATAGGCCGCCGTGCCCATCGCCGTTTCAACCGGAGGCGGTCCATCCAGATCCGCCCATCCCTTCATGGCAGTGAAGGTATGGACTTGGTTGGAGGGGGCGCCGTAACGGACCCGGGCCACGCCGTAGGCCGACATTCCGGCCTTCTTCCACGCGGGCACCAACTCGGTCTTGAACAACTCCAGGACGTCGTTCACCTTGCCCGGCGCCGCCGTGGTCCGGCCCGACCTCACGTATGCTGGAGGCGCTGCGCCCATCGGCGATGTCAACTCCGGCACCATCGTATGGATCTCGGTCTCGATGCGCTCCGCGCACGAGTTGAGTCGCGCTGAGATGGCAGCCATGGCGCCCTGGTGGTCCTTCAGCTTGGGATCCGTGGTCTGGTCCATATCGGCGAACTTCGCCAGGTAGCTCACCACAACATACTCCGCTGGTCCCGTCGTCGCGGCCCACATCGTGAACCCTCTCGACACACCGGCCTTCTTATAGAGCGCGACCATGTCTTGAACGGCCGCCTGGAAGTCGGCGTTGCGGTCCCGTTTTACCAGGACGTGCGTGACGCTTCGAATGTCGCCTTGCGCCCAGGCCGGCGCCGCCACTGCTGCCAATACAAGTATCGCGGCCAGGCCGCGCAAGGTCTGTTTCAATCGCATCTGTTTTGACTCCATGATGTGCGCTCCTATTTGGCAGCCGCTGTGTAGCTCAGTTCGGGCCGGAACCGGTAGATCGTCCACTCGGTTCGTGTTGTCAGGGTTCCCATCCTGGCGGCGTATTTCAGATACGCGTCGCGTCCGGCCGATTTCTCGATGGGCGTCGGTCCATCCAGGTCCGCCCAGCTGTTGAAGCCTGTGTGTGTCAGTAGCTGGTTTGCGCCGCCGCCGTACCGGATCCGTCCCACGCCGTACGAAGTCACTCCGGCTGCCTTCATCGCCGGCAGCGTCACGGTCTTCAACGTGTCCAGGACTTCGTCCCACTTGCCGCTAGCCACGGTAATCCGCGCCGTGCGGATCATCTTGGGCATCTCTGCCGGACGCGGCAGAGTCAAGTCGGGCTGCATCGAGTGGACCTCGCGCCAGCTACTCTCTAGGGAGGCATTGATGCGCGCCATAATACCGGCCATCGCGGCGGCGTGCTCCGCCATTTTCGGATCGTTGATCATATCCAACTCCGCCCACTTCGAGTAGTAGCGGACCATGATGTACTCGCGGGGTCCGGTCATCGCCTGCCAGAAGGTGAAAGAGCGGTCCGATCCGGCCTTCTGCACCAGCGCGACGTAGTCCTTTTCCGCCGCGAGCCAATCCCCCATCTTGTCCGGCTTGACCCGCATATGGGTGATAGCCCGGATCGCCGGCTGCGCCTGTGCCCATGCCGGCACGGCGATGGCGCCTAACATCAAGACAGCGGCGAAGCTGCGAGCGGACACAGCAATATTTTTCCTCAAACGCATACTTCTTTCACTCCAGTGTGTGGTTCGAAGGTTCACCCAGGGCCGGGCAAACACAGAGCAGAGACTGCATTGCCTGTGCAGAACAGAAACCCGGCATACCCAGTGCCGAGCCTTAAGCTCAAGAACGTTAACACGGATTCTCGCTGGTTGAAAGAGAAAAACTAGTAGTACCGTGTTAGCCTTGTGGCGATATGGCGTCACCTCCGTGGATCCGCAGAGCCTGCGTGCCCACTCTTGCGGACCTGCTACTGGTGTTCCTCGCGTTGCGCCCTTACTTCGCCGGCAACGCCTGGATCGCACTCTTCAGCGACGCCAACGTGGGGCTGCACATCCGTACCGGCGACATCATCCGGGCGACGGGGCATGCTCCGCACACCGAGCCCTTCTCGTTCACTTTGCCCGGCCAGCCTTGGTTCGCCTGGGAGTGGGCCACCGCAACAGCGCTTTCCTGGCTGCACAGCTTCGGCGGATTGGCCAGTGTCGGCATCGCCGCTCTCTCGCTCATCACCGCCTGGACCGCGCTCACGCTGCGCAACTGCGAGACGCGCAGCGGGCAGTGGATTCCCGCCGCGGCACTGACTATGGCGGGATTCCAGGCCGCCAGCATCCACCTGCTCGCCCGCCCGCATCTGATCACCTGGGTCTTTCTGGCCGCCTCCATTGCGCTGATCGAAAAGGAACGCCGCCAACCGGGTATGCGGCTTTGGCTGCTTGTGCCTCTCAGTCTGATCTGGGCCAATTTGCATGGCGGGTTCATGACTCTGGCGGTCTATCTGTTCCTGCTGGCGGCCGGCCTCGCCGCGGAGGCGCTTTGGCACAAACGGACTTTCCGCCCGTCGCTCCGGTTCGGCGCCGCCGGCGCCCTGGCGCTGGCCGTCACCGTGCTGAATCCGTTCGGCATTAAGCTGCACCTGCACATTTATCAGTACATCCGCTCCCCGTGGCTGGTAGAACTGGTGGAGGAATACCATGCGCCCTCGCCCTCGCTGGGGGAGCCATATTACTGGTTTGCCGGACTGGCCCTTCTTGCCGCGGCGGCGGCCGTCAGCATTCTGAGCCGGCGCGAAGTGGCCGGCGCCCTGCTGCTGGGGTTCTTCACCTGGTCGGCCCTCCAATCCGCCCGCCACATTCCGATCTTCGTCACTGTTGCGCTGCCGCTGATCGCCGGAGAAATCGCGCACTGGTTCGAGCTGTGGCGGCAGCGCAGCGGCGGGAAAAGCGTCGCCGCGGCCATCGGGCAATTTGATGCCGACATCTTCGGCCAGTTCTCCCGCTACAGCCTGGTGGTGCCGGTGCTGATGCTGGCCGCTCTTTGGCATCCCGGCCTACTCGGCGCCCCCGCCGAGTTCCCCGCCAAGCACTTCCCCACGGATCTGGTGAAGCGAAACGCGCAGGCTCTGCAAAGCCAGCGGCTCTTTACCACCGATGCCTGGGCCGATTACGTCGCCTACACCGGCTTTCCGCGCACCCGCGTCTTCGTCGACGGCATCAACGATTTCTTCGGGCCGGCCCTCGGCCGGGACTACCTGGAAATGCTGGAAGCCGGGCCGCGGACGGCGGAGTTATTCGCCCGCTGGCAGTTCGACACCGCCCTCGTGCCGGCCGGCAAGCCGCTGGCGCTCTGGCTCCAACAACAGCCGGATTGGCGGCGCGTGGACGCCACGCTCAAGGCCGAACTCTTCGTGGCACTGGCCCGCCCATCGACAATCGAACACCCGTCGTCCCAATAACGGACACATGCCTCCGTCCAACCGGAATCGACCTCCCCGCAAATCTTTGATAACATTCGATATCCTACCGTTGACGACGGTTGGCCCCCAGCTTGCCAACTGAGTATTGAGAGGTTCCCATGGACGTACCCCGCGCAGGCGCAAGAAAACAGAAAATCATCCGCCGGGCGATCCTGATCACACTGGTCGTTATCGCAGTCCCCGCTATCACCTACAGCCTCTCCCGCCTCAAGCCGGCCGCTCCATCGGTGGAAAGCTCCACTCTTTGGACCGATACCGTGAAGCGCGGTCCCATGCTTCGCCAGGTGCGCGGCCTCGGCACTCTGGTGCCGGAAGAGATCCTGTACATCCCGGCCATTAACGAAGGCCGCGTCGAGAAGATCCTGCTGCGCCCAGGGGCGCAGGTCAAGCCGGATACAGTCATTCTGATCCTCGCCAACCCTGAGCTCGAACTTGCGGCCGAGGACCTCCGCTGGCAGGTCAAGGCCGCCGAAGCCAATATGGCCGACCTCCGCGTGAAGCTTGAAACCTCCAAGCTCGACTTGCGCTCCGCCGTGGCCCGCGTGGAATCCGAGCACGTCCAGGCCAAGCTCAAGGCCGAGCGCGACGCCGCTCTGGGCAAGGAAGGCCTGGCGCCGGATCTCACCGTGAAGCTCTCCCAGGCCGCCGCCGACGAATCCGGCAAACGCTTCGTCATCGATCAGAAGCGGCTGGAGATCTCCGGCACCTCCGCCGATGCGCAGATCGCCTCCCAACAGGTGCAGATCGAAAAGCTGCGCGCCGCCTACAAACTGAAGCTCAAGCAGGTGGAGGGTCTGAAGATCCGCGCCGGCGCCAAGGGCGTATTGCAGCAGATGGCAGTGGAAGTCGGACAAAGTGTTGTGCCGGGCGCGCAACTCGCCAAGGTGGCTCAGCCCGAGCATCTGAAGGCCGAGATCAAGATCCCCGAGACTCAAGCCAAGGACGTCATCCTCGGCCAACCGGCGCAGGTGGATACGCACAACGGCATCATCCCCGGCCGCGTGGTCCGCATCGATCCTGCCGCCATCAACGGCAACGTCACCGTCGATATTCATCTGGAAGGCGATCTGCCGCCGGGCGCCCGGCCCGATCTCAGCGTCGACGGCACCGTGGAACTCGAGCGGCTCGCCGATGTCCTCTTCGTCCAGCGCCCCGTCTTCGGCCAGCCCAACAGCCTGATCAGCATCTTCAAAGTCAGCCCGGACGGCAAGGAAGCCAGCCGTATCCAGATCCGCATCGGCCGCGTTTCCGTTCAGACTGTCGAGATTGTCGAGGGGCTGAAGATCGGCGATAAGGTTGTTCTTTCTGACATGTCCGCGTGGGACGGCCAGGACCGTCTTCGATTGAATTAAGCGCAAGGAGTTCACGCCATGAGCGAAAAATCCCTCATCCATCTCGAAGGCGTCACCAAGGTCTTCACCACGGAAGATGTCGAAACCCATGCCCTCTCCGGCATCCACCTGGAGATCCGCAAGGGCGAGTATGTCACCATCGCCGGTCCGTCGGGCTGCGGCAAGTCCACGCTGCTGGCGATCCTGGGACTGCTCGATTCGCCCTCCGGCGGCAGCTATACGCTGAACGACCAGCCCGTGCAGGGTTTGAAGCTGGGCGACCGCGCGCGCATCCGCAATCGCGAGATCGGCTTCATCTTCCAGGCGTTCAATCTGATCGGCGATCTGACCGTCTATGAAAACGTCGAACTGCCGCTTACCTACCGCGGGATGGGCTCGGCCGAGCGCAAGCAGCGCGTCCACGATGCGCTGGAGCGCGTCGGCATGGGCCATCGCGTCAAGCACTATCCCTCGCAACTCTCGGGCGGTCAACAGCAGCGTGTTGCTGTCGCCCGCGCGCTGGTGGGCTCGCCATCCATCCTCCTGGCCGACGAGCCCACTGGTAACCTCGATTCCGCCAACGGTGAATCCGTCATGGAGCTCATGACCGAACTCCACCGCGGCGGCGCCACCATCTGCATGGTCACGCACGATCCGCGCTATGCCCAGCTCGCCCAGCGGACCATCCGGCTCTTCGACGGCCGCATCGTCGAGGAAACCTTAGGAGCCATGTCATGAACCGCGACCTAGCCGCCGTTCTTCGCGCCAATCCGGACGTCGCCGCATTGGCGCTGCTCATCACTCTGCTTGTCCCACAGCTCAGCGCCAAGCCGAACAGGTTCCATCTCACCTTCGCCTCACGCCCGAACGCCGAGCGGGTTTGGCAGCGGCTGGAGAACAAGATGCGCCTCTTTGAGCAGCGCTTTGACCGCGTTGCCCCGCCGCGCGTCCGTTGCGTGGCAGTTCCTGAAATCGAATCGGAGTAGTTCGCATGAGCGGGCTGATTGACGACATTCGCGACGCAATTCGCCGCCTGGCCCGGAGTCCCGGCGCTTCAGCCGCTGCGATCACGGCTCTCGCTCTGGGCATTGGTTTCAGTACCGCCGTCTACTCAGTCGCCGACGTCCTGCTCTATCGGCCCATCCCGATTCCGGACCTCGATCGCGTGGTGCTGATCGGCGCCCAGGAGAAGGGCTATGTCCGCTCCTTCCGCTCGCTGGCCGCTACCGATTACAGAGACTGGCAGGCTGCCAGCCCCCGCACCGTCGAATCCATCGCCGTCTCGCACGGCCGCACGTTCAATCTCACTGGATCGGGCGATCCCATCCAGATCTCGGGCGCGGCCGTCACCGCGTCGTTTTTCGACGTCATGCGCATGCAGCCCGTGGCGGGGCGCTTCCTACTGCCGGAAGAGGAAACCCCGGGCAATGACCGCTCTGTCGTCATCGGCTTCAACCTCTGGGAACGGCAGTTCGGCAGCGATCCGGCAGTGCTCGGCCGTGCCATCGAAATGAGCGGCAAGAGCTACACCGTGGTCGGCATCATGCCCAAGGGCTTCAACTTCCCGCAGCCCGTCGATTTCTGGGTGCCTCTGGCATTGACCCCGGAGGCCTGGGCCGAACCCGCCAATTTCTATCTGCGCCCCGTAGCCCGCCTGCGCGATGGAGTCTCGCTCGACGAGGCCCGCGCCGAGTTCTCTGCCTTGGCGGAGCGTATCTCCGCACAGCGCCCCGACAGCCACAAGAACGTGGTACTCCGAGTCGATCCGATCAGCGAGCGCATCTTCGGCGAGCTAACGCCGGCCTACACGCACCTGATGTTGGCCGCCGTGCTCGCACTGCTCCTCATCGCCTGCCTGAACGTCGCCAATCTCCAATTCGTCCGCGTGCTCGGGCGCAGCCGCGAGATGGCTATCCGCTCCGCGCTGGGCGCGCCCCGCGGCCGCCTGGTCCGCCAAGTCCTCACGGAGAGCCTGGTGCTCTCGTTTGCGGGCGCCATCGCTGGTCTGCTGGTCGCCTCGTGGTCGCTGGATGTCATCAAGTCCTACATGCCGCCAGAGGTAGTGCGCTGGATCCCGAGCTGGCAGCGCATGGACCTGAATCCCTGGGTTCTACTCTGGACAGTGCTGACCGCAGTCGCCGCCGGGCTCGTCTCAGGAGTCGGCCCGGCCTGGTGGCTCGGCCGCTCGCCGGCCGCCGAGGGCCTTCATAAATCCAGCCGCTCCGCCACCAGCAGCGCCGCCCGGCATCGCACCCGGACCTTCCTGGTGATCTCCGAGACCGCCCTCGCGCTCGTCCTGCTCATCAGCGCCACACTCATGGTGAAGGGCTTCCGCTCCATCGGCACCCTTCCGCTTCAGGTCGATCCCGCTCAGGTCCTCACCTTCCGTCTGAACCTGCCGGAGAGCCGCTACCAGGACCGCGCGGCGGTCGCCGCCTTCCAGTCCAATCTCATCGCCAGTCTGCAGGCTCGGCCCGGCATCACCAGCGCCGCCGTCACCAGCAATCTGCCTCGCTCCGATTACTCCAACCGCTCCCTCATCACATTTGAGGGCCGTCCGGCCCAGCAGGGCCTCAAGAATGCCACCGTTGTGCAGAATGTTTCGATGGACTTCTTCCGCACCAGCGGCATCCCGTTCGTGCGCGGCCGGTCCTTCACGGGATCCGAGGGAGCAGCAACGCAGCCAGTCGCCATTATCAGCGAGTCCTTTGGCCGCCGCTACTACCCAGGTGAAGACCCCATCGGCCGCCGGTTCCATCTTGGCGATGGCCGCTATTGGACGGTGATCGGAATCGCCGCCGATATCCCTTACGATTACGTCGAGCGCGTGCCCGGCCCCGTCGTCTACCTGCCCTACCAGCAGTCCAACTCGGGTGCCTTCGACGTCGTCGTTCGCACCGCCGGCGACGCGAATGCCTTCATCCCCGCTGCCCGCGCGTCCGTTTCCGCCATCGATCCACTCCAACCCGTTTCGCTGCTGCGCTCCTTCCGCAAGTTGATCGACGATGCGGTAACGGGGATCGGCTACGTCGCCACCATGCTCGCTGTTCTCGGCGCCGTTGCGCTGTTCCTCGCCATCCTCGGTGTTTACAGCCTGATGGCTTACAGCGTCGGCGAGCGCACGCGTGAGTTCGGAGTCCGCCTAGCGCTCGGCGCCACGCGCCCAGCCATTCTTTGGATGGTCCTGCGCGGGGCGATCGTCATCGCCGTAGCCGGACTCACGCTCGGCCTCGCCGGTGGCTATGCGATGGCCCGCGGTATCGCCCAGTTCCTTTTCGGTGTCTCCGCGTTCGATCTCCTCGCGTTTGCCGGCATGCCCCTGGTGCTTGCCGCGGCCCTCGCCGCCGCGGCTCTTCTGCCGGCCCAGCGAGCCACGCGCACCGATCCGCTCACCGCTCTCCGTCACGAGTAGTCACCAAATGATCTCCTTAAGCAACATCGAAAAATCCTACCAGCAGGGGCCAGACCGCTTCTTCGTCCTGCGGCGCGTCAACCTCGACATCAAAGAGGGCGATTTCGTCGCCGTCATGGGGCCGTCGGGGGCGGGGAAGTCCACTCTGCTGCACGTCCTCGGCATGCACGACACCGCCTGGACGGGCGAGTATCAGTTCATGGATCACCCCATCCATAAGCTCGATCGCAAGCGGCGCATGGAGATCTACAAGAAGTACTTCGGCTTCGTCTTCCAGAGCTATCATCTGCTGGACGATCTCACCGTCGCCGAGAATCTCGATGTCCCGCTGTCCTACCGCGACATCAAGAAGTCCGAGCGCCAGGCGATCGTGGCGGATGTGCTCGATCGCTTCCAGATGGTCGGCAAGAAGGACCTCTTTCCCAATCAGCTCTCCGGCGGCCAGCAGCAACTCGTCGGCGTCGCCCGCGCCGTCATCGCCAACCCCAAAGTCATCCTGGCCGACGAACCTACCGGCAATCTCCACTCCTCGCAAGGCACCGAGATCATGGAGATGTTCAAAAAGCTCAACCAGCAAGGCGCTACCATCGTGATGGTCACCCATTCGGAGACCAACGCCACCTACGCCAACCGCATTATTCGTATAGTGGATGGCTGGATCGAACAGTAGTCAAACATGGCCGCCGCCAACAAACCACGCGTTCTCATCGCCGACGATCAGGAAGATGTCCTCGCCGCCCTGCGCCTTCTGTTGAAACCCGAAGGCTGCGCCGCAGATTGCGTGACGTCTCCGCAGGCCGTTCTCTCCGCGCTGGATCAGAAGGAGTACGACCTCCTGCTGATGGAC
>CAYVDY010000105.1:0-15195 GCA_964450255.1 uncultured Candidatus Solibacter sp. | reverse complement strand
TGCTCGGCCTGGATCCCGGCCGCCCTATTGGTGTCTTTCAATACGCCCGGTTGAAGTTCTTCCTGGCAGACCTCCTTCCCGTTCCAGCCGACATCGTCCACCGCAAGACTCTCAAACCCCTACTTCGCGAGAGCATCCTTCGTGATGCCGTCTATGCCTTCTAAGAACCCCAGCCAGCGACTCAGGGACATTATTCAGAACATTGACGCAATCTGGGACTTCGTGCATCGCCTCGATCTGGAGTAGTTTGCCCGCGATCGGAAGACAGTCTATGTTGTCACCCGCGCACTCGAGATTATCTCGGAGGCATCGCGCCGCCTCCCGCGGGACATCAAAGACCGCCACCCGGAAGTCGATTGGCCTGCGGTTGCCGCTGCCGGAAATATCTACCGCCACGAATACGAGGCCGTCGACGAGCAACAACTCTGGCTCACCGCCCGTCACGAGTTCGATCTCCTCCGGCAGCTAGCCGCCTCAGAACTTGAGGATCTCCCTTCGTGCTTTTCGATCGGGACCCTTCAAAATCTGGCGCTGACTGACAGGACAGACCCGTTTGCCGGTTCTTGCCTTCTCCCCAGAGCCGCAGAAAGACAACTCCGGGCCAGTCTCCACGTACCTGAAGAACGAGACGAGAACTAATGGCGGTGAGTTGATCCCGGTTGTCCCCTCGATACGAACCGACACGATCCGAACTGAACTTGCGCCCATCGTTAACGTTAACTACAATAGGCAGATCATGACCCGAGCCGTCCTCGTCTGCCTTCTCGCATTCTCATCGCTGTTCGCTCAGCAAACCGACAACAAACCCGACCGCCTGGAGTGGTTTCGCGACCAGGGCTTCGGCCTCTTCATTCACTGGTCGCTCGATTCCCAGCTCGGCGTCGTGATCTCCCACTCGATGGCCGGCGCTTCGGACGACTACAACCAGCGCTTCCTCACGGAACTGCCGAAGACCTTCAACCCGCGCAAGTTCGCCCCGGATGACTGGGCCTCGCTCGCGCGGCTGGCCGGGATCAAGTATGTCGTGTTCACCACGAAGCACCACTCGGGTTTCGCGATGTGGGACACCAAAACGACGCCGTTCTCCATCATGAACACGCCGTTCAAGCGCGACATCAACCGCGAGATTCTCGATGCGTTCCGCAAGCAGGGCATCGCCCCCGGCATCTATTTTTCGCCCGACGACTTCTGGTGGCTCCACCAGAACAAGATCGATATCCAGCGCAATATTCCCGCGGTCTATCCGGCCAACAACCCCGGCCTGATGAAGCTCGATCTCGCTCAGGTGAATGAGCTGATGACGAACTATGGACCGATCGACGTCGTCTTCTTCGATGGCCCGCCCGAGCAGCTCAAGGAGCTCGCGTGGAAGCTCCAGCCCAACACCGTAGTGACGCGCGGCGCCATCCAGACCCCTGAGCTCTACGTGCCCGGCGTGCCGCTCCCCGGCGCCTGGGAAGCCAACTTCACGATGGGCACTGCGTGGCAGTATCAGCCACAGAACGAGGCTTACAAGACCGGCGGCACGGTGATCGATCTTCTCGTCGAGACTCGCGCCAAGGGCGGCAACCTGCTGCTCAACATCGGCCCCAAGCCGGACGGCGAGCTGCCTATCGAGCAGGAGGAGCGCCTCCGCGAGGTCGCTCTCTGGATGTTCGTAAATCAGGAAGCCATCTATGCCACGCGCCCGTGGGTCATCACCAACGAGCAGAACATCTGGTTCACGAAGGCGAAGAATGAGGATACCCTCTACGCCGTCGTGAAGCATGAGCCCCGCTGGGTGCGCTCGCAGTGGCGCGATTTCGTGCTGAAGAGCGTGCAGGCCACCGACAAGACTCAGGTCTCCGTGCTGGGCCAGAACGGCCGCGTGCTGGAGTACCGCCCCGAGGTCAACCCCGCGCCGACGTTCAAGCAGGAAGCTGATGGCCTGCACGTGCGGGCCATGTTCACACACCGCCTGCAGGACAACAGCAAGTGGCCCAACCCGATCGTTCTCAAGCTCACCAACGTGAAGCCGAGCTTTGCTCCGCCGCGCGTCGAGACCACGAAGTCCGTTCTGGACAAGGCCACGGGCACGGCCACGCTGGAAGGCCGGCTCTCCGATATGGGCAAGTCCACGTCGCTGGAAGTTGGCTTCCAGTACCGCAGCATCGTCGGCCTCGACGCCAGTGACCGTTCCATCCCATGGCAGCCCGCCGGGTCGCTGACGCTAACTGCGCCCGGCCCGTTTACGCTGAAGCTGCCGAATCTGCAAGCCAACGGCATCTACGAATTCCGCGCTTTCGTGAAGCATCCTCTGCTCACGCTGTACGGCGCGGATCAGCGTATCCGTTAACTCAGGCTGCCCGGCGGGCATTGGTCCCAGAATCCGGACCAATGCCCCTGCCCCAACCGCACGTATCAGCTACTTGTGCTCGATGAAGTGAACGATCTTGCGGCCGGCTTCCTCGGTGAAGTGAACCGTGGCCTTCGTGCCCTCGACGGTCTTGTTCGCCACAACTTTGGAGATCTCGCCAATCTTCTTGCCGCTGGTTACGACGGCCTTCTTGCTCACATCGTAGGCTTCTTCGGTACCGTTCTTAGTCTTGATGACGATCTTCTCTCCCGTGTCGCCGACCTTGTGGATATCCAGAACCTGCCCGGATGTCGAGCCCATCGTGATCTTGTCGCCCACCTTCAGGGGCCGCTCGAACAGCAGGATGAGGCCGGCAACGAAGTTATTCACGATATTCTGCATGCCCAAGCCGAGGCCCACGCCGAACGCTCCGGCAAATACGATGGACTTGCTCAACTCGATGCCGGCTGCCCCGAGTGCGAGCAGGAAACCGAACGTGATAATCGTTTAGTGCAGTAGCTTGGAGATCGCCGCCGACTGCCCTCGCCGCAACTCAATCCGGGAGTAGATCCCGATGGAAAGCAGGAATCGCAACAGCCTCGACAGTAACGACGCCGCGACCAGCACCGCCACGAAGACTGCCGCGTCCCCCAGCGAAAACTGAACCGCTCCGACGGAGATCCGGCGGGTAAGAAGCCGCGACAGCAATGTGGTCGATGGCTCAAGCAACGCGAAGGAACTCACCACCAGCAGCGTGAAGACCGCCAGTCCGAGGTAGTTCAGGCCGCTCGAAAACCGGCGCATCAAGTCATCCGGACTCTCGGTGACTGACATTGCGCTCCGCAATCGGCCCGAGCGCAGCGCCACCTGCATGAACCCCTGCAATGTCAGCGTGGAAGCAAAGAGCAGCACCGCTCCGTACAGAACCCTGAGGACGCCGCTCTCCAGGAAGCGGGCCAGCGTGGTTGCGCCGATCAACTCGCATCCAAAGGAGACCACCAGGGCGCCGATGCCCACGCGGACGAAGCCCAGGCCCAAATTCAGCCAGGCGCCAGGCGCGCGCCGCGTGCGTAGCTGCTTGTCGAGCCAGACAAGGGCAACCGCAGCAGCGGCCGCCAGGATCAGCGCGGCAAGTCTTGCCCACACTTGGTATTTCTGAACTGCTGCGAGCGCGCCATCGGCGGTGTAAAGCCCTGCCAGCAGCCACAAGGCCGGCTTGTGCTTCGGGGCGATGATGCCGGGGATCAGCCGCAGCAGGGGAATCAGCATCAAGTACCATGCCGCGTTTACGAGGCCTTGCGGTGCGTTGGGGTGGTAGATGGCCTCGACCAGAACGGTCAGGAGCAACCCCGCGGAGAACGGGCGCTTCACTACCAACCCCAGCGCTCTCACAGACTGATCCTCGTCCTGCACCCACGCCGCTGAGCGTTTTCTTACCAGAAACAACCCGGCGAATACGGCGACGAAGGCGGTCACCTGCAGTCCGATCAGGACCAGCAGGTTGAGCACATAGTATTCCACTACCGCGGTAGCCGGCAACGTCTCCGCCTGTTTGCTCAACTGCGACGGTTCCGTTCTACTCGTGAGAGTCACCTTCCAGATGGGCGGGCCATCCAGGCGGAACAGACCGCCACGCTGCCGGCCGTGCCTCCGCCGTCAGTTCGTCGGTCACTTTGTCGATTTCGATTCGCAGCGCGGACACGCGATTCTGGAGTTTCAGAACCTCGTTCCGGCGGGCCAAGACAGCCTCTTGTGATTCGGTGACGTCCTGGATTGTCTGTGTGATCTGAGCGATGATCTCGTCCGGTATCTGCTGGTCGTACGCCACGTCGCTCGTCACTGACCATGCTGCCGATTCCGTTTGCAGTGCCGCATTATCCTGCTGAAGCGCGCTGCTGCGCTCTTTCAGGAGCGCCTGCCAGGCGTCCAGCCTCTGACGGTTGACGTCCCAGACCAGGCGCAACCCGCTGAGGGATTCGGGTTTGCCCTCTTCACTCCCAACCCTGCTCCGGCTCCATTTGGCCAGATCAGCGATGCCCTTCGTCAGTTCAGGCAGTTGGCTCTCGATGGTTTTCACCTCAGCCAGCGGCGCCGCCCGTCCGTCGGCCCCGCGGACGATGTTAGCGGCCTGCCGCAGACGCTCGGGTATATCGCTCGCGGGAATTGCCTGCGGCCCCTGAGGGGCGGTCACGGTGGTCGTGGTCGTGGTTGCAGCCGGAGCCGGGGGCGGCGTCAAGTTGGGTATCAACTGCGCGCTCATCGAAACCGCGCCAGGAAGGACGAGGTTGAGGAGGACGAGGCCGAGCCGCCTCCGGCAATTGTGCGATGGTTCGTTTTCGCGGGCGGAGTAACGCATCGGGATGTGAGCCTTCGTCCAGCATGATCGATCGTTCGCTCGGACGCTATCCGGTTCGTGCATCCGCACAGGGGCGCTGCGGAACTGATTAGTGAAACAATAGCAGGCGATGATCAGCCGCCGCGGTTTGCTTGCCCTACCTGCCATCGGACTCCGCGCCGGCGCGCAGGCAGCCAAGTCCCGCCCTCATCTCGTCCTTTTCATCTCCGACGATCACGGCTACCTCGACTCGTCTGTGTACGGATCCAAGGTCGTTCGCACCCCGAACATGCAGGAACTTGCAGCCGAGGGTGTGACTATGACCGGCGCCTTCTGCGGCACTCCCACCTGCGTACCGTCGCGCGCCGTCCTCATGAGCGGTCTACATTCGGCGCGCAATGGCGCTGAAGCGAACCATACCCAGATGCGCGTTTCCGTCAAGACGCTGCCCACATACCTGAAGGCGCTCGGCTACCAGACTGCCCACTTCGGCAAGAACCACTTCCAGCCGCGGACATCCTATCCGGATATGGAATTCGTCCAGAGCGAGATTCCAGGGGGCACGCTCAATAACGATCTCGACACCAACGCCTTCGGGCAGTGGCTGGCGGCGCGACAGGCCAAATTGCCACTCTGTCTGGTGGTGGGCTGCCATAGCCCGCATGTCTACTGGCCCTCGAACGACGGCTACGATTCCGCCAACGTCGAACTGCCGCCAGTTTTAATCGACACGCCCGAGACGCGTGCCGAACGAGTCAAGTACTACACCGACATCAGCAATGCAGACCGGCAGCTTGGAGAAGTCCGCGCCAGCGTCCGCCGGCACCTCGGGAATAACACGCTCTTTGTGTATACCTCCGACAATGGCGCGCAGTGGCCGTTCGCCAAGTGGAACCTATACGACGCCGGGCTCCGAATGCCGTTTCTCGCGTCCTGGCCGGGCCGCATCAAGCCGGGCACTCGATCGGATGCCCTGTTCAGCTTCACGGACATTCTGCCCACCTTCGTGGAAGCTGCGGGCGGCAAGGCGGCGGACGAGCTCGACGGCCGATCCTTCCTTCCTGTGTTGACCGGTGCTGTTTCGCGCCATCGCAGTGAGATCTACGCGACCCATTCCGGCGACGGAGACATGAACGTCTACCCGATGCGATGCGTGCGCACGGAGCGTTTCAAGTACATCCTCAACCTGCACCCCGAGTTTGAGTTCGGGACGCACATCGAGCGCGCTGGCCCGCGCGATGGCCGTATTTACTGGGAGTCCTGGACCGCGAAGGCCAGGCAGGACGCTGCCGCGGCGGCGCTGATCCAGCGCTACCGGATCCGGCCGCGGGAGGAACTGTACGACGTGTCGCGAGATCCGCACGAAGTGCAGAATCTCGCCGCTGACCGCCGCTTCACGCGCACCCTGGAGCAATTTCGCACCCGGGTGGAGAATTGGATGCAGGAACAGAGCGACCAGCGCGCGGTCTTTGGCCGGCCGCGCCTGCACGAAGGAGTCTCCCACTGATGCAACGCCGCGAATTCATCTCCACGCTGGCTGCCGCTGGAACGCAGCCGCCTGCCACCCGGCCTAACGTAGTGCTCATCATGTCCGACGACATGGGCTATGCCGATATCGAGCCCTATGGAGCAAAGGACATCAGGACACCGGCCCTTTCTCGCCTTGCCAGCCAGGGCGTCCGATTCACGAACTGTTACTCGAACGGGCCTGTCTGTACCCCGACCCGCGCCGCGCTGATGACCGGCCGCTACCAGCAGCGCACGGGTCTGGAGTGGGCGCTGATGCCGGCCGATCGCCCCAGAGGGTTGCAGCAGACGGAGACGACGGTCGCGACGCACCTCAAGCGCGCCGGCTACCGCACGGCACTGATGGGCAAATGGCACCTTGGCATGGACGGCGATACGCTGCCCCGGGCGCACGGCTTCGACGAGTTCTACGGCCTGTTCGGCGGCAACGTGGATATGTATTCGCACCAACGCAACGAGGGTACGCCGGACTGGTGGCATAACGAGACTCCGCTCAAGGAGGAAGGCTATGGGACGGAACTGCTGGCCGGCCGCGCGTCTTTCTGGCTGGAACAGAACGCCAAGCCGCAACAGCCCTTCTTCCTCTACTTGGCCTGGAACGCAGTCCACTGGCCATTTCAGGGGCCCGGCCGTCCACAGGATACGCGCAACAAGGCAACGTGGAATGACGGCACGCGCGACGATTACCGGCGCATGACCGAAGCCATGGATAAAGGCACCGGCCAGGTGCTCGATACGCTGGACCGTCTCAACGTTTCGCGCGACACGCTGGTGATCTTCACCAACGATAACGGTGGAGAGCGCCTGAGCGACAACCGGCCATTCTTTCACCACAAGGCCACGCTCTGGGAGGGCGGCATCCGCGTGCCGGGGATGATGCGCTGGCCGGGGATCGTGAAGCCGGGGTCCACCCACCATGTCACCTGCGCGTCGATGGATTTCGCGGCCACCATCATGGCAGCCTGCGGCGTGAAGCCGGAGAAGAGGCTCGACGGCATCGACCTGAGGCCCATCATCACCGGCAGACAGCAGGCTCCGGATCGCTCCCTCTGTTGGCGCATCAATCGGGCGGATCGCAAGCAGCAGGCCATTCGCCGCGGGCCCTGGAAACTGGTCCGCGATGGCGCCATCGATCAGCTCTTCAATCTGGAAGACGATCCATCCGAACGCACGGATCGCTTCACCTCGGACCAGGCTCTGGCCGCGCGGCTTCGGGACGACCTCGCGGCCTGGAACAAAGACGTGGACTCGCCGCCGCCGCCATTTTCAATCCGCTAACCGGCGGGCTCCCGCCTGAACGTCCAATAGCGGAGTCTGCTGGCCGGCTCCGCGTCCTCCAATAACAGCTGAAAGCCGCTATTGGTGTAGAACCGGACGTTGGCCGGCTGCGCGGTTTCCAGGTAGCACGGCACGCCCTGTTTGTCCGCAATGTCGAACACGGTCCGCAGCAGCAACCGGCCGAGCCCCTTGCCATGAAGCGAGGGATCCACCCCCAGCAACATGGCGTACCAGTGAGGCATCGGCATGTCACGCTTGTGCACCATCTCGATCGGCTCGATGACGCTCATGAAGCGGCCGAACGCGTCCGCGCCGATCATCTCGGGGAGTTTCGTCAGCCCCGACTGCTCCAACACATCCTCGTCGATCTCCTTGTGCCCTGGCGGCCACCAGATGCCCACAGCCTCGATGTCTCCCTCCGTCACCCACACCTCACCCATGAGAAGTCCCAGTCGCACCAGCGCCTCAAAGTGCGGCACGGAAAGCTCGGCGCGAACAACGGGATCGGGAAATGTGTAGGTCTGAATCGGGTCGTTCATGAATGCTCGTGCCAGAGTCTCGCCGGCCTTCCGGGCGCGGGCAGGGTCGAGTTTCACGAGCCGCCGCGTCTGATTACTCATCGCGGTGCACCGTCCCAGGCGCGAAGGCAGGTAGGCAGACGGCGATGTACTCCGCTCCGTCCGCGCCTGGCGTCGAGTAACGAATCCACTCCCCGGCGCACGTGTGCACCGCCTGTCCGGCACACACATCCATTTCGCCGCCCTCGAACTCCACGCGAACCGCGCCGCGCAGCACGATCGTGTATTCATCGAACTCCGGGCGCTGCCCAGGTTCCTGCCAGCCGCCGGGCGATCGCATATGCGCGATGGAGACGCTGCTATCGCCCGTGTTGACCCGCCCCACGTATTCGTCGATGAGTTTGGGCTGCGTTCCGGCTGCTTCCACTCGCGTTGGCCCCTCGATCAGTTTCGGCATCCCCTCATGATCGTCGGACAGCGCTCGCTTGGCAAGCGCCAGACGCTCTACTTCGCCTGCACGTCGCCCAGCGGCACCCGCGCGTACTTAATTCGTTTCCTGTTCCACGTATAAGCGATATGCAAATCGCCGTCCGCCCCTTGAATCACGTTCGGATACGAATACTCGCCCGGCTCGGATTCCAGCGCCTGGAACATGGTCCAGCTCTCGCCGTCCCGGCTGACCGCCAGGTTGAGCGGCGTGCGCCCCTTCTCCGTGTGGTTGTAGATCATCACCGTCCGGCCGTCACGCAGCGTCACCGCGTCGATTCCCGAGTTCGGATTCGGCAGTTCCGTCGGGCGCGCCGCCGACCAGGTCACGCCTCCATCGCTTGATTCGGCCACGCAGATCCTGCCGATGCTCGATGTCGCCCGGGCGTAAAGCCGCAGCCGCTTGCCCTTCACAGCCACCACGCTGGGCTGGATCAACCCGTCCGTAAAGTCCCACTCTGACACTCCCGGCACCTGCGGCGGACCGCTGCCTCTCGGATTGCGCCGCGCGACGGTTCGCGGCACGATGATCGGGCCCACCTTGGTCCAGGTCCGCCCATGGTCCGTGCTCCGCTCGATCCATACGGCCCAGGAACGGTAGGATTCCACCGACGTCCCGCTCACGATTGTTCCGTCTTCCATCACCAGCGGCTTGGCGCGAATCGGTCCCAGGATGCCCGCCGGCAGCCGCTCAATCTCCGACCACGTTCTTCCATGGTCCCGCGAGGACCGCCGCGCGGCCGTCCACGTCATCGGCGAGGGTCCGAACTTGTAGTACAGCCACAACGTCCCGTCACCGGTGTAGAACAGCACCGGATTCCACGTCGGCTGATCGGCCTGGCGCGCCAGTTCCACCGGCGCCGACCACGCGCCGCCCGTCCTGCGCGATCCCCAGATCGCCACGTCCTTTGAACCTTCGTCGGTTCCCCCGAACCAGGCTGCCATCAGGCCGCCATCTCGCAGCTCCACGATCGTCGATGCGTGGCAGGATGCAAACGGCGCCTTCTCAAAGACGAACTCGGTGTGCGAAGCGGCGGCAGCCGTAGCGGCGATTAGCAGAGTGAGGACTCGCATGTTGCATCTGTTAGGATACCTGGGATGTTTGCGGTTGCGTCCGAGCCAGCCGGAACTGCCTGTCGAGTGAACCGAGTGATGACTGCCGGATTGGTTCGCTATTCAGCAACCGAATTCCCTCGGCGAAGGTATACTCTGAAGCATGAAAAGAGATATGCAAGCCTTCTTCACTTGTTTACTCCTATTCGTGGGAAGCGGATTGCTGGCGCAGGATAGCACTCGGGAAGACTGATGGCGCGCCGATATTGACGCACTTTACCAGCGGATCACGACCGCGCATCCTAATCCATACACGCGGACAAGCCGGGAGGCATACGAGGAGGAGTATCGTTCGTTGCGCGAGAAGGTTTCGGGCTCGGCGGACCGGCAAGTTGTGATCGGGCTGGCACGCCTGGCGGCGCTCGCGAACGATTCGCACACGTCGGTGGACATCTCGGCGTCCAGCACGGGGATCCTCCGCTACAACATCGCGTTCAAGTGGTTTTCGGACGGACTTTTCGTGACGCGGGCTGCGTACGGGCACGAGCGGCTGATTGGGAAGCGCGTGGTGCGCCTGGCAGGGGCGCCGGTGGAGGAGGCGTACGAGGCGATACGACCATGGATCAGCCACGACACAGAGACGTGGTTTCGGTATAAGAGCGAAGCCACATTGGCGACACACGACGTGCTGGTGGCGGCCGGCTTGGTGCGTGACGGGGCGGCGTTGGAGTTGGAAGTGGAAGCGGCCAACGGTGAGCCCATCTCCGACCGTCTGGCGCTGGGTGGCGGCGAGTTGTTGGAGGGTCCCCAGTTCGCGCGTCCGGAATCGCCGTTGTACAAGCGATATATAGGGCAGCCCTACTGGTTTGCGTTCTTGCCAGAATCGAGGACCCTCTATATTCAGTACAACCGCTGTGTCGACAGCCCGCTACTGCCGATGCAGCGGTTTGCTGATTCAGTCGTCGAGTTCGCCGAGTCCAATCCGCCCGACCGCCTCGTTTTTGACATTCGCGAGAATACGGGCGGCAACAGCTTCTGGTTTGGAATTCTGCTCAAGACACTGGGGCAGGCTTACATCAATGGGTCGTTCCCACTTCCTCCCAAGGGCGCATTCGGGATTATTGGAAAGCGAACTTTCTCATCGGGCTCAGTCGCGGCGGCCGACCTGAAGGAGGCCGGGCTGACGCTGGTTGGGGAAACGAGCGGTGGGCGCGTGTCTTCGTTTGGTGAGAATCTGCCCATCGTTTTGCCGTACTCCAGACTGGTGGTAGCGGTATCGACGCGGTTGGTCCAGCGGCCAGGATTCGAAGGTCCGGTGGAACCGGCGCTGCCTGTGGAGTTTCGCGGTGCGGATTACTTTGCGGATCGCGATCCCTACCTGGAGGCCGTTCTGGCAACATCGGCGCCCTTGATTCTTCCGATGTGAGCAGTGCTGCACAGTGACGCCCGGGCAACAAGGCCTGGGTGCGATCCGAACCGCCAGAATGGATGTTTGCCATTTGACGAATCAGTTCATGGGGACAGGTGGGGAACATGGCGACTGCACCGGCTGCAAATTCGATCGGCTCGCGAAATAGAGTAGACCCGTCCGTTCCACGTTTGGAGCCGCCGAGACTCGGCCAGACACCGTTAAGACCGGCGGCCCATGATAAGCTCATCGGAGATTCGGAGCCACAACGGTAATCCCAGATATCGGAGGACAGTAATGCGTTCCAGGTTTCTTTTGCCTGCCCTGCTGGGCTTCGCGTTGGCCGCGGCCGGCCAGCCAGTGGTTCCGCTCTATTCCGGTGCTGCCCCCGGCTCCGAAACCTGGAACTGGCCCGAAACTGAACAACCGTCCAGCGATGGCATCCGCCGCATCGCCAACGTCACCAAGCCTACCGTGACCGTCTACCTGCCCGACAAAGCAAAGGCCACCGGCACGGGCATGGTGATCTGTCCGGGCGGCGGCTTCCGCATCCTGGCCTGGAACCACGAGGGTGAGGACGTAGCCCGCTTTCTGAACGAGCTCGGCGTCGCTGCCTTCGTGCTCAAGTACCGCGTTATGCGGACTGGTGACGAGGGCGAAAAAGACAAGGAGGTAATGGCCAGGCGGCGTCCTGAGGCGATCGCGCTGGGCGTTGCCGACGGCCTGGAAGCCATGCGCGTAGTGCGCCGCCGCGCCGCTGAGTGGGGCGTGCGCCCGGACCGCCTCGGCATCATGGGCTTCTCCGCGGGCGGCTGGGTGACCACGGGTGTCGTTCTGCAAGGCACAGCCGACAGCCGCCCCAACTTCGCCGCGCCCATCTATGCCGCCATGCCGGAGAACCTGGCAGTGCCGTCGCAGCCTCAGCCGCTGTTTCTAGTCCACGCCGACGACGACAACACCGTGCGCACCGAGCGCACCAGTATCCGTCTCTACACAGCCTGGAAGCAGGCTGGCGGCTCGGCCGAGTTGCACATCTACGCCAAGGGCGGCCACGGATTTGGCATGCGCAAGAAGTCGCTGCCCGTGGATAGCTGGCCGCTCCGCCTGCGCGACTGGCTCGACGGACAGGGTCTGCTCAGTCGCTGAGCGCCGGCGGGGATAGCACCTACCCGCAAATTGTCCCGGCAATCTCCCGCGAACCGTTCTCCCGGTTGAAGTAGTACACCGTCAGAACCTTTCCGCCTGGCAGCACCGCCGCCCACGGATACCCCAGATCTGAACTTCCGCCATCGTCCCGCAGAACAATCTCCCCCGCGGTCTGTGCATCCGTGCACTCCGCGTTCAGCACCCGCGCCCGGATCCCGAAAGGCTTGTGCCGGTAGCCGTACGCCAGCCACACGCGCCCGTCCGGCAGCCGGACCGCATGATGCGGGTGGCCCTGAAAGCCCGCCCCTTCCCAGCGGAAGCTCTTGCCCTGGTCCGTGGACCGCGCGATCACAGTCTGGTCGTCATACTTCTCGGTGCGCACGAAGGCTACCAGGTCGCCCTTGGCCGTTTCGTACAGCGACGTCTCGTTGAATCCGATCCGGGCATCCGCGGCGATTGGGCACGAGTAGGTCCAGGTCGTCCCGCCATCGGCGGAAATCATCAACGAAATCCCGCTCACCCCCGCCCGCGTCTGATGCGCCACCGCCCAATACAGCCGCCCGTCCCGGCCCTGGCACATCGCCCCCCGGTTGTACGAGGGCAGCGGCGCGCCAAACGGGTCCTGCGCATCGACACCGGGCGTCGGCGGCGGCACGATAGGCCCCTGCCAGCTCCGCCCGCCGTCCCGCGATCGCAGCAGATACCCGCCGAGGAACGCATACGGCTTCCGCTCCGGCGCCGGCGGCATCTGGTACCACGCATAGCTGCTGCAGAGAATGGTCCCGTCGCGCAGTTGCACCATGCACGGATCCTGCGAACCGCCTTCCGGATGCGCCCAGATCAACTCCGGCTCAGTCGTCCAGGTGCTGCCCTGATCGCGAGACCGCACCAGCACCAGGTTGCTGTTTGGATCGGTATGCGAGTAACCGGCTGCCCCTGCCCGCCGACGGTCGGGCGCTCGCCGGAACGCCACCAGCAACTCTCCGTCGGGCCGCCGCACAATCGAAGGAAACGCGCAGTAGAACCTTGGGTTCCGGTAAATGACCAGATCCCCGATCCCCTGCGGCGCGCCGCCTTGCGCCGAAGAGGCGGCTACCATACTCCCCAAGAACTGCCCGCGCGTCTGTTGCATACCGATGAAACCTCCCAGGATCGAACGGCTGCCAGTATACCAGCGCGCTGGCGGGGAATTCCGGATCCGCGGCCGCGCCACAAGCGGGGGGGTGAAGTAGCCTGCACTCAGGGTCCCGCAAGCAAGGGCTGTTCCACCCCGGCGAGGATCCAATGGGTATCGGGATGCCGGAAGAAGCTCTTGATTCTGCCGGGTAGCTTCTGGAGAACATGCATCGCTATCCCCGCAGTGAAACCAGCATTTCTCCGGGTCCCAAGTGACGGTTTAAGGTCACCTGACCAGATTCCGTCAAAGCTCCCGCTCAGACGTCCCATCAGTCAAATGGAGCCGATTCGGCCTGAGGTAGGCCTCCCCGGCGCCGGCAGCCGCGTTTCCATCGACTTGCGCACCTCAGCAATACATCCGTCCGTCTGGCAACCTGCAACGGGCCCTCACCTGCTCTGTATGACACGGTGAGCAGGCATTCCCGACGAGACGACTTAACGCCCGAACATGGCCAGTTAAAGCGCCTCGAAATCCATCGGGACGCCGGCTCAAATCAAAGGAAACCACATGACACAACCGCAATTGAAACGTCAACCCAAGGTAATGTCGGCGAGCACGCTGACGGGCGACAGCGTAGTCAACATGCAAAACGAAGACTTGGGGAAGATCGAGCACATCATGCTTGATCTCGCCAGCGGCCGCGTTGCTTACGCCGTTCTTTCTTTCGGAGGCTTCCTGGGAATGGGAGACAAGCTGTTTGCCATCCCATGGAGCTCTCTCACCGTCGACACGGAAAACAAACAGCTTGTTCTGAACGTTGACAAGAAATTGCTCGACAACGCGCCAGGCTTCGACGAGGAGCATTGGCCCGACATGGCCGACCGCACTTGGGCGACCGGTATCAACAAGTATTACGGCGCCAAGCCCTACTGGGAATAGGGTTCCCGCGACGTCGTAACCAGAGGGGCTCGCAAACGAGCCCCTCGCACTGACTCTAGGGCGGCCGACTCCGCAGACAGAAAGTGCCCGAACTGGTCGCTCCGCGGCGTGACGGCGGTGGTGGCGAGTGCGATGTGGGCTTGGGTTCCGAGGCGATCCTGGACGGACTGGCGCATGGTCTGGAGAGCGTTGGGGTCCTCGTGAGACAGGAAGACGGGCGTTCAAAAGAGCTCGTCGAGGCACAGGTGGAATTCGAGCTTGCGCTTGCCGGGACGGGGCGTTCCGTAGGCCTCGAGCAGCGTTTGCTGGAGACCGGGGCCGAATTCGGCCAGGTTGTGCCAGAGGATGGCCAAGTCCTGATAGGGGTCGGCGATTCCCAAGCGGCCTACATCGATTACGCCCGTTACTCTGCCGCGGTTCACGAGTATGTTGCCGAGAGAGAAATCGCCGTGGGTCACTACGCGGTTGACCCTGGTGGGAACCAGGGTTTGCAGTTCGGCCCACACCCGGTCCACGGTCCAGCCACGGCGGCATTCATCGAAGTCCGATTCATCCACCAGGCCGGCCTCGATGTTACGCCGGGCTTCGATCATCCGCAGCCGGTGATCCGAGTGGAACGGGCAGGATTCCGCGGGCAGGCTGTGCAGCCGCCGCAAGAACTGCGCAATGGCGCGCACCGTGGCGGAGCGTGTTTTCGGATTGTCTACGAGACAGTCCTCGGCTGAGCGCCCGGGGAGAGCAGTGGTGAGCATCCACGCGCTGGATCCGTCGCCGCCGAACTGCAGGACACGAGGTGACGGCAGGCGTTTGTTCAGCCACTGCAGGCGAACCAGCTCGTCCAGGATGGCGCCGGCGATGGGGCCAGACCCGTACTTGAGGTAGAGGGTTTTTCGGCCCTTGCGGGAGAGGCGGGAGACGATTCCTCCGGATTCGCCTGCGGCGGCCTTTGCAACGGCATAGCCCTGGGGGACCTGTTCTGGACGTCCTGGGAGTTGCCCAAGCGCCCACCGGAGTGTTGGACTGTCGCGTGCAGCAGTGGTCACACTAGTGTCC
>CAYVDY010000104.1:0-15206 GCA_964450255.1 uncultured Candidatus Solibacter sp. | reverse complement strand
TTCACCGATAGGCTCGAGCAGGACGATGGGGGCGGCTGAGGAGGTGAGGATGCGTTCCTCTTCGGCGGAGAGCTGGCAGTAGCAGCGCACCGACGCCAGGTTAGGAAGCATCAGTGCGAAAGGCTTGCCGTCGCGTTGCTTGCGGCGGCGGAGCTCGGCGACAGCCATGGCGTTGCGGGCGTCTGCCAACAATTGGAACCCGCCAACGCCCTTGAGCGCTACGATGCCACCGCGTTGGATGCCGGCCGCGGCTTCGGCGAGGGTGGCGTCGAGTTGTGGTCCGCAATTCGGGCAGGCGATAGGCTGGGCGTGGAAGCGGCGGTCGTGCGGATTCCGATACTCGTTCTCACATTCCGGGCAGAGGACAAAGTCCTTCATGGTGGTGCGCGGCCTGTCGTAGGGCAGGGCTTCGATGATGGAGAAGCGGGGGCCGCACAGCGTGCAATTGGTGAACGGATAGGCGAAGCGGCGTTCCGTGGACGTGTTGATTTCGCGAAGGCACTCGGGACAGGTGGCGAGGTCCGGGAGAATGCCGGTGCGGGGGGCGGCGGCGGATTCGCTGCTGCGAATCTCGAAAGAGGTGCAGCCATCTGGCGCCAGCCAGGTGGATTCCCGGGCGAGGATCACGCTGGCCGCGGGGCGTTCGGATTCCAGGCGCGCGACGAATTCGTCGAGGCGGGCGTGATCGGCCTGGACCTCAATGACGAGACCATCACCGGAGTTCAGGACCCAACCGGTGAGGCCGAGGCCGGCGGCAAGGCGATAGACGAAGGGACGAAAGCCGACGCCCTGCACGACTCCGTAGAGCGCTAGGCGGAGGCGGACTGGCGTTTGGCTTTGCGTTGCGCCAACCATTGCATCCAATCGTCCATTCCCTGTCCGGTGGTGGCGGACAGATCGATCATCTCAATACCGGGGTGGATCCGGCGGGCGTTGTCATGGGCCTCGTCCAGGTTGAACGGAACGAAGGGCAGGAGATCGATCTTGGTGAAGAGCGCCAGGTCGGACTTGAAGAAGATGCCGGGGTACTTCAGTGGCTTGTCCTCGCCTTCAGTGACGCTGAGGAGAACGATCTTCGCCTCCTCGCCGAGGTCGAAGCCGGCGGGGCACACCAGGTTGCCGACGTTTTCGATGAACAGCGTGTCAATGCCGTCCAGGTCCCAATCGGCGAGAGCCTTCTCGACCATGCGGGCGTCGAGGTGGCAGGCGCCGGCGGTGGTGATCTGCCGGACGGGGAATCCATAGCGGGCGAGGCGGCGGGCATCGTTGTCGGTCTGGATGTCGCCGGTGAGGACCGCGACACGTTCCGATTCCGGAAGCGCTTCGAGGGTCTTTTCGAGCAGCATCGTCTTGCCGGAGCCCGGCGAGCTGATGAAGTTGACGCAGAGAATGTTGCGCTTCAAGAACGCCTCGCGGAGCGTGCCGGCGATGCGGTCGTTCTCGCTGAGAATCTTCTGGGCGACCTTCTCCATGACAGGCGGATTCATGCGATCTCCAATTCCAGTTGGCTGAGTTCGAGTTCGTCGCCTCCGAGGAATTGCGTGTCCTGGCGATGGCAATGAGGGCAGGCCGGGTTGTGGTTCAGGACCTCGAACTCCCGCGTGCAGGACAGGCACAGGTGGCGGCGGCGTTTGTAGTTGATCTCCAGCGCTGCGTTTTCAAGCAGGGTGTCCGTCTTGAGGCACTCGAAACAGAAGGTGAGGGATTCCGTATCGACGCCGGAGAGCTCACCGATGGCAAGGGAGACGCGGAGGACTGCTCGAGCGCTCTTGAGCTCAGCCTCGCGGGTGGCCATGTCGATGACGGATTGTGCGATGCCCATTTCGTGCATGGCGGCTCTCAACAGATGCGCGGCAGTTGATCGCCGGCGAGCATATCGACGATACGCGTGGTGCCGTAGGCGGTTTGAAGCACGACGCGGCAGGGGTTTTCCTGCGTGACCGTGCCGATGCGCACCGCGTCGCGGCCCAGGGGGTGGGCGCGCATGGCGGCGAGGATGGCATCGGCGTCTTGGGGCGCGACGATGGCGACCAGCTTTCCTTCGTTGGCGACGTAGAGGGGATCGAGACCCAGCATTTCGCAAGCGCCCTGGACTTCGGACCGGATCGGAACCGCGGTTTCCAGAATACGCATACCGACTGAGGATTGCCCGGCAATTTCGTTGAGCGTGCTGGAGAGGCCGCCGCGCGTGGGATCGCGCAGGCAGCGGATGGCTGGGGAGACGGCGAGCATGTCGTCGACGAGAGTGTGGAGAGCGGCGGAGTCGCTGGCGAGCACCGTATCGAATTCCAACCCCTCGCGGGCCGCCATGATGGCGATGCCGTGATCGCCCAGCGTACCGCTGAGCAGGATCACGTCGCCGGGCCGCGCTGCGGCGGCGGAGATGCTGACGTCCTCACGGATCAGGCCGATGCCGGTGGTGTTGATGAAGACGCCATCGGCTGCGCCGCGCTCCACGACTTTGGTGTCGCCGGTGACGATGGAGACTCCGGCGGCGCGGGCGGCCTGGCCCATGGATTCGGCGATGCGGCGGAGATCCTCCAGCGGAAAGCCCTCTTCAATGATGTAGGCGGCACTGAGGTAGAGCGGCCGGGCGCCGGCCATGGCGAGGTCGTTGATGGTGCCGTGGACCGCCAGCGAGCCGATGTCGCCGCCTGGGAAGAAGTGCGGTTTGACCACGAACGAATCCGTGGTGAAGGCCAGCCGGGAGCCGCTGATTTCGAACTGAGCCTGATCGTCGAGGCGGTTGAGGATCGGGTTGGCGAGCGCGGGCAGGAAGATGTCGCGCATGAGTTCCGCGGAGAGCTTGCCTCCGCTGCCGTGTCCGAGGAGGACGCGGTCGGACCCGGCAATCGGGAGGGGGCAATTGAGCAGCATCAGGCGATTTCGACTCCCTGGCGGCGGTAGCGATAGTACGCGGAGCAGGCACCTTCATTGGATACCATCGGCGCGCCGAGCGGGGATTCGGGCTTGCAGCGCTGGCCGAAGGCGGAACAGTCGGTGGGTTTCTTGAGGCCCTGAAGGACCAGGGCGCTGATGCACTCGGCTGGTTCGTCGGCCTGGATGGCTTCGGCTCCGAAGCGTTGTTCGGCGTCGAAGATGGCGTATTGGGAGCGCAAGCGCAGGCCGCTTTGGGGAATCTCGCCGATGCCTCGCCATTTGCGGTCGGCTGTTTCGAAGACTAGACCGGTGGCTCGCAGAGCGTGGAGGTTTCCTTCGCGCGAGACGGCTCGGGTGTAGGCATTTGTCGTTTCGGCGCGGCCGGCTTCGAGTTGCTGGATGAGCATCAGGATGGCTTCCAGAAGATCGACGGGCTCGAAGCCGCCGACGACGACCGGCACCTGGTATTCGCGGCTGAGCTCCTCATACGCTTCAAACCCCGTGACCGAGCAGACGTGCCCGGGCGCGATGAAGCCCTGGACGCGGTTTTCCGGGGAACCAAGAATGGCGCGCATGGCCGGCGGCACTAGGACGTGCGAGACGAGAATCGAGAAATTGGTTAGTTTGAGTGCCTGTGCCTGCTGTACGGCCAGGGCATGGGCTGGGGCGGTGGTCTCAAAACCGATGGCAAAGAAGACGACTTCGCGGGACGGGTTGGCTTGCGCCAGACGGACCGCGTCCTGTGGAGAATAGACGATGCGGACGTCGGCGCCGCGAGCGCGCAGGCCGAGCAGGTCTGTATGGACTCCGGGCACCCGCAGCATATCGCCGTAGGAGGCAAAGATCACGTTGGGCAGGCTGGCGATGGCCAGTGCCTTCTCTACGGTTTCCAACGCCGTGACGCAGACCGGGCAGCCTGGCCCGTGGACGATTTCGATCTGCGGGGGGAGCATGGAATCCAGGCCGCAGCGCATGATGGTGTGGGTCTGGCCGCCGCAGATTTCCATGATGACCCACGGGCGAGTGACGGTCCTGGCGATAGCTTGCGCGAGAGTCTGCACGGAGGAGGCGTCGCGATATTCGTCGAGGTATTTCATGGAAGGCCACCGACGCCTCTCAGTCTATCGTGACCGGTAGTATGCTCGTGACCGGAGGATTGTGCCATGAACATACGGAGACTCGCGCCCCTCGCGGGCCTGGCGTGCCTGACCGCCCTCGGGCAGCAGGCAAACGTCAACCTGGACTATAACCCGCAGAAGAACAGTGAGAACCTCGTTCCGTTCAGCGCCTCGCTGAACTCGCCAGACGTTCGCGACGATCGCACTGTGGTGTTTCGCCTGAAGGCGCCCGACGCTCGCGAAGTTCTGCTCACCGGCGCGGTGCTGACCGCGCTTGGCCCGCAGACCAAACCGCTGCCGTTCAAGAAGGGCGACGACGGCATCTGGACGCTGACCATCGGTCCGGTGAAGCCGGACATGTATCAATACCACCTCATGGTGGATGGCATCAGGATGGCTGATCCGAACAACACGATCGCTGCGTTCACGGCAATGCCGCCGTATAGCCAACTGGTGATTCATGGCGACGGCCCTGCCTACTACGACGCCCGCAACGTGCCGCACGGCAATGTCACGCGTCACATTTACCATTCCAACGTGACCAACGGGGAGCGGGAGTTGTACGTCTACACTCCGCCCGGCTATGACCGTTCGAAGCGCTATCCGGTGCTGTACCTGGTGGGTGGCAGCGGCGAACTGGCCTCGAACTGGATTTATGACGGGCGAGCGAATCTCATCCTGGATAACCTCATTGCCGAAGGCAAGGCCGTGCCCATGCTGATCGCGATCCCGAACAATCAGGTGGTCCATCGCAATCATCCGAAGCACACAGAGCTCACGTTCAAGCTGTTCGAAGCGGACTTGCGCGGGCACGTGATTCCCTTGGTCGAGAGCCAGTACAGTGTCCGCAAGGAGCCGAAGGGCCGTGCGCTATCTGGACTCTCGATGGGCGGGCGGCACACACAGTTTGTGGGGTTCAACAGCCTGGACCTGTTCGGCTCGTTCGGCGTGCTCAGCGCCGGCGACGTGAACAGCGAAACGACGAGCGCGAAGTTCCTCAACGATCCGGAGGTCAACAAGAAAGTCGATTATCTGTTCGTGGGGCAAGGCACGCACGAGGCGAATGTGCGCATGGGCGAGCGCTGTGCCGCTCTGCATCAGGCGCTGCTGAACCACAACATCGAGCACGAATACTATATAGGCGGCAGCGGCGGCCACGACTGGTCCACATGGCGGCACCTGCTGTACTACAAGTTCCTGCCGGGGCTGTGGCGCAGTAAGTAGGAGCGAACCTCCGGCCCTCCGTCATTGACATCCCCCCGCCCGAAAGCTACACTTCCAGTAGGCGAATATAGGGCGAATATGACGGCACCCGCGCGTTGGGCTTCTTTTCCGGTTCTGCAGCCTGGGCCCGAGTATCGGGAACTGACGCAGGGGCTTGCCGCCTTGCCGCGCGGGGCGATCACGGAGATCATTGGTTCCCCTGGATCCGGGCGGACCGCTGTTACGCAGTCCATGATCGCCACAGCCACCAGGCGGGGAGAAGTAGTGGCTGTTATTGACAGCGATGACGCCTTCGATCCGTCCTCTGCACAGAAGGCGGGCGCCGAACTGAGCAAGGTGCTGTGGGTGCAGTGCGGACATCGCGTGGAGACCTCGCTGAAGGCCACCGACATGATTCTGCACAGCGGCGGATTCGGGCTGATCGTTCTCGATCTCTGCGATATGTCGCAGGCATCCCTCAGCCGCGTGCCCATCTCCTATTGGCATCGTTTCCGGCTGGCGGTGGAGCATACGTCAACCATTCTGCTGATCGTTTCTCGCGAGGCGGTGGCGCGATCCTGCGCCACCAGGCAGTTCGCCTTGCGGCAGGAATCGCTGCATTGGCGCGGGGAGGCGCCGTTTCAACTCATCGACTGCCTGGAGACGGAGGCTGTCTCCCGCAAGCCGATGGGAAGGGCTCCGGTCAGCATGGATTTCCATGCGGAGGCATTGGAGGCTTGACGTGTTTGCGTGTCTCTTCGGCAGTTCCCCTCAACTCGTGGAGTTGGCGCACCAGTTTTCGCCGCTGGTCCAGCCTGTCGATGCCAGGACCGTCGTGTTCTCCGTGGCGGGACTGGGCCGGCTGATCGGCGACGCGCGCGCAATTGCCGCCGCGATTGCCCGCATCGGCGCGCAGATGGGGGTGACGGCCGCTCTGGCGATTGCCTCGAATCCATCGGCGGCGGTTCTGGCGGCGCAACATCTATCCGGCGTCACCATCATCCCTCCGGGGCAGGAGGCGCGCGCGCTGGCTGGGATTCCAGTCGGAGCGCTCCCGGCCGAGCCGGAGGTGCTGCTGACGCTGGAGCGTTGGGGCGTTCGCACTCTGGGAGAACTGGCGGCGCTGCCGGAGATGGGTCTGGTGGAGCGGTGGGGCGAGGCCGGGACCCGGTTGCGGCGCATCGCGCTCGGAGAGGGAGACCAGTTCCTCAACATCCTGCGGCCCGCGGTGGAATACGTGCGCGTGCAGGAGTTGGAGGATTCAGTGGCATTGCTGGAGCCGCTGCTCTTCCTTCTCTCCGCACAGTTGCACGATCTGGCCGGCGAACTGCAACGGAATGGACTAGCCGCCAGACGGATCACGATTGTCCTGAAGCTGGAGGACGGCAGCGAGTTTCGACGCGTGCTGGAATTACCTTTTCCGATGCGCGATCCGAAAGCGCTGCTCAAGCAAGTTCAACTTTCCCTGGAGGCGAAGCCGCCGGGCGCGCCCACGGTGGCGGTCCAGGTTCAGCTGGATCCGGGGGAGCCGCGCGTGGTGCAGGGCGGACTGTTCCTCCCCGCCGTGCCTGACCCCGAGAAACTGCATACCTTGCTGGAGCGGCTGCGGGCGCTGGTGGGGAAGGACCGCGTCGGCTCGCCCGAGATCCTGAACACGCACCGGCCGGACGCCTATTGTTTTCGCCCGTGCGCGTTTGAGCAGAGTGAGCCGAAGGAGGAGCAGCCTGCGAAGCTACGGCTGGCGTTTCGCTACTTCCGCCCGCCGTTGACAGCCCGGGTGGTCCTGCAGAATGGGCGGCTGCAACGGATTATTACCGCGCGTGTCTCCGGCGAAGTGATCCGCGCGGCCGGCCCGTGGCGCAGCTCGGGCGAGTGGTGGAGCGAGACGGTATGGAACCGGGACGAATGGGATGTCGTGCTGGCGGACCACACGGTCCACAGGATCTATTGCAGCGGGAAGCAGTGGTTCCTGGATGGGAGCTATGACTGATGTATACCGAGTTGCACGCTCGCTCGGCCTTCAGCTTTCTGGAGGGCGCATCGGTTCCCGAGGACCTGGTGCAGGAGTGCGCCCGTCTGGAGATTCCGGCGATGGCGCTGGTGGATACCGATAATGTCAGCGGCGCGCCGCGGTTCTACATGGCCGCGAAGAAGGCAGGGATCCGTCCGCACATCGGCGCGGAGATCACTGCCGCGGCGGGCGGACGTTACGTTCTGCTGGTGGAGAACCGCACCGGGTATCAGAATCTCTGCCGCCTGATTTCGTCAATGAAGCTGCGCTCGGAGAAGGGCAAGGCGGCGGCAATGGAGGCCGAGTTTCGCCAGTATGCCGAGGGCCTGATCGCCATCGTGGACGGTTCGCAGCCGGCGGAGACGCTGCTCGACATCTACGGGCGGGGGCAGGTCTACGCCGAGCTGCAGCGGCACCTGAATCGCGAGGGGGAACTCCGCAATCAGCGCGTGCTGGCGATGGCGGCGCAATGGCGGCTGCCGCTGATCGCCACCAACGGCATCCGCTATGCACGTCCAGAGAAGCGGGAGCTGATGGATGTGCTGACCTGCGTCCGGCACAAGACCACCATCGCCGAGGCGGGCCGGCTGCTGGAACGCAATTCGGAGCGGTACCTGAAACCGGCGCGCGCGATGCGGCGGCTATTTGCCGATGAGCCCGGGGCGCTCGCCGGAGTGATGGAGCTGTCGGACCGGCTGGAGTTCACGCTGGCCAACCTGGGGTATGAGTTCCCGCGTTATCCCGTACCCGCCGGCGAGACGATGGATTCGGTGCTGCGGGCGAGGGCGATGGCGGGAGCGCTGGGACGATACGGTCCTGACCACCAGATCGCCTACCGGCAGATGGAAAAGGAGCTAACTCTCATCGCGAAGCTGAAGCTCTCCGGGTATTTCCTGATCGTCTGGGACATCGTTGAATTCTGCCGGCGCGAGGGCATTCTGGTGCAGGGGCGCGGGTCCGCAGGGAACAGCGCCGTCTGTTATTCGCTGGGGATCACCGCCGTGGATCCCATCCAGATGGAGTTGCTGTTTGAGCGGTTCCTGAGCGAAGAGCGCGGCGAGTGGCCGGACATCGATCTGGATCTGCCCAGCGGCGAGGACCGCGAGCGGGTGATCCAGTATGTCTATCATCGCTATGGCAAACTCGGCGCGGCCATGACCGCGAACGTCATCACGTACCGGCCTAGATCGGCATTGCGGGACGTGGGCAAGGCTCTAGGGTTTGATGAAAAGTCGCTGGGCGGGCAACAGCCATTGTCAGCGAAGCTGGCGGAGTTGACGGAAGCGATCCAGAATCTGCCGCGCCATCTGGGGCAGCACTCCGGCGGGATGGTGATCTGCCAGGGGCAGTTGGATTCGATTGTGCCCGTGGAGCCGGCGACGATGCCGGGGCGCGTGATTGTGCAGTGGGACAAGGAGGATTGCGCGGATTTGGGACTGATCAAGGTGGATCTGCTGGGCTTGGGCATGATGGCGGTGTTGAAGGATTCCATCACGCTGATCCGCGATCACTACCGGGAAGAGGTGGATCTGGCGAAACTGCCTCCGGACGACCCGGCTGTGTACGCGGCGTTGCAGAGCGCCGACACGGTGGGAATGTTCCAGGTGGAGAGCCGCGCGCAGATGTCGTGCCTGCCGCGCCTGAAGCCGCGGAAGTTCTACGACATTGTGGTGGAGGTGGCGATCATCCGGCCCGGCCCGATTGTGGGCAATATGCTGAATCCGTATCTGCGGCGGCGCGCTGGCGATGAGGAGGTGACGTGCCTGCATCCCTTGTTGGAGCCTGTATTGCGGCGCACGTTGGGCGTGCCGCTGTTCCAGGAGCAACTGCTGCGCATGGCGATGCTGATCGCGGATTTCACGGGCGGAGAAGCGGAGGAGTTGCGGAGGGCGATGGGCTTCAAACGCTCCGAGGAGCGGATGAAGGACATTGAGACGCGGCTGCGTTCGGGCATGACGAAGAAGGGTCTGGACGTCGCGACACAGGATGCGATTGTGCTGTCCATCACATCGTTCGCCATGTATGGCTTCCCCGAATCCCACGCCGCCAGTTTTGCGTTGCTGGCCTATGCGAGCGCCTATCTGAAGTGCCACTATCTGGCGGCTTTCACGGCGGCAATGCTGAACAATCAGCCGATGGGTTTCTACAGTGCATTCACTCTGGTGAAAGACGCGCAACGGCACGGCCTCCATTTCCTGCCGGTGGATGTGACTGTGTCCGATTGGCCGTGCACGATCGAGAGCCGGGACGGGCAACTGGTGGTGCGCTTGGGCTTCAACTACGTGAAGGGGCTGAGCCGGCAGACCGCCCTGGCGATTCTGGCGGAGCGCGCCATGGCGCCATTTGCCGATATTGACGATTTGCGGCGGCGGGTTTTGCAGATGTCGAAGAGAGAGCTGAACATGCTGGCGGATCTGGGAGCACTGAATTGTATCGGCAGGCAGCAGCGGCACAGGAGGGATGCGCTGTGGCAGTCTGAACTGGCGTTCCGGCCCATCGGGGAGTTGCTGGCCGATGCGGCTTTGCCGGAGGCACCCTCACCGCTTCAGCCGATGAACGGGATGGAACGGCTGCAGGCCGACTTCGCCAATTCCGGGCTGACGATTGGCGCGCACCCGATGCGGTTTCACCGGCAGCAGCTCGATCGAATGCGAGCGGCTACGGCGGAGAGGTTGAAGCAGATGCCCGACGGTTGCCGGGTTCGCGTGGCCGGAGCAGTGATCTGCCGCCAGCGGCCCCAGACCGCCAAGGGCTTCGTTTTTCTCAGCCTGGAAGATGAGACCGGCACCGCGAACATCATTCTGAATCCGCAGGTGTACGAGCGGGTGAAGGCCATAGTACTGGGATATGCTTATCTGCTGATAGACGGCATATTGCAGAATCAGCGCGGGGTCGCCTGCGTGAAGGCGGATCGGGTACGGCCGTGTCCGATGGCAACGCGCACTGAGATGGAATCACATGACTTTCATTGACCGGCGAACGTTTCTGGCAACATCTCTGGCGGCATCCGGCGGCGTGGCGGCAGGCGCTACGCCGAAGCGGCCGAACATCCTGCTGATTCTGGCCGATGACATGGGGTTTTCGGATGCGGGCTGCTATGGCGGTGAAGTCCGCACTCCGAACCTCGACCGGCTAGCCCGGGGCGGGACGCGCTTCACGCAGTTCTACAATTGCGCGCGATGCTGCCCGACGCGGGCCTCGCTCCTGACGGGCCTGACGCCGCACCAGGCGGGCGTGGGCCACATGATCGACGACAAGGGGAGGCCGGGATACCGCGGCCAGTTGAGCGAACGCGCGGTGACGATGGCCGAGGCCCTGGGCCGATCTGGCTACCAGACCGCGATGTCGGGCAAGTGGCACCTGAGCAACCTGACGATCCGCGGCAAAAAACAATTGGATTACGAGAGCAAAGATCCGTTCTGGCGTGACAAGCGCTCCTGGCCGAAGCAGCGAGGCTTTGAGCGATTCTTCGGAACGATTGTGGGTGTCAACAACTTCTACGATCCCTTCAGCCTGGTGGAGGGTAACGAGGTTGTGGAGCCGGGGCCGGGGTTCTACTACACAGACGCGATCACGAACAAAGCGGTGGAGCAGATTTCGGCGATGAGCCGGGCGGACCGGCCGTGGTTTTCCTATGTCGCCTTCACGGCGCCGCACTGGCCCTTGCACGCGCTGGAGCAGGACATCGCCCGATATAGGGACGTATACAAGACCGGCTGGGACGAGGTGCGGCGGCAGCGCTACGAGCGGCTGACGAAGATGGGAATCATTCGCAGCACATGGAAGCCGGCGGGCCGCGAGAGCGATGTGAAGCCGTGGGCGGAGACAGGCAACCACGAATGGGAAGCGCACCGGATGGCGGTGTATGCGGCGCAGATCGACAGGATGGATCAGGGAGTTGGGCGGATCATGGAGCAGGTGCGGCGATCGGGCGCCGAAGACGACACGCTGGTGTTGTTCCTGTCCGACAACGGCGGCTGCGCGGAGAACGTACGGCCGGAGTGGTACGACATTCCGTCGAAGACGCGGACGGGCGCGCGGATTCAGGTGGGCAACGACCCGGCGGTGAAGCCGGGCGATGAGACGACGTTCCAGAGCTACGGACCGGGCTGGGCGAACTCCAGCAACGCGCCGTTCCGGCTCTACAAGCACTGGGTGCACGAGGGCGGTATCTCGACGCCGCTGATCGCGAGTTGGCGCAGCGGAGGCGTACGGCGGGGGGCGATCGCGCACGAATACGGGCATGTCAGCGACATCATGGCGAGCTGTCTGGAGGCAGCGGGCGCCAGGTATCCGGAGGCTCCGATCACTCCGCTGGAGGGCCACAGCCTGCTGCCGGTGATGAGAGGCGGGACCCGTGAGGCGCCGACATTAGGGTGGGAGCACGAGGGCAACCGGGCGCTGCGGCAGGGTAAATGGAAACTGGTGAGCCGGCACAAACGCCCGTGGGAGCTGTTCGACATGGAAACGGACCGGACTGAGCAGCAGGATCTGGCACAGACTGAACCTCAGCGCGTCAGTGTAATGGCGCGGGCGTGGGAGGAGTGGGCCGCGCGCTGCCAGGTGTTGGACTGGGAGCAGGTGCAGCGGCTACCGTCTGGGGGTTGATGAGATTGGGGCCGAAGGTGGGATTGCCGCCGAGACTTGGCGGGTGCCACACGGACTTTCCCACAAGGCACTGGGCCGAATCGCCGGCATCCGCGGAGGACGTGAATCACCAGATCCTTTGGATCGATTGGAGTACTCGGATTTCCGGGCCACACGCATTCGACAATGTGGCTGTTCACCTGAGTCAGATGGCTGGCTAGCGATAAAATCGTGAAGAACCAATGGACCGTGATCCGTCGGCCGGCGCTATAGTCGGTTCGGTCCATCAGACGCCGGTACACCGCATAGCGCTGGGGCTTTGTATCATGTACGTGTACTTCAGGCTGAATAGAGGCTTATCTCTGGTGTCTTCAACAATCCGAGAATAGACAGTATTCGGAGATTGTATCGTGGGCGCCTGCCGGGAGCACCGGAGCCCATGCCAATGCCAGGCTTCCGTTGGCGGACGGCGCGCTGTCCTCTCTAGTCAACCTTAATTGATTGCCTGTTGACACTGAATGGAATTGAGCGCTGAGGAAGGCACCGCCATTTCACTCCCTGTCAACGGCATTTGTCCTCCCCGCAGCGCCTCCACTCGTATATGCTGGACCATTGGAGGTCGCCCCATGAATGGAAAGCCCTTGGAGCGAAGAGTCAGCCGGCGGGACGTGCTGGGCCGCACAGCCCATGTCGCGGCCTGCGCCGGATTGGCGCCGGTCCTTCACACAGCCATCGTCTCCGTCGCGATGGCTCAGGACGCGCCGCCGATCAAAGGCTTCGCCGGCATCGACCGGGTCACCGTCCTCACCGGAAAGACCTATCTGCGCGGCTGGGCCGGCTATGGTGATCCGCCCAAGTCGAATGTCCCCGGAGGAACCCGCCGCGGTGCCGCCCAACCGCCTGCGCCTGCCGGTCCCGCCCCTACCGTCCTCTGGACCAGGGAGTCCGGTCCGGGTAAGGTTGTGTTCGCCGATCCCAAAGCCCTGATTACTTCCGCGTCGTTTTCCGCGCCTGGTTCGTACGTTCTCAGGCTCACGGCCGAAAACGGCCAGTCGAAGGCTTCCTCCACCCTCAATGTGCTTGTTGAGGCCCCTCCTCCGCCTAAGCAACTCGACGCCGTCTACACGAAGAATTTCAAGATTAACAGCCCGCTCTGGAGCGCCCGCGCCAAGGCACTCATCGTGAACTGGATCCCCCACTGCATCGACCAGATCAACCGCACCGACATCGAGGTCGGCCCCGGTGGCCTCGACAACTTCGTCGAGGCTGGTAAGAAACTGCGCGGGGAGCCCCACGGCCACCACAAGGGTTATGTCTTCTCCAACGCCTGGATCCACCAGACTATTGAGGCCATGAGCATCGCTCTCATGGTCGATCCTCAGGGCGACCGCGAGATGATCCAGGCCCAGCAAAAGATGCGCGCCACCCTTGATGACTGGATTCCCAAGGTCCTTTCCGCCCAGGAACCCAGCGGCTATCTGCAAACCGCCTTCACGCTCTCCCGTATCGACCGCGGCAAGGTGATCGAAACCACTAACTTCAAGCACTGGGATCCTGCCCACCGCGGCGACCACGAAGGCTACGTCGCAGGCTACTTCCTCGAAGCCGCCATCAACCATTACCTGATGACGGAGAAGAAGGACGCGCGCCTTTACAACGCTGCCAAGAAGCTCGCCGACTGCTGGTGCGACAATCTCGGCCCCGCGCCCAAAAAGGCCTGGTACGACGGCCATCAACAGATGGAGCAGGGTCTCGTCCGTTTCGGCCGCTTCGTCAATGACATGGAGGGCGGCGGCAAGGGCCAGCGCTACATCGACCTGGCCAAGTATCTCCTCGACGCCCGGTACACCACCGCCACCGGCCCGCGTGAGCAGCAGGAGTACGACCAGAGCCATCTCCCCGTCACGCAGCAGTACGAAGCCGTCGGCCACGCCGTCCGCGCCACCTATACCTATTCCGGCATGGCCGATGTTGCCGTGGAAACACACGACCCCGACTACCAGAGCGCCGTGAAGTCACTCTGGGACAACATGGTAAATCGTAAGTATTACGTCACGGGCGGCATCGGTAGTGGCGAAACCGCCGAAGGCTTCGGCCCCAACTACTCGCTGCGCCAGCGTGCTTACAACGAATCCTGCTCCACTTGCGGCTTGATCTTCTTTCAGTGGAAACTCAATCTCGCCTACCGGGACGCCAGGTTTGCTGACCTCTACGAAGAGTCGATGTACAATGCTCTGCTCGGTTCGATGGACCTTGAGGGCCGACACTTCTACTACGACAATCCGCTGGACGCGCGCGTCGCCCGCTACAAGTGGCACGTCTGCCCGTGCTGCGTCGGCAATATCCCCCGCACTCTACTCATGCTGCCCACGTGGGCCTACGCCAGAAGCGCGGAAGGCGTATGGGTCAACATGTTCGTCGGCAGCACAATCACCATTGAGAATGTCGCCGGCACAGACGTCGAAATGGTGCAGCGCACGGACTACCCCTGGAACGGCAAGGTCTCTATCACGGTCAACCCCAAAACAGCCAAGACGTTCTCGGTCCGTATCCGCGTTCCCAACCGCGCAGTGAGCGCTCTCTACCGCCCAACGCCCAGCACCGGCGGGATCGGCGCCATCACCGTGAACGGTTCGCCGGTCAAGGCCTTGGTCGAGAATGGCTACGCCGTAATCTCACGCGCCTGGAAAGTTGATGACCGGATCGATTTCGAACTGCCGGTCGCGCCACAGCGCATTTATCCCAGCGACAAGATCGAAAGCACTCGCGGCAAGGTCGCGCTCCGCTACGGCCCGCTGATCTACAACATCGAGCGCGAGGATCAGGACATCACCAAGGCGCTTGCCCCCTCCTCCCCTCTCGACACCGAATGGAGGAAGGACCTGCTCGAGGGCGTCGTCGTCATCAAGGGCAAATTCTCCGACGGCACTCCCATGCTGGCGATCCCCAACTTTGCCCGCATGAACCGGCAGCCAGGCTTGGCATATCCCCCATCGCCACCGCCCCCCGGCCCGAATGGCCGCCGTCCCGAGCCACCACCCGCGGCTTCGATCGTTTGGATCAAGGAAGGGTAACCGGCCAACCGGTTCGACTTCCGCGCCTGCGGAGCCACGCGCAAGGGGGATGCGGGTTGCGTGGACCAACCGATCGCCGTTCGGTTGTGTGCCGAAACACGTCCATCATGGAGGTGTCAGCTATGGACGAGACGACATCATTTGCCGGCCTCAACAAAGCGGGGCGCAAGGAAATGGTCGCGGTGCTTTCCACGAACTTCCCACCGGAATGCAGGTCGGTCGCCAAGTACGTGCTCACTGTTTCTGCGGCCAGCGTGCGCTCAACCCACCACCCCACAACTAGCCCGACTTTCGCAGTTCGAGGCGTGCGAGTCTCCTAAGTCCTGAAGAATC
>CAYVDY010000103.1:12393-15257 GCA_964450255.1 uncultured Candidatus Solibacter sp. | reverse complement strand
CTCCGCCGAGCAGGACGAGATCCCCGTGTAGGCGTCCGGCGGCATCGGGGACTTGAGCGGCCAGGACGCGCGTCTCGAATCTGTGATCCGGACCGAGACGGAGGAGACCCAAAGCCGTGGAGAAAAGTTTAGTGTTCGAAGCCGGCGCCAGCGGGATGCCCGCGTTTCGCTGGTAAAGGACCTGCCCTGTGGCGAGGTCAACGGCATGGATGCCCCATACCGCGCGCTGCGCTGCAGGGACAGACAGGAGCTGATCGATGGCAGATTCCAGTGTCTGCGCGCAAACAAGCGGAGTCAACAGAAGCAGGCCGAGGAAACAGTACGCACGTCGCATGAGTATTCAGTTTATCCTGTGGCTGTGAAGATCCTCATGCTGGTATTGGCGACTGGCGCTCTTTGGGCTGATACGACGCCTCGATCGATGCCTTCGGAGTATCCAGTACATGCGGTGCTGGAACGCGCGACCGTGGCCGCCGAGTACAGCAGCAGGGCGATCTCGCAGCCGAACGATTCCTATCATGTGGGCAACTACCTGGTTGTGGAGGTGGCCTTCTTCCCGGAGAAGGGTCCCGCCATGCCGGTGGCGGCAGGCGAGTTCAGGTTGCGGCTGAATCAAGCGACCAGGGAGTTGACCGCTCAATCGCCGGGGCTGGTGGCAGGCGCAATCCGGAATCCCGGATGGGAGCAGTATCGCGGCGTCCAGGCCAGCGGGGGTGTCGGGCCCGGCGGTGTGGTCATCGGGGGTCCACCCAGAGTGGAGCGTTTTCCAGGCGACCCGGAGGCGCGGCGGCCCACGCAGCCGAGGGCGCCCGATCAGAGTGCCGAAAAGCCAAGCTCAACCCGGTCGGCGGCTGAAGCGGTGGAGAAGTACGCGTTGCGCGACGGTCCGGTCAGCGGCGGGCGCAGCGGCCTGCTCTATTTCTATTGGGAAGGCAAGGTAAAGAGTCTGAAGTCCATTCAGCTTGTGTATGAGGGCGTTGCCGGCAAAGCGGTGCTGAAACTCCGCTGACCGCGCTACTGAGCAGCCTGACCGGAGAGTTTGCCCTCCAGCAGGATCAGCAGCAGCAGCAGGAACACCATGATGGAGCCGATGAGCGGCAGCGCCATCACGGCCCCCATGCCCAGATAGTGCGCGATGTAGCCAAGCGTCGCCGGCGCCAGCAGACCGCCGGTAAGCGCCACCGAGAAGATGCCATTGAAGAAGCCGGGGTGGAAGTAGGGGAAACGGCTGCCGATCCGCTCCATCACCAGCGGCAGAATGACGGAGAACCCGCCTCCGGCAAGCAGGACCCCGGCGGTAGCGCCGAACAGGTTGTTGGTGAAGAAGAGCGCCAGACAGGCAAACATCGGCACCAGCACGGCCCCGATCAGCAGACGGGCATGGCTGAAGCGGGGGAGCAGAGATTGGGCGACCACGCGGCCGATGAGCAGAGACGCCCAATACAAAGCCAGCAGGAAAAGCGAGGTTTCCGGACTGATACCGAGGCGCTGAATGAGAAATAGGGCCAGCCATCCGGCCAGGGCGCCTTCATTGCCGAACTGGAAGAACAGGAGCATCGAGAACAGGATGGCGGCGGGACTCTTGAAGTCCTTCAGGGTGTCCTTCAGCGATGGATGCCGCACCACGGGATCCGGCGGGAGTTTGGCTCTGGCGTAGTGGACGGCCGCGAAGATCGGCGCCATGGCCATCAGGACGAGCACGCTGGGCACGGTGTAGACAAAGAAGGTGCCGGCCAGGAAGAGCGCGCAAAGCAGGCAGCCAAAGCCGAACATCGCGCCGGCCAGGTTCAACGTGGCCGCCGGATGAAGCTCGTAGGCGGGCGTGATGGAGTGGAAGGCGCTGATGTTCAACAAACCGGCGCTGAAGCCCAGGACGAATAGCCCCCCCATGCGCCAGCCGAAATGGGCAGGCGGCGAGAAAGCGGCTAACAGCAGCAGCGCCGCGCCGGCCAGTGCACAGCCCAGGGTGAGGGTGAAGCCGATGCCCCGCAATCTCAGAAGCGGGAGACCAGCCAGGGGCGCCAGCAACATCCCCAGATTCTGACAAAGAAAATAACTGCCAATCAGCAGGAAGTTCAGTTCAATGTGATAGCGCCAGGCCGGGAGAATCGCGCCGAGAAATGCCAGCAGCATGCCGGAGACAATCACGGCGGACATCCCGCGTCCCGCCAGCGAGGTCTGCATGGCGCCGGGGCCGGCGTGGAGACCGGGCGGGATCTGCTCGGTGTTTATCACCCCTGTATTGTAGCTCCTATGGGTGCAGGGCGCTCCGCTTGGCGGCGTCCGAGCCCAAAACAGAAAACATTGTTTTTGTTGTAGATTTCTATTGACAGAGGGCAGGACCTGCCTTACTCTGATTCCATCACTGAAGAAAGGAGGTGGTCCAGAAACAATGATAAATGGTAGTAGACTCACGCGCGAGGTGGCCGACCGCTGACGCTCAGGTTGTCACGTTCAGGCCCGACATTCAGTGAAGGGCCGCTGTTCATGTTGACCGGCCGCTAAGCGCGAAGACATCAGGACGGCAACACGTCTGATGTCAGCACCTACCGAAAGCCCCGCCGCTGGGATCCGGCTGCGGGGCTTTTCCATGTTCTGATATACTGTGAGGGTTAAAGGACTTCCCCCCGATGAAAGCTGGCATCCATCCCGCCTACAAAGAATTGAAGGTGATCTGCGCTTGCGGTCACACCTTCGAGACGCGCTCGACGCACAAGGGCGACATCCGTGTTGAAATCTGTTCCTCGTGCCACCCGTTCTTCACTGGCCGTCAAAAGCTGGTGGATACCGAAGGCCGTGTGGACCGCTTCCAGAAGATGTTGCTGCGGTCCGCCGAGATGAAGAAGAAAATCGCCGACCGAGCA
>CAYVDY010000103.1:0-12383 GCA_964450255.1 uncultured Candidatus Solibacter sp. | reverse complement strand
TGTTGTTGTTTCCTCTGCGGTTGGTGGTCTCTGGCGTTGCCGTTCTCAGCCTCCTCACCCCGGTTGGCCTTTATCGCAGGCGTGTGGGCTTCTCGCACATCCTGGTACTGCGCACGCGTTTCGTCCAGGATCTCGTCCATCTTCACTTTCTGAGTCTGGCTGAGCCCGAGGCGCTTGCTCATCTCCTCAAGGTAGGCTCTGCGGTAGTCCTCCGGTGTGCGCGGGCGAACGGTGGCGGCCTTCCCCCCGGTGGATTCATAGTACCCGCGGCCAAAAAAACCGGCGGCGATTCCGCTGGCAAAGACCAACAGCAAGGACAGAGCAAGACTCAGGCTCGAACGCTTCATTTCGAAGGCAACTCCCGGTTCAGTTTCACGTTCAGAGCCACAACGTTCTCCAACGCTTCGTCATCGTCGTGCTGATCGGCGAGGGTTTCCAGATACGTGGCGCCGTAGAACTCGGGGGCTTGCCTGGGCAGCAACTGCAGCATCACAAAAAACAGGCTGGCGGCGGCGGCGGCGGCCACCATGCCGTTGGCCCATTTCCACACCTGGCTTGTCCAGTTCTGGCTGCCGTCAATCCGCTCCCACAGGCGAGGCATGAAATCCGCCTTGGCCTCGGGAACAGGGCAAGCTTGGCGGTAGGCGGCGAGCAGTTTGTCCAACTCGGCGTCGTTGCGTTCCCAGGACTCGTTCATCGAATCACGCATTTCTCTTCTCCTCGCCCTTCTCGCCCTTGGAAGCCGCAAATGCCTTCAAGACCCGCTGACGCGCCCGGAACAACCGGACCTTCAGCGCATTCTCGTTGACATGATAGACCTTTTCGAGCTCCTTGAGCGTCAACCCCTCGACCTCTTTCAAGGTCAGCAACATACGATCCTCTTCGGACACGCCGCTCAGAAGGGAGTCCACCATCTCGCGGATGCGCGATTTCTGGTGTTCTTCGAACTGAATATGCGTTCCGGCCGCGGCATCGGCCATGGTGACCTGAATATCGCTCAGATCGGCCACGCGCGACTCCAGCCGCCGTTTCTTGCGCTTGCGAAGATAATCCAGCGCCGCGTTCACCGTCAACCGGTAGAGCCACGGTTCGAACACATCCGGGCTGCGCAGCTGATCGAGTGAGAAATAGAGCCGCAGGAAAGCCTCCTGCGCGACATCTTCCACATCCTCCGGCCGCCCAATCAGCCTGGAGATAGTCCCGAAGATGCGCCGTCGATAGGCCGTAACGACCTCGTTGAACGCCGCTGGATCTCCGGCGCGCGCCCGCTCCACAACTTCGAAGTCGACCAGCATCTCGGCAATATGGCCGCCGCTGCAAGTTTATGTCCTCACATCAATAGGCGCGAACGGCCAGACCTCAGGTTACAACAATCTAGCCACCGTCTGTTTCTGACCGCATCCACATGTTAAAATTGGGCTTTAGCCCCGCAAAATGGATTTCCTCTCCGGCCTCAACCCCCAGCAGCGCGCCGCCGTCGAACATGTCGAAGGCCCCCTTCTGATCCTTGCCGGCGCCGGGAGCGGCAAAACCCGCGTCATTACCCACCGCATCGCTCATCTGATCTCGCACCACGGCGTTTACGGTCCCTCGGTGCTGGCTGTCACCTTCACGAACAAGGCCGCCGGCGAGATGCGGGAGCGCGTCCATCGATTGCTGGATCTTGCCTCTCCCGCCGGCGGTCCGAACGTTTCCACGTTTCACTCCTTCTGCGTCAGGATGTTGCGCCGGGACGGGGCGCCGCTAGCCGACCTGCGCCGCGGTTTCACTACCACCTTCCACATTTACGACGACGACGATCAGGTGGCGCTGCTGAAGCAGATTTATAAGAAGCTCGGCTTGGACGACCAGTTCATGAAGCACCGGGCGGCGCTTTCGCGCATCAGTCAGGCGAAGAGCCAGCGCCAGTCCCCACAGGATCTGCTGAAGGTTTCGGCAGACCCGAAAACCTCCCGGTTGGCCGTGGTATACGAGCAGTACCAGCTTGGGCTGGAGTCTGCTAACGCGTTGGATTTTGACGACTTACTGTTGGAAGCGGTCCGGCTTCTGCGTTACGACGCCGACACGCGGCAGATATGGAATCGCCGGCTCGGCTACCTGATGATCGACGAGTATCAGGACACCAACCGCTCCCAATATGAGCTGATGCGGCTGTTGTCGGAGAGTCACGCCAACGTGGCCGTCGTCGGCGACGAGGACCAGTCGATCTACGGCTGGCGCGGCGCCGATATCCGCAACATCCTGGATTTCGAGAAGGATTATCCCAACGCCGCCGTCATCCGTCTGGAGCAGAACTACCGCTCCACGCGCACAATCTTGGAAGCGGCCAGCCGCGTGGTGGAGCGCAACAAGGCGCGCAAGGGCAAGACGCTGTGGACCGATGGCGCGCAGGGGGACCCGGTTTGCTACTACGAGGCTGCCGACGGCGAGCAAGAGGCCCTCTTCATCGCCGACACGATCGAGAAACTGCTGGCAAAGAAGAAAGACACGCGCATCGCGATTCTGTACCGCACCAACTTCCAGTCGCGGCAGATCGAAGAAGCGCTTCGCCGCTACATGCGCAAGTACATCGTAGTTGGCGGATTCGGCTTCTATCAGCGAGCGGAGGTGAAGGATGCGATCTCGTACCTGAAGCTGCTGATGAACCCTCACGACAATGTAGCGTTGATGCGCGTGCTGAATGTTCCTGCGCGAGGAATCGGCAAGACCACCGCGGATCAGCTTGAGAAGATCGCAGCCGGCAAGAACAGCTCGATGTGGGAAGCGATCGGCATCGCCTGCGGGGAGCATCTACTGGGCGCACGTGCCGAGGCCGCCCTGGGTGTGTTCCACCGGCTGATCGAGGAATTGCGGGACCAGCTCACGCAATCCACGCCCGATGTGATCCTGCAGCAGATTCTGGATCGCACGGGGTATCGCAAGATGCTGGAGACCGACCCGAGCCCCGAGGCCGAATCCAAACTCGGCAACCTGGACGAACTGGTATCGGCGGCGGCCGATGCCGGAGAGCGGGGCGACTCGGCCCAGGACTTTCTGGATCACGCGGCGCTGGTTTCAGACTCCGACAATATCGACGAAGAGGCGCAGGTGTCGCTGCTGACGATGCACAACGCCAAGGGACTGGAATTCCCGGTGGTTTTCATTGCAGGGATGGAGGAGGGATTATTCCCTCATTCGCGTTCCAGGGACGACGAGAACCAGATGGAGGAAGAGCGCCGCCTGTGCTACGTAGCGATGACCCGCGCGATGCAGCGGCTGTATGTCTCCAGTGCGCGGATGCGGCGCAAATTTGGCGGGTCGCCGCCCGAACCCTGCCAGCCTTCCCGATTCCTGGAAGAGATACCGCGTGAGTTGATGGAAGAGCTGCACGAGCAGAGGCGCGCACCCGGTTCGCTGGATCTTTATGGCGAGCGGGTGGCTGTCCGGGAAGCGGCACGAAAGAACACGTATACTGGTAAGACGTACAATTCGCTGGACCACATCTCCCAGTTCTTTGCGGACCGGGGTGTTAAGGTGCCGGCGATGAGTTCGTTGCCGGCCGCCCCTCAACCAGCGGCCAAGCCGACGCCCGTGCAACGGCCTCCGGCAGTTGCGCCAATTCTGAATGCTCCGGCCCCTGAGCCGGTGGCAGCTCAGCAACAAATGACTTTTGGGCAGAGCCCGGCGAAACCCGCCGGTGTTCCTGATCCTGCGTACACTCCGCCGCCCGCCGCTAAGCCGGCCCGGCGGACCGGAATCCGGCCGGGGATGTCCATCGTACATCCGAAGTACGGACGGGGCACGGTGCTCCGCAAAGAGGGCGAGGGCGACGAAGCGAAGCTTACCGTCAGCTTTCAGGGGCACGGGTTGAAGAAATTGATTGCGAAATTCGCCGGACTCACGGCAGATGATTGATACTGTTAAGGAACGAGCATGAACACGAAGACTGTTGCCGATCGGGTAGAACGTAAAGAGCTGAAGCGCCAGGCGCGTAAGAAGGCCGATGAGAAGAACCCTCTTCAACCGCGCCCCTCCGACGTGGCTCGCGGCTCCCTCAAGAGAAAAGTCAAGACCATCGTGAAGGGTCAGCGCAAGCGCTAGGCGTCGCACACAAATCCAGCCGGGGCGGGCCTTGACAGGTCCCTGCCCCGGCCTTTCCAATTTAATCCACCAGAGCTCAGGAGGCCTCGGTCCCCCTTGAATCAACTCTTTCGCACCAAGAGCATTGAAGCTCTGGTGGCTGCGTCGAACGAACCAGGCAAGAAACTGGAGCGGACGCTCGGTGCCTGGAGCCTGATGGCTCTGGGTATCGGTGCAGTCATCGGCAGCGGTATCTTTATCCTCACCGGAACCGCCGCCGCCGGCGAGGTCCGCAGCTTCCATTCCATTCTCCACGTGCCGCTGCTGGATCTGATCCTCAACGGCGCCGATTCCAGTTTCACCATCGGCAGACCCGGAGCCGGGCCGGGAGTGGCTCTGTCCTTCTTCCTGACTGCCCTGGCTTGCGGCTTCGCGGCACTTTCCTACGCGGAGATGGCCTGTGCCATTCCGGTGGCGGGCAGCGCCTACACTTATGCGTACGCCACGATGGGAGAGCTGGTGGCATGGATGATCGGCTGGAATCTGATCCTGGAATACGCGGTCAGTAACATGGCGGTGGCCGTCGGGTTCTCCGCCTACTTCAACGACATCCTGGAATCGATCTTTGGCTTCCACTTGCCAAAGTACTTATCGGAGCCGATAATCGTCGGCGGGCAGTTCACCGGGAGCTGGTTCAACCTACCGGCGTTTGTGATCCTGATGCTGCTGACGTGGGTTCTCACGTATGGCATCAAGGAGAGTACGCGCACCAACAACATCATGGTGATCGTGAAGATCGCAGCCATTGCGATCTTCGTGATCGGCGCCGGGCGCGCAGTCAACACATCCAACTGGCATCCGTTCATGCCGAACGGCATGTCGGGCGTGCTCACGGGCGCGGCGATCGTATTCTTCACCTACATCGGATTCGACTCCGTCTCGACAGCCGCGGAGGAGTGCAAGAACCCGCAGCGAGACCTACCTATCGGAATCATCGGAACGCTGCTCGTCTGCTCCACGCTCTACATTGCGGTCGCGCTGGTCCTCACCGGCATCGCGCCCTGGCAGAGCCTGAACAGTGCCGCTCCGGTAGCGGAGGCCCTGAAGAATCTGCGGATGGACGGCATTCGCGAGTGGGTGGGGGTCGGGGCCATCGTCGGGATGCTCTCATCCCTGCTGGTCTTCCAGTACGGACAGGCGCGCGTCTGGTTTGCGATGTCACGCGACGGGCTACTGCCCAAGCTCTTCTCCCGCATCCATCCGAAGCACAAGACGCCGCATGTCAGCACATGGATCGCCGGCTTTGCCGTTGGCATCCCGTCGGGCGTGTGGGACATCGGAACGTTCGCGGATCTGTCCAACATTGGCACACTGTTCGCGTTCAGCATCGTGAGCGCCGGCGTCCTGATTCTCCGAAGGACCCAACCGGACAGGCATCGCAGCTTCCGCGTGCCATTGGGTCCGATCTTCCCCCTGCTCTCCATTGCGAGTTGCCTGATTCTCATGATGGCGCTGCCTCTGGAAACTTGGGTCCGATTCGTCGGCTGGTCCATCGTGGGCCTCGCCATCTATTTCATATTCGGGAAGAAAAACAGTGCCTTGGCGTCTTAGTCTTCTCCTTTCGACCCTTGCGCTGGGCGCGTCAGCCCAGGTCGCACACCAGGAACATCCACCGCGTTCCGCCGGCGAGTACGCCCGCGTCCTGGAAGATCCAAGCCGCGACGAATGGCAGAAGCCGCACGAGGTCGTGATGGCGCTGAAGTTACGCCCTGACGAGGTGATCGCCGACATCGGCGCAGGCACCGGCTACTTCTCGCGGCGCTTCGCCCGCCATGCTGGAAAGGTCCTGGCGGTGGACATTGACGCCAAGCTGCTGGCCATCGCAGCCAAGGACGCCCCCCCGAACCTGACCACAGTGCTGGCGTCTCCGGATGACCCGAAATTGGCCCGAAACTCGGTGGATACGGTGTTCTTTTGCGACGTTTTGCACCACATCGCGAACCGCCCCGCTTACTACGCCAAGCTGAGGAGCGCCCTTAAGCCGGGCGGCCGTATGGTGATTGTGGACTTCCACAAGCGGCCATTGCCCGTTGGCCCCCCGCCAGCGATGAAGCTCTCGCCGGAAGAGGTAGAGAAGGAATTGGAGACAGCAGGTTTCCGCAAGACGGGGTCTTTTGCTATGCTGGCTCACCAGTACTATCTGGTGTTTCAGTCCAATTGAACTCGATGGCCGCTGAACTAGACCGCCTGCAATGGCTCACTCTGCTCCTATGGCTGGCGGTCCTCCTTCTATTCCTGTCATCGTTGGCGGCCTTGTTCTTCTCCTCCCGTTCAGCGCGTGTTCACCTGCGCATCGCCTGGTTCCGGCACCGGGGTTCGACCCGGCATACGCTCAGGCCCTTACTGCTGGCCGCAGCTGTCGCCATCGTCGCATCCCTGCTGCTGCAGATTAGCGCCGGTGAGACCTTGGCGATGCGACTGTCACTGGTTCTGGTGGGCGCAGGGGTCACATTCGTCTCTTTCGACTGGGCGTGGAAACAGACTTCGATCTGGATCATTCACCGCTCCGGGCAAGCGCGTGAGTGGCGGTTGCGCGGTGAATCCGCCCGCCGCCAGTTGCAGGGGGTGATCGAGCCCGCCTTGCTCCGGCACAAGGCTTGCCAACTCATCCAGGAGAACCTGCAGATCAGCCACGCGAGCCTGTTTCTGCTGCAAGGCAGCGTGTACCGCCGGGTGGAGGCGTCGTCCCAGCAGCCTTGCAGCGGCGATGCCGAGTTCCCGATGGAGTCCCTGCTGCACCAGGAGCTGACCAGCGGCTGGTCTTTTCAGAGCCTGACGCTGGTGGATGGACGTCATGGAACACCACTGGAATGGTCCCGGCTCGCTGCGGGGGATCTGCAAGGCGAGCAAGCCCAATTGGCTCAACTATCCGCCCAGGTAGCGGTTCCACTGCAAAGCCAGCTGAGCCTGGATGGATTCCTTTTGCTCGGACCGCGCAACGACGGCCGTGGGTTTTCCACTCATCACCTGGAGTTTGCCGAAGGAGTGGCAAAGCAACTCGTTGATTGCACTCACACTGCATCGGTGCTTCAGCCGATGCTGGAGAGGGTGACCGAGCAGGCCCACGAACAGGCCACCCGGCGCACGGCCAGGTCCACACGCACCCACCTTTCCCCTCCGCAGCGCACCGACATCCCCGGAATGGACTATGGCGCCGATTACTGGCTGGGCGATAAGCCTGGCGGGGTCTGTTACGACATCATCGGCCTTCCCAAACGCATGGCCGCGTTTCTCCTGGCCGACGTTTCAGGCCCCATCGAGGATGCGGCAGTGCGGCTGGTTCAGTTTCAGGCACTGTTACGCAGCCGTGCCTGGGCGTACAACGAAGATTTGGCCGAGTTGGTGGAATCCACCGCTCGCGGGCTCTCACTCTCGCTCGCCAATCATCCGCCGATTTCGTTTTTTTGCGCCCGGCCGATAGTGGGCGGACGCCGGATGCAGTATCTCAACGCCGGTCACTTCCCGCCCATTGTATTGCGCCGGACCAGTTCCGGCGCAGAAATCACCAGGCTCCACATCGGCGGCCCAGCCATTGGAGAGTCCCTGGGCACGCCGTACCAGGTGGGGGAGATCGAGCTTCAGCCCGGCGACCTGGTTGCGATTCCCTCGCGCGGTTTAGTGCACGCCCTGAATTCCGAATCCGAGACCTGGGGCGAGAGCCGCCTGGTGGACAGTCTGCTGGGCTGGGAGAGCCGCCCGGTGAGGGAAATCGTGCAGCAGACTCTCCATTCGGTGGACGCCTTCACAGGCAGGGATCCGAATCAGCCGCCCCGCTTTCTGATTGTCCTCCGGCCCAGCAGCGAGAAGCAGGGTTCGAACCCTTGATAGAATAGTGGAAGTTGTTATTGGCAAGGATCCCATTGTTTTGAGCACGTCCATTGAGGTGACCGCGCGGACAGCGCCCCTCTTTCTCATCCGCGCGGGCCACTGGTTCCTGCGCTCCGGAATTCAGGAATCGCACGGCGGCGTCGCGCGGTATCACCACATAGCGGAGGACCGGAACGCCCGTACGTCGACTGAGATCACTGGCTATGCAGTCAGCGCGTTATTGGAACTGTTTGAGCGCACTGTAGATCCCGCGTATCTGCAAGCGGCAGTTCGCGCCGGTGATCTGCTCTGCCGGGCATGGGATGCGCGCTCCGAAGCCATGCCTTTTGAATGGGCCGAAGACGGCGCCCTCCCCGAGCATCACTCCTATTTTTTTGACAACGGCATCATCATCCGAGGCCTGCTGCGGCTCTGGACGACTGTGCGCGAGCAGCGATATCTCGATACGGCGGTTCAGTGCGCCGATTCGATGCGGCGGGATTTCGTCACTGCCGTGGATATTCACCCAATCCTCGCATTGCCCGCAAAGACGCCTGTGGCGCGCGACAGCCGCTGGTCCCGTTCGTCGGACTGCTATCAGTTGAAGTCCGCCCTCGGCTGGTTAAGTGTCGCCGAGGTAACCGGCGACGCCAGCTATGAGACGGAATACGAGCGAGCTTTGGAACGCGCCCTGCGCACGCACGCCGCATTCTTCGAGCATGAGCCTGATCCACAGCGCTTGATGGACCGGCTGCACGCCTACAGCTACTTCCTGGAAGCGATACTGGCGCGTGCGGAACGGAGCGAGGTCCGCCAGGCGCTGGCAGAGGGCATCGAACGCGCCGCCGGGCATTTGCGGCGGGTGCGCGGCGGCTTTGAACGATCCGACGTCAATGGCCAGATCCTGCGTGTGCGTCTCTGGGCGGATGGACTCGGCGCCGTGCCGCTGGATGAAGCCAGCGCCGCGGAGGAAGCCGGGTGGGCGGCCCGCTATCAGATGGAACAGGAAGACCCGCGGCTCGATGGCGGTTTTAACTTCGGACAGCGCGGCGGCGCTCCCACGAACTTCTCCAATCCGGTCTCCACTGCATTCTGCCTGCAGGGGCTGGCCCTCTGGCACGACCGGCGCGCGGGCATTCCGACTATCGACTGGCGAAAACTGATCTAAGGTGAGCGCCCCCGAACGCATTGTCGTAGCCTTCGCCTCGGGATCCGAAGACCTCATCGGTACATTCCTCGACAACTTGGAAACGGTAGCACCGGGTCTGCCTCTTTACGTCGTGGCCGAGTTCGCGCCGCCGCGGGGCCAGTGGATTCCGTGGTTCCTCGGCCGCACTCTGGAACAGAATCGGGCGCGGGTTGCGGACGCCCTGAGTGGCAAGCAAATCGCCTGGGCGGCAGTGATTCTCCAGCCTCGGATGCCCTACTGGCCGATGCGGCTGGCGGCACTGCTGGCCTCGCCCGCTCGCCTGTTGTGCTTCAACGAAAACCTGGACCACTTCGCGCTGCACCCGCGTGCCGTACCCAGCATGGTACGCCACATGCTTTGGCGCACAAAGAACCTGATCCGCTGGGAGACGCGTCCGGGTGGATGGTTCTACACGCAGGTTTGGCGGATCACGCACCCCTGGGCCTATAAGCGTCCACTGATGCGCGCGGCGGCGCTGGCCGCGGGCAGGCGTGCGGCCGAGCGGAAGCGTGCGCTCGCCCCCCGTCCGGATCCGCCCGGTGGAACAGCGCTGCCCGACGGCATCACGGTGGTGATTCCTTCCCGCGATGGGCGGGACCTGCTCGCCCGCCTGCTGCCCGGTCTACTGCGTGAACTGGAGGGCATCCCGGCCGAAGTGATCGTGTCCGACAACGGCTCCACGGACGGCACGGCGGCTTGGCTCGCTCAGGAGTATCCGATGGTCTCGGTGGCAGTCAGCGCCGCCCCCCTGAGCTTCGCCGAGGCAGTCAACCGGGGCATCCGGCAATCGCGCTTCTCGCACACGCTGCTCCTCAATAACGACATGGTGCTGGAAGAGGGCTTCTTTGCCCCGCTTCTACGCGCATTCAAACAGGTGCCCGGCCTGTTCTGCGCCACCGCCCAGATCTTCTTCCCGGAGGGCGTTCGCCGCGAAGAGACGGGCAAGGCGCTGATGTGGACTCGCGGCCACGCCGTGGATTTCCCCATCTGGTGCGACACCCCGTTGGAGGGCGAGGATCTCAGCTACGTCCTCTACGGCAGCGGCGGATGCTCGCTGTACGACACGAGAAAGCTGCGGCAAGCCGGCTGCATGGGCGAGGTTTTTACGCCAGCCTACGTCGAAGATCTCGATCTCGGTTACCGCGGATGGGTGCGCGGCTGGCCCAGCGTCTTCGTGGCCGGCGCTCGGCTGGTACACCACCACCGCTCCACCACCAAACGCTATTTCACCCCGGGCCAGATCCAGACGGCAGTGGAAATCAACTACCTCCGTTTCCTCGCCCGCAGCGTCGCGGACCCGGAGGTGTTTGGAGAATTGTGGAAGCGGGCCATCGAACGGCTGAACTTGTACGCCGCGCAGGACACGCCCCAGCCATGGGTCTACGCTGCCCTGCGGGCGGCGAGAGAGGCTCCAGGATGGGTGGAGCCCGCCCCGCCGCAAGCGGCCAATGAGCGGCTCGCCATGGCCCTCGGCAGCGGCGAAGCCGTCAGTTTCCCTGGCAGACCCCGCGACACCACGCGTCCCGTGGTGATCGTCGCCAGTTCCTACGTGCCATTCCCGCTCTCGCACGGTGGCGCCGTGCGCATGTTTAATCTCATGAAAGGCGCTAGCCGGGGCTTCGACCAAGTCCTGATCGCGTTCTGTGACAGCCACGAAACACCCGCCCCGGAAATCCTCGCCCTGTGCTCTGAGGTAATCCTGGTCCGCCGCGAGGGTTCACACCTCCGCCCGCTCACCGATCGCCCGGATGTGGTGGAAGAGCACGACACGCCGGCCTTCCGCGCCGTTCTGCGTGAGATGATCCGTAAGCACCGCCCGGCGCTGGTACAGTTGGAATTTACCCAGATGGGGCTCTACGCGCCCGACTGCGGCGCCACGCCGACTCTCCTGATTGAGCACGACGTCACGTTGGATCTCTACGCGCAACTGCTGCGCGAGCACGAGGATTGGGAGACGCGGCAGCAGCTCTCGCGCTGGCAGAGCTTTGAACGCCGCGTGTGGCGCGAAGTGTCCTGCGTTGTCACCATGTCGGAAAAAGACAAGTCGATGGTGGAAGGTGCGCGGCGCGTGTCAGTGCTGCCGAACGGCGTGGATTTGCAGCGCTTCCGTCCGGTTGACGTGCAACCCGAGGCTGGTCGCATTCTCTTCATCGGCTCCTTCGCCCACCTGCCAAACCTGCTGGCATTGGATTTCTTCCTGCGAGAAGCCTGGCCATCACTGGCCGCGGCCGGCGCGACGTTGCACGTCATCAGCGGTGCGAAGGCGGATCACTACCGCGAGTTGTACCAGGATCGCGTGAAGCTGAACCTGAACGGGCCCGGCATCGAACTGGATGGGTTTGTCAGCGATGTGCGGCAGGCTTATGAGCGCGCCGCCGTGGTGATTGCCCCGCTGCTGGCCAGCGCTGGAACCAACATCAAGATCATGGAGGCGATGGCGATGGGCAAGGCGATCGTCTCAACCCCAGCCGGCATCAACGGACTGGATCTGCATCCGGGCGAGGACGTGCTGGTGGTTCAGACCGGCGCGGAGATGGCGGACGCAATCCAGGCACTCTTCGACGACCCCGCCCGCCGCCAACAACTGGAACAGGCGGGACGCCGCACCGTGGAAGCGCACTACAGTTGGGACGCAATTGCCGAGGCGCAATCCAGGCTCTACCGTGATTTGATGGAGTCGTGACGGCCGGACGGCCGCACAAATAAAAACGGTTCCAAGTGACCCTCGGTTGCAGCTCGCTCCCCAACCTGCATGCCAGGTTTGAGCCCGTCACATCCAGCCCGCCGGACGTTGATCCGCCTTGCTCCCCGCCCCCGGAATTTCTCCGTTGGCGCTTCATTGCTCGGCGGCACGCCTGCTAGCCTGCTGGTGCGAAGCCGGAACTTCGAAGCGGACTTTCACTCGCCCACAACGACAAGCCTGTTGCCAGACCGCCATGGAGGGGTCAGAGTTCCTGCCCTACCTCTTCAGCTCCGCAGCACACTCTCCGTCGGCCCGGTCCGCTTCGATCTCCATCCCCGGCCTGTCTCGAGAACCGCCTGGGGACTTCTACAATCGAAGCCCGTTGCTTTCAGATCCTGCGCCACTCCCGCCTGCCTCGTTGAATCGTCGCTCCCCTTCAGGGTTTCCACCCTTCCGGATCAAAGCACCCGATCCCGCTGGCCGACCGGAAACTTACTGCCAGGTACGCCCGATCTTCCTTCGCTCCCCACTGGTGGCCGTATTAGGTATCAACACCAGCGGATCATCGTTCCGGCTCCGCTACGT
>CAYVDY010000102.1:0-15265 GCA_964450255.1 uncultured Candidatus Solibacter sp. | reverse complement strand
CATGCCCTCCCCGCGATTCGCCGCCGGGCACGTCGTAGAGGTAGTACACCCGCTCAATGTCGAACGGCACGTGTCGGTTGCCCTCGATGAACGTCAGGTTGCCGCGTGGGTCGTGGATGCGCGGCAGGTCGATTATACGGCAGTCCTCGACTGTCATGCGGCCTCCGCGGATGGCTGCAAGGACCCGATGATCGCTGCCAGGTCCGCCTCGAAGAACGCGTGGACCGCGCTTGCTCCCGCAAAGCTGGTCTTGAACCGGTAAAGGGCCTCGTTGAGGACCCGGCCCTGTGCCTCGTTGGAGATTCCGAAGTCAAAGACCGCCAGTCCGTCCTTGCGGGCGCGCTGGATGGCCGCCGTAGCCACCTTCTCCAGGGCGAGGGCGCGGTCGGCTGGAATCTGCGCCAGCAGCCGGGGTATGAGGGTCAGGAAGAAAAGGGTAAGACGGAATGCCATAGAGCTCAACCACTATGATGCCGCTTCGCGCCCCTTGTTTCTGCAAACAAATCGGAGTAGTGTCCGGAATAGTGGAGGTTTCCATGAAGACGCTGGACAGGCTGATCGCCTTTCTTGAACTCAAGGGAGTGTCTTACCGCCACGATATCCATCCTTTGGCCTACACGGCAAGAGAGACGGCCCGCGCTGAGCATGTGCCGCCGCGCACCTTTGCCAAGGTGGTAATCGTGCACTATGAAGACGGCTACTCGATGGCCGTTCTGCCCTCGGATCGCATCGTGGACTTGGAGGAACTGCGCACCGCCTTCGGCACCCGGCACCTGCGCCTGGCGAAGGAGACGGAGTTGCAGGACCTGTTCCCGGAATGTGAGTTGGGGGCTATGCCGCCCTTCGGCAACGGCGCGCTGTGGGAGATTCCGGTCTGGGTCGACGGGCTGTTGATGGCGGAAGAAGCCATCAGCTTCAACGCCGGCACACACAAAGATGTCGTCCAGATAGACACGGAAGACTGGGAGCAACTGGTGAAGCCCTCGGTGCTGGCGTTCGCCCACGCCGCCGGATAGGGGCCCGGCGCTCTCTAATTCAGCTTCTCAGTCAGCGTCACCGGATCCTTCAAGCGGAAGGTGAGCCGGGTTTCGCTGGGAATCTCGGCGTCCTTGCCCTTCGTGGCGAGGACGGATCCTGCTCCAGCGGCGCCCCCGGCTCCTGCGCCGATTGCGGCGCCTTTGCCGCCCCCGGCAATGGCGCCAATCGCGGCTCCGATGCCTGCCATCACTCCCGCCCTGGCAGCATCGCTCTTGGCGCTGCTTTCGGCTTCCTTGCGAAACGTTTCCGTGTGGATATCCACTTTCTGCCCATCGGAAGTGGTGAGTTGAGTGAGTTCGAGCGCAAGCGCCGCGCGGCCCTTCACGCGGCCGGCAGCGACGGACTCGATCACACGCCCGCGCTGGACAGTTCCTCTCTCTGCCAGAACGAAGCCATCCACGATGATGGGCTGGTCCAGAGTCGCGTGGAACGGGTCATCGGTGGAACTGCGACTGGCCCGGAGCGTATCGCGCAGGCGGACAGTGATGAGCGTGCCGGCCGGGATGGTGACCGTCTGCGGCTGGCGTGGCGGCGCGGCCGGAGCCGCTTCGCGTGAGGGCTTCAGGATGGCGGACGGCGGCGGAGCCGGCTCGGCGTTATGGATAACCGGAGAAGGCGCGGGCACCCGAACCGGCTCGACGACGGCCGGTGGAAGTTGGGCCGGTTCCGGCGCGGTGACGGGTACCGGCACGGCGGGTGGACGCGCAGCCGGCACGGCGGGTGGACGCGCAGCCGGAACGGCGGGTGGACGCGCAGCCGGCACGGCGGGTGGACGCGCAGCCGGCACGGTCCTGGCGATCACCACCGGCTTGGCTTTTGGCTTGGGCGCCGGCACGACGGGGGGAGGCGCCGGGGCTGGCTCTTCGGCCGGCTGCACCTCGGCGCGTGGTAACGCCTGCGCGGCCACCACGGGCGGAGGGACGGGCGCCGGCTTCGGCCGCGCGAACCAGATGATGGAGCCCACGGCGATGCCGCCCAGAACAAACGCAGCTGCCAGTTTGGGGATCATGTCGCAATCAGCCTTTCTATTACTTGTACGTCTGGGGCGCGGGGTGCGTTTCGCCTCGTTACCCGGTCCCCGTTACAATAGTGGAGATGGACAACTTCCCAAGCGGCTACAACATGGGTCCGGTCCGCATCGAGCCCGCGACCGTGCTGGCGCCGATGGCGGGCGTCACCGACACCGTTTTCCGCCGCCTCATCCGCGCACAGGGCGGCTGCGGCTTAATCATGACTGAGTTCACCAGTTCGCACGGCATCGTCGCAACCAACAAGCATCCGGGCAGGCGGTTGTCCAAGAGCTTCCACTACCTCTATTTTGAACCGGAAGAGCACCCTATCTCGGCGCAGTTGTTCGGTTCGGATCCGGAAGTGATGGCGGAGGCGGCAAAAGTCTGCGAGGCCAGCGGATTCGACGCGGTGGACATCAACTTCGGCTGTCCGGTGAAGAAAGTGGTGACCTGCAATGGCGGATCCGGCATGCTGCGCAATCTGCCGCTGGTGGAGACGCTGCTGAAAAAGGTCCGAGAGTCGATCTCCATCCCGCTGACAATGAAGTTCCGCGCGGGCTGGAACGACAACGAACTGGTGCATATCGAGATGGCGAGGATGGCGGAAGACAACGGTCTGGCGGCCATCGCGCTCCATCCGAGGACCCGCGAGCAAGGCTATTCTGGGCGCGCGAACTGGACCCGCATCGCTGAAGTGAAGGCCGCCGTGAAGATCCCTGTGATCGGCAACGGCGACGTCACGACGCCGGAAGAAGCAGTTGAAATGGCGCGGCAAACCGGTTGCGACGCGGTGATGATCGGGCGCGCGGCTTCGTCCAATCCCTGGATCTTCCGCCAGATCCGCGAGTATCTTGCGACGGGTTCCTACTATGTGCCGACCGAAGACGACCGCTGGCGGATCATGCACACCTACTACGAGATGCTGATCGAAAAAGGCGGCCTGGATATCGTCGGGAAGATGAAGCAGTTCGCGACGTACTTCACGCACGGCGTTCGCAATGGCGCTAAACTGCGGACTGCCATCTACCAGGAGCGCGACGCGGCGCCGATTCTGGGGCTGGTGGATGCCTTCTTTGAGCGCGAATTGAAGCGCGACCAGACGTTAGCGACCGTGCTGCTTTAGTCGAACGATGAAGAGAGTACAACTGATTACCGACGGATCGTGTCTCGGCAATCCGGGCCGCAGCGGCTGGGCCTGCATTCTGCGCTACGGCGACAAGAGCAAAGAAATGTGGGGGTCTGAGCCTCACTCCACGAACAACCGCATGGAATTGACGGCGGCCATCCGCGGGCTGCAGGCGTTGCGAGTATCGTGCATAGCGGAGATGGTGACGGATTCGCAGTACGTCAAGAACGGCGTCGAAAGCTGGATGGCGAAGTGGAAGAGGAACGGCTGGAAGACTGCGGATAAAAAGCCGGTACAGAATCAGGACCTGTGGATGGAGCTGGACCGCGAGGTCACGCGTCATCAGACCGAATGGGTCTGGACCAAGGGGCACGCCGACAACGCCGATAACAACCGGTGCGATGAACTGGCGAGAAGCGCGGCGGAGCGGCAGTCAGCAAGCTGAGTACCGCCCCGGTTCGTCCGTGGTTAGCGGGCCCGCCACTGCAGGCGGAAATCGTCGTTATTGGTGCGGCCGTTCATCTCGATGCGCTCCACCTCGCCGCGGCGGTCCACATAGATGGTCGCAGTGCCACGCGTGTTGCTGCCGGTATTGCTGCCGCGGAGCTCCGTGAAGATACCGTCGCGATTGTAGCGGTCGGCCCGGCCCACAAAGTTGATGCGCTGATAACCCTGCGCTTCAAAGCTGAGGCGAACGCGGCCGTCACGCGAGAGGCTGACTTCGACGTCTCGAATGCGCTCGTCGCGCCCGTTGCGGCGATTGAAGGAGCCATTGCCGTCGCCGCGAAAGTTGAATGTGGAGCCGGAATTGCCGTTCCAGTTGCCGCCGCCGCTACCGCCCCATCCACTGCCGCTACCGCTGCCACCGTTGCCGCCCCAGCCGCTGCCGCCACCACTGCCACCGCGCCACTCGACATCGAACGTATAGCCTTCGCTCCCACCCTTCGGGTCTTCGATGCGAATCACGGCGGCGCCCCCATTGCGCGGATCGCGCACCAGTTCCTGCCGGCCCCGGCCGTCGATGCCGCGGAACCGGAAATCGTTCGGCCTCGTGGGCATCACCTGGTTGCATTGAAAACGTCGCCACGAGGCGCGCTGGCCCGATCGGGTGCGTAGACTGGCGGTATCCCCTCTGATCTCGACCTCCGCCACATCGTCCACCTCGACCTCGATGGTGCACTTGCCGTCACCGCCACCGCCCCGAATCTCGGCCCGGCGAGTCTGTAACCCGCCCCATTGGCCATAAACGGCGATTGAGATGGTGAGTGTTGCTAGAACTAGTCGAAATGCCATGCAAGACAGATGCATCTAGTGTGTCCCTGGTTGCTGATAGTATCGCCGGATCACTTTCTCGACGTACTGCTGAGTCTCGCGATACGGCGGCACACCTTGGTAGCGCTGCACGGCCCCTTCGCCGGCATTGTAGGCAGCCAAAGCGCGGCGGACCGGGTTGGGGTCGTCCTGGTACTTCAGCAGCAGCGCGCGCAGCAGGCGCGTGCCTGCGTCAATATTCTCCGCCAGATCATGCGGATCGGCGTTAAGGGCCTGTGCCGTGGCCGGCATGAGTTGCATCACGCCAATTGCGCCTTTCGGCGAAACGGCCTTCTGCTGATAGGCGGACTCCGTCAGTGCCAGCGCGTGCACGATGGCCGCCGGCAGGCCGTGCCGCTCGGCTGCCTGGTCGATGAGTTGTCTGGGCGTGAGCTGCGGGCCCGTCGCAATGGGCGCGGGTGCTGCGGCCGGCGCCGGCGCGGGGTCGTCAATATGCTCGATAGACTCGACGGCCTCGGCCGGCAGTTCGATGCGGCCGTCGGCGGTGTGCAGGATGTAATGGGTGGCCGTCTTCTCGATCCGATCCGCCCGCAGCCGCGCACCGGTCTGCAGCACCGCAATATCGGCGGCGCAGAGCGGCAGGCAGGCGAGTAGGAACAAAAGACGCATCAGCGGCCCACTCCTAAATTCTCGAAGTTCATGGCGGCATTGAGCAAGAGCATGAAGCTACCTTGCGTCACCTGGCGCCACATCGGATTGATCGCAAATAGCAGGAAGTGGCCCTTGCCCTTGGGCACATCGACCAGCGCGGGCTTGCCGGCCAGTTCCCTGCCCCCGGCCAGCATGCCGGAGATCAGCAGGTCCTTTTCCTCGGCGAAACGCAGGATGGTGCGCGGCCGCTCGGCCGGCGTTGGCAGAAGGCTACGCATGGAGTCCATCTGAGTAGTTTCAGGGGCGGCGGGTCCTGGCGTTAGCGGAGGCCGTCCCTGAACGATGTCAGCGTCGGCAGTGGTCCCCCGGCCGCTTGGGCGAACCGCGGGCGTCGTTCCGCCGCCGAAATTCATCGCTCCCGGATTGCTGATTTGCAGAATCGGCGCGGAGTTGAAATACACCGGCACGCGCTCCGAGTAGCCATACGCGATGGGGCTGGTGGCATCGGCGACGAGGGAATCGAGCACGCTGCCGCGAACTTTGAGCTCCCGGGCCGGCGTAATGCTGACACCGTCGATGAGACCGAAATCCACCGGCACGGATGCGTTCCCCGCAATGGTGATGAACAACCCGCCATCCTCGACAAACTTCTGGATTTTGACGAGACCCTGCAGGCCCAGGCCGCCGCGGATGTCATCGGTCTGATCGGGCGACGTGCCAAAGTTCGGCGTGAGCTCAGACTGCTTCCACGGGATGGGCGTTCCGCGCATCGGCAGCCCATGGACGATGCGCCGCGAGTCGGCCGACGACGGCCCCAGCACAATCACGTCGAACTCGCTTCGAAGATCGGCCATCTGGCCGAGTTTCTGATCCGAGATGTAGGAATACGGGATGCGCGAGGACTCCAGCGCCAACCGGAACCAGCCCTCGTTCTGCGTGTTCTGCCAGTTGTGGACCAACGCAATGCGCGGCGCGGCGAGGTCGTGCAGTTTCACCTTGGGCAGTTCACCCATGGCATAGGCGGTAACGCCCCAGTCAGCGGCGGCAGCCAGAATCCGCTTCTTCAGATCGGCTGGGTTACCTTCGGCTGGGATCACGAACGCACCGGCGGCGAACTTCTGGCCGGCGGCTTCAAAGGGGGCTTCGGCTGCGCGCATCCTGATGTCTTTCAGGCTGAAACGGAAGGTCGCCAGGATGCGGTCCGCGTTGTGATGGATCACATAGTTCGTGCCTTCCCCGATGATACGGCCTTCGGGAGCGGTGCCATCCGCGGCTCGCACCATGGGGGCCTTCAGAATCGCTGCGTCGGTGACTCGCGTCGATTTCAGGTTCCGCAGCGCTGTCAGGGTCCAGCCCGTATCGTCGTACGGCGGCGTGTCGGTGGCGCTGTAGAACTGACGATCCAGATACATGTCAGCCATGCGCGAATACGGCTGATCCATGCGCACGACGTAGGAGCCAGCCGCGTGTTTCGTCGCGCCGATTTCGGTTTCCTGCGACAGCCGGTGGACCTCGATACCGTGGAATTTCAGCAGATCCGACAGCGCCGATGCCTCGTATGGCCGGGCCGTGTGATCGATCACATACGCCGCCGGACCTTCGTTAGCAGCCTTGGCGACGGCCCGCTTGGACTTGAGCCAGAAGTTACTTAGGAACGTCTCGCGATTCTGCGCCGTGAAGTTCATGGCCAGCAGCAGCGCGCTCTGCTGTAGATTCACGTTGTTGCGGTGGGACCACTTGACGCGAGCCAGCGGTGGATTGGGCCGGTACCAGGCGCGCGAAGACTGAGTTGGGGGGATCGTGCGGTCGCGCGTGTCGGCGCCGCCGTTCCCGAAGGTCTCGTAGAATCGGCCGATCGAGTTGTGCCCGTGTGCCACCTGCATCAGATAATTGGCGCCCCAGCCGTCATAGAAGCCCCAAGTCCAAACGCCGGGGACTCCACGTTTCGTCATCTCTTCGACTTCGTGCCAGGCGAGTTTCTGCCACTCATTGATGACGATGGGATCGAGCCAAGCGTTGTAAGGTCCCATGCCAGTACTTGTGTAAAGAAATGGGACGGACTCGTGTAGGTCATGCAGAACCTGGGGGTGAAACTGCAGAAAAGTGCGTGTGATGTTACGGCTGAAGGCCAGAGAGAGCCCGATTCCGTCGCGATTGTTGTCGTGCGCGACATACTTGCCCCAGTACAGCAGCGAGGGAGACGGCTTGTCCGGATTGGCCTTGCGGTAGCGATACAGATCCACCTGGCGCTCGCGGCCGTCCACCTCGACCACGGGGGTGATCATGACGATGGTGTTCTTGCGGATGGTCTGGATAAACGGGGTCTCCTCGACGGCCAGGCGGTAGACGAGTTCCATCAGCATCTCCGGCGAGCCGGTCTCGGGCGAGTGGATGGCGCCGGTAGCCCAATAGAAGGGCAGGCCCTCTTGGATCAGTCTCTGGGCGTCCTCGTCCTTCAGTCCGCGCGGGTCGGCGAGCTTGGCGGAGATCTCCTTGTACCGGTCGAGTTTGGCGAGGTTGGCCTCATCGGAGACGAGGACGACGATCATCTCGCGGCCTTCTTCGCTTTGGCCGATGGAGAGGACCTTGACGCGGGGACTGGCCTTCTCCACCTCGCGCATATAGCGGTGGACGTCCTTGGCGTAAGTCAGTTTCTCGGCGGCGCCGGCGATGTAGCCGAGGACCTTTTCCGGCGTGGGGACCGCCGATGAGGCGGGCAAATGATCGACGAGTTCCGTGAGGAACATGGGGTCCGTGGTGAACTCACGGATTTTTTTGGTGTAGGCCTCGTCGGCAGGTTGCTGGGCGAAGAGGGTGGCGGCGAGAAGGAGAAGAGACAGCCGAAGCATGGTTCTAGTGTAACGGCTTGGTCTCACACACCCCAATGGGCCGCCCTGAGATGAGTGAAATTGAGAACCCTGGCGCCCTGCCTGCTCAACGCGAGATAGAGGTCGAGGTCGTCTGTCAAAACGGCGCACTTCTGTTCACGAGCCGCCACGGCGATTGCAGCGTCAACGAGTCCCAGTCTTTCGTAATGCTCGCTCTCACTTGCCCGGACACTCGGGAGCCCAGGCTCAAGGAGGATTTCCAGCGTATCCTTTAATATTTGGCGGGCCTTCCATCGTTCCGATCCATTCAGATCAGTCAGATTACTAACCTCTGCCATGACGTGTGGAAGGGTGTACAGCGGCGCAAACTGCTTCATCATCCGGAGCAGGAGTTCGTAGTCGACGAGATCGTACTGACTGGTTCGCTTGAAGGAACTGATGCGGCGACGATTGACGGTGCCGACTATGAATAGAACGAGGAGATTAGTATCAACGAGCAATCCGGCTCTCCGGTCAAAGTCCGGCCATGGATCAGGCGAGATCATCGGTCGGCAAATTCACGCAATTGAATCGCATGCAGATCGCCCGTTTCACTATCAACCAGAAAGCGCTTGTACTGCAAGGGGTCTACGAAACGCGTAACCGGAGCGAACTGTTCCGGTTCTCTTCGATAGCTTAAGGTGATACTCCAGACCTCGCGCCCCTTGTAAGCGTCCTTCTCTATCTCCTCTAGACTGGTAGAACGTTGGTCGAGAATATCCGCAGCATTCTGTTTCGCGATCAAAACTGCTTTTTTGACGTCTATCATGGGGTAGCCCTCACCCAACATCATAGACGACCAACTCAGTGCAGGATCGCCTGCACCGCCATCACGATCGCAATCCCCACGAACGACGTGATCACCTTCATCGCCGTCCACGACCGCAGCGTCTGCGGCACCGTCATGCCGAACGACTCGTTCACCAGCCAGAAGCCTGCGTCGTTCACGTGCGAGAGCACCGTGCCGCCGCAGCACAGCGCCAGTAGAATCATCTCCGGCGTGTAGCCTTGCAGGTCCTTCACCAGCGGCGCGACGATTCCCGCGGCCGTGATGATTGCCACGGTAGCCGAGCCCTGTGCGATGCGCATAGCGGCAGCTACCGCATACGCTAGCAGCAGCGGCGAGATGCTGGAGGACGCCAGCAACTGCCCCGCGTACGGCCCGACGCCGGAATCGACGATCACCTGCTTGAATGCGCCGCCGCCGCCCATGATGGCGAGCAGCGTGCCGATGGGGGCCAGGGACTCGGTCGTCATCTTGCCGACCGCGTTGCGGTCCATGCCGCGGTGGAATCCGAAGACCCACATGGAGGCCAGCGCCGTGATTGTCAGCGCCGTGAAAGGGTGGCCGATAAACAGCAGCGCCGGGGTGAGAGCGCTCTTGGTGGCGCTGGCAGCGGTGGCGGCGAAGATCAGGATTACCGGTAGCGTGACGAGCAGGACCACCAGCCCGACGTGCGGCGGCGGCATGCCATCTGAGGAGTGCGATTCATCTGTCGCTCGCGAGGGGACCGGGATGAACAGGCGGTTCGCGATCCACTTGCCGTAGAAGATGCCTCCGGCGATGGCCATGGGAATGGAGACCATCGCTCCATACAGAATCGCCTTCCCAATGTCCGCACCGAGCAGCGCTGCCGCGGCGGCCGGCGCCGGATGCGGCGGCACCATCGCATGGGTGACTGTGAGCGCAGCGGCGATCGGCAGACCGTAAAACAACAGGGACTTCTTCGACTCGCGCGCCAGGCTCCACGCGATGGGCACCAGGATGATGAAACCGACTTCGAAGAAGATCGGCAGGCCGATCAGGAACGCGGAGAGCAGCACGGCCCAGGCAGCGCGTTCGCGGCCGAAGCGGCTAAGTAGCGCTTCGGCCAAGGCGCGGCCGCCACCGGAGTGTTCGAGAAACCGCCCGATCATCGCGCCCAGTGCGACAACGACCGCGATGAAGCCCAACGCTTCGCCGAAGCCGCTCTGCATGGACTTCAGTACCTTGACGGGCTCCATGCGGCACGCAAGACCGAACGTCATGCTCGTCAGCAACAGTGCCAGGAAGGCGTGCAGGCGCGCTACCAGGATCAGGAATAACAGGAGCGCAATAGCGCCCACCGTCAGATAGAGAAGTTCAGGGCCGGCTGGCATGGGTGCAAGTATTCTACGTCACTGGGCCGGGGTTGAAGAGAGAGATGTCATTGTGGAGGCCCCAATGATCCGCCCACGTCTGGCGGCGTCCGCTGGCGGCGTCGAGGATGAGATCGAAAATCTGCCGGCCCACATCCTCGATGCTCGCGCCGCCGGTAGCGATGCGGCCGGCGTCGATATCGATGAGATCGGGCCATCGTTCGGCCAGCGCCGTCCGCGACGACACCTTCACAACCGGGGCCAAGGCCAAGCCATAGGGCGTGCCCTCACCCGTGGTGAAGACGTGAATGTTCATACCGGCAGCAAGTTGCAGCGTGCCGCAGATGAAATCGCTGGCCGGCGTTGCGGCGAAGACGAGCCCCTTCGTTGTCACGCGCTCGCCTGGACCGGTGACGGCCTGCAGCGCGGTGGTGCCGGCCTTGGCGACGGAGCCGAGCGCCTTCTCCACTACGTTGGAGAGGCCGCCCCGCTTGTTACCGGGCGTGGGGTTGGCGCTGCGGTCGGCGGAGCCTGCGCGCAGATAATCGTCGTACCAAGCCATCTCGCGGATCAGCGCGCGGGCGACATCGACGTTGGCGGCGCGCGGCGTGAGCAGATGCACAGCATCGCGGACCTCCGTGACTTCGGAGAACATGACGGTTGCGCCGGCGCGAACGAGCAGATCGGCGGCGTAGCCGACAGCCGGGTTCGCGGTGACGCCGGAGAATGCGTCGCTGCCGCCGCACTGTAAGCCGACGACGAGTTCCGAGGCCGGGCAGGTGACCCGCGTCCGTCGGTTCAGCTCTGCCAACCGCTCTTCGGCCATTCGCATCATCGCCGCCACCATGTCGCCGAAGCCGTGGTGCTGCTGATCCTGCAAGCGAATGACGAAAGGCGACTCCTGCGGCATGAGACGCGCGGGTTGCAGTTTCTCGCAACCCAGACTGACCAGCATCAACTCGCCGCCCAGGTTGGGGTGCAGCGCCAGGTTGTGCAGCGTGCGGATGGGCACCGCGGCTCCAGGCGCGTCAATCGCCACGCCGCAGCCATAGGGGTGCGTGAGCGCAATGACTCCGTCCACGTTCGGGTACCGCGGAAGTAGCTCGGCGCGAATCCGGCTGACCGCAAACTGCACCGAAGGCGCGACGCATTGCACGGTGGTGGAGATCCCCAGGATGTTCTTCGTCCCCACGCTGCCATCGGTGTTACGGTAGCCCTCAAACGTGACGCCCTCCAGTGCAGGCAGCGGTTCAGGGATCGCCGTCGCCAACGACAACTCGTCCAGCGACGGCGGAACCGGCAGAGTGATGAACTCCTCGCGCACCCAGGCACCCTCCGGGATATCGCGGGCGGCCAGCCCGATGATCTCGCCGTAGCGCAGGATCGGCTGGCCGGCTGCGATATCGGATAGCGCCGCCTTATGCGACTGCGGGATGAACTCCCGCAAGGTGAGCCCATCGGGGCTGACGATGATCGCAACGTTGTCGCGCGGATGCACTCGCACATGGAGCGGCCGGCTCATGACGGCTTGCGCACTTCGCAGGCAGCCATCTGCTCAATCCAGGTGACGATGGCGGCGTGATCCAGATCGCCCGACCCGCTGTTCATCAGAGACATCAGCCCCTGCTGCACCAGGCTGGTGAGCGGCAGCGAGACCTTCATGGATTCGGCCGCCAGCAGAGCGTTGCGCAGGTCTTTCTGATGAAGCCGAATTCGGAAGCCGGGCTTGAAGTTGCGGTTGATCACCATCGGCGCCTTGGCGTTGAGCACGGTGCTTCCGGCCAGGCCGCCCTTGACGGCATTGAAGACAACCTCGGGATCGAGGCCCGCCTTGGTGGCCAGCACCAGCGCCTCGCCCATGGCCGCAATATTGCAGGCCACCATGATCTGGTTGGCGAGTTTGGTGACGTTGCCGGCGCCCACCGGCCCGGTTAGCGTGGCCGAGGCGCCGAGCACTCCGAACACCTCGAGCATCCGCTCGAATAGTTCGCCGTCTCCGCCCACCATGATCGCCAGCGTGCCGTCGGCCGCCTTGGGCTCGCCGCCGCTCACCGGTGCATCGAGAAACCCGACGCCGCGCGCCGCGCAGGCCGCGCCCACCTTCTGCGCCACCAGCGGGCTGATGGAACTCATATCGACAATCGCCGAACCCGCCTTCGCGCCCTCCAGCACACCGCCCGGACCAAGGATCGCCGCCTGGACCTCCGGCCCATCGGGCAGCATCGTGATGGTGAGTTCGGATGCTGCGGATGCGGTGGAGGCCGATACGGCGGGCGAAGCGCCGGCCTGCGCGAGCTCCGCGACGGCGGCGGGCACGATATCATAGACCGTCAGCTCATGGCCTGCCGTGATGAGGTTGCGGGCCATGTGTTTGCCCATGATGCCAAGGCCGACGAATGCGATTTTCATGTGTTGCTCCTGATGGATTGAGTATCGGACTCGGCTGTCGGAAGACGCAAGGGGGGGGTGCATACAATGAGGAGCCTGTTAGAATGAGGCGTGGGCAAATCGGCGGCAAAGCTTTCGCAGTTTGGGCTACTCGGCCTCATCCTGTTCGCCGTCGGCGCGCAAGGTCCGGAGCCGTCCCTTCGCGGCCAGGCGGCCGGCCTCTTCTCGGTTCCCACCGGCGCTTTCCACACCACAACCGAAGGCGCGGCCCCGGTCCTGCTCAGCGGTTCTTCGCGCGTCAAGTCAATTCCGAAACCGGACTGGCCGTTCGCCCTGGCCGCCACGGCGGGTGTCCCGGTACGTCCTGCTTCCAGTGATCTGCTGCCCGCTGGCGGCGCAGCCGGCTTATACTGCGCTCACCCCTACGCCCACTCCGGGCGTGCTCCTCCCCCGGTCTAGATCCCCTCCACGAACTTTGCAGCGGCCCATCACTGAGCCGTTGCGCGCCCGTTTTCGAGGAACCACGCCCGTACTGATCGAAAGGATGAGTCATGCCCAAAAACCTACGCTGGAAATGGATCGCGATCGTCGCGATCGTAGCCGCCTGCATCGCCGGCATCACCGGAATACCCACTTCGAAACAAGATCTGCTCACTAGTTGGACCCGCAACATTCGGCTCGGCCTGGATCTGAAGGGCGGCAGCCACATGGTGCTGCAGGTACAAATCCAGGACGCCTTCAAGGTGGAGGCAGACCAGGCGATAGAACGGCTCAAGGAAACACTGAGCAGAAATCAAATCACCTACGCCGCGATCGACCGCAACGATCCGGCGAACATTCAGGCGGCGGAGAGCATCGCGATTCAACTACGTGGCGTGCCGCCAGGAAGTCAGGGCGAACTCGCCAGACTCGCGCGAGAGACCGTTGGCGACACCTGGAATCTCACCTCTTCCGGCCCCTCCGACTTCCGTCTCACGATCCGCAAGGAGGCAGCCATTGCCCTGCGGCAGGAGACGATCACTCAGACCATCGAGACGCTCAATCGCAAGGTGAACGGGCTTGGAGTCGCCGAAGCCAGCGTTCAGCAACGCGGTGGCGCCGACGGCGAGGCAGAGGTGCTCGTCCAACTCCCCGGCGTCGACGATCCGGCCCGCGTCAAATCGATTCTCCAGACCGCGGCGCTGCTGGAACTCTCTGAAGTGAAGGGCGGCCCCTATCCATCGCAAGCGCAGGCGTTGGCCGCCAACAACGGCGTGCTGCCGCTCAATACCAAGCTGGTCCGAGGCTCGGTCCGGACAGAGGGTCAGGAGTCGTGGTGGCTGCTGGTGCGCTCGCCTGTCGTCACCGGCCGCGATCTGCGGGACGCCCGTCCGCAGCAGAACGAGGCGGGCAGTTGGGACACCAACTTCGTCCTCACCCAGGACGCCGCAAAACGATTCGAGCGCTACACCGAGGCCAACGTCGGCAATCGCCTCGCTATCGTTCTCGACAATGAGGTGATCAGCGCGCCCCGCATCGACAGCAAGATCTCGGACCAGGGCCGGATCACCGGCGCCGGCACCAACCAGGAAGCGGCGGACCTGGCGCTCAACCTTCGAGCGGGTTCGCTGCCGGCCGGCATCAAAGTGATTGAGGAGCGATTCGTCGGGCCCTCGCTCGGCGCCGACTCCATCCGCCGCGGCGTTACTTCGGGGCTCCTCGGACTGGCCCTCGTCATCGCGTCGATGATTCTTTACTATCGCGGCGCGGGCTGGAACGCCGTCTTCGCGTTGCTGCTGAACACCATCATCACCGTGGCTGCGCTCAGCTACATCGATGCCACGTGGACTCTACCGGGCATCGCCGGACTGGTTCTCTCCATAGGCATGGCGGTCGATTCCAACGTGCTGATCTTCGAGCGCATCAAGGAGGAGCTCCGGGAGCGGAAGATCATTCCCGCAGCCATCAACGCCGGCTTCCAACGGGCATTCGTCACCATCCTGGACACTCACGTCACCACTGTTGTGGCCAGCGCGTTTCTCTTCCTATTCGGAACAGGCCCGGTGCGCGGCTTCGCCGTCACACTCGTCATCGGACTTCTGGCCAACCTGTTCACTGCCGTCTTCGTCTCGCGGGCCATCTTCGATCTCCAGAACTGGCGCAACCCGCGCCGCGAGAAACTGAGCATCTTCCCGCGCAGCGGCGGCCGGGAACTGTTCGCGGCGACGCATATTGCGTTTCTCGACAAGCGCTATTTGACCCTCGGCCTCTCCGTCCTGATGGTGGTGATCAGCATCGGGAGTCTGGTTGCCCATGGCGGTCTGAAGTACGGCCTCGACTTCCGAGGCGGCACACTGACGGAGGTACGCTTCTCCCCGAAGCCCTCCATCGATGAGCTCCGCAGCGCCCTCTCGCAGAAGCTGTCAGGCGAGATCTCCGTGCAGGAAACGCAGGGCGCCGGCGAGTTCATCATCGGCACAGAACTCGCCGACGAACAGACACTGGAGCGCTCCCGCGAGGTCATCCGTACGACCCTCTCTGAGAAGTACGCCAATCTGGGCGGGAAGTTGGATCTGAACAACGCCACGCCGGCCGCGCTGGCCGCAGCACTGGGCGAATCCGACAGTTCGGCCGAGAGCCTGGCGGCGCGTATCCTTGCCGTGCGCGACCGCGAACGCGGCGGCCTGATCCGCGATTGGAACGACCTTCGCCAGGTGAGCGGCGTGACGCCACAGCTCATGGAGTCGCTCCAGGCAAAAGTGGGGCTGGGATCATTCCACATCCGCCCTGTGGAAATGGTGGGGCCGCGCGCGGGG
>CAYVDY010000101.1:0-15368 GCA_964450255.1 uncultured Candidatus Solibacter sp. | reverse complement strand
GCCGCTTGGGATAGTCCAGATAGTCGGCATGATCTGCCGCGTTTGCGTTGCCGTGCGATGTCAAAGCTTCTGCCATATTGAATTCCCTCTTTGGATCCCCGTCCTACTGCAACGACTTGATGTACTCAACCACGCCCAGGATTTCGCGTTCCCGCAGCAGACCCTGGAACGTCGGCATGATCGGCTCGTACCCCTGCAATACCATCACCTGCGGGTTCAGGATCGATTGCCGGATGTAGTTGGCATCCACAGGATAGTCCTTGCCATCGGTGCCCTTGTGCACGTTGCCCCAGATCCCCTTCCAGCTCGGCCCCTGGCCCTTGGTCCCGTCCAGCGAGTGGCACGTAGCGCAACCCTTGTTCTCGTAAACCAGCTTGCCTAGATCCTTCAGCGGCATCTTGCGGACCTGCTCATCACCCTCGCGCAGGAACGTCTCGTACTGCTCCGGCGTATCCACGAAGATCCGCGCCAGCATGTCCGAATGCCCCTTGCCGCAATATTCGGCGCAGAACACCTGCTGCACACCCGGCTCCGTCGCCGTGAACCACATCTCTGTGTAGCGGCCCGGAATCACGTCGCGCTTCAGCCGGAAGCCCGGCACATAGAAGCTGTGGATCACGTCCTCGGAGTTCATCACCAGCTTCACCGGCTTGTTCAGCGGCACGTGCAGGTCGTTCAGCGTCCGCGTCCCGTCCGGGTACTCGAACTGCCACACCCACTTCTTGCCCGTCACCACGATCTCGATCGCATCGTTCGGCGCCACCCAGGCCTTCACATAGCCCTTGAAGCCCCAGAAGAAGATCAGCATCACCACCATCAGCGGGATAATGCTCCAGATGAGCTCCAGCCGGGTATCGTGTGTGATGTGCGGCGTCACTTCCTTGTTCGAGCGCCGCTTCCATTTGCGGGCCGCATAGAAGATCAGCGCGCCGTTGAAGAAGAAGAAAAAGATCGTCAGGTAGACGATGAACATATACAGTCCATCGACGTCGCCCGCATGTGTCGCCGCCGCTTTGGGCAGCATCCAGTTCTGGAACCAGTTCATTTCGCAGTCACCATTTGCCGATTCGCATACAACGCTCTACGCTCCCGCAACCAGAGCCTGAGCAGCAGAAATCCAAAAAACGCCAATGCAGCCACGCCGCTCATGCGCATGAAGTTCCGTGCAAACGGCACGTAACTCTGCGACGCCGGATCGTAATGGAAGCAGTACAACAGCAGCCTCTCGCCCACGCCAAACCGTTCACCCGCCGCCTCGGTCAACGCCAGCCGGATATCCAGAGGCTTGAACTTCACGCCGTAAAGATACCGGCTGATCATGCCCTCGGGCGACAGCACATAGATCGCAGCGGCGTGCGCATACTGGCCCGTCTTCGGATCCAGCTTGTAGCCGAATCCAATCTGCTTGGCCAGCTTGGCCACATTGCCGTCCTGATCCGCCAGGAAGTGCCAGCCGGTCGTCGGCCGCTCATACGACGCCAGATACGCCGCCTTCTTGTTGTTGGCCAGCCCGTAGTTCTCCGTGGGGTCGATCGAAATCGTCACCACCTCGAACTCCTTGCCGATCGTCAGCGGCAGCTTCCGCAGCGCGTCCGTCTGCCCGTTCAAAACCAGGTTGCACAGCATCGGACACGAGTAGTATCCCAGGTTCAAGATCACCGGCTTGCCCTTGGAGAAGTACTCGCGCAGCTCGTGCGAATACCCGTCCTCGCCCACGAACTTCAGGCCCAGGTCGATCTTCTCCCCGAGGTGTTCGGTGATCGATACGCCCTCCAACTCCTTGGGCGTGCGCTCGTCGGCCGTCTGCGCGCACATCGGCAGCGCAGCGGCGGCGAGAACAGCTATCCAGGCGAGGCGTCGCATCGTATCTCCTTATTCGTCCCTTATCCGTCTCAATGACCAGCTTTGGCCGGCGCGGCAGGCGCGGCTGCCGGCGCCGCCGGAGTTCCCGCGGGCGCTGCGCCCGGCGCTCCAGCAGCCGGAGCCGCCACCGGCGGATTCGCTCCACCCGCCGCCCCACCCGGCAATTCAACCTTTACCGGATACGACTTGGTGTTGTAACCCACCTTGCCGCCATCCTTGAACTCGGCGTCCACAATCTCAATCGCGCGGTCGATTGGCATGCGCACAACCCCCGCCTCTTTATTGATGTAGCTGTAGCGATGAAGTTGCTCTTCTTCGCGATCATGTACGGCCTGCAGCTCCGCGCTCGACACGCCGCTGTACTGCTCGAACTCCACTTTCTCGTAAGCCACCGTGTACAGCCAGTAGATGCCCACGATGAAAACCACCAGCACCAGCACAACGGAGGCCGAGACTATCGCGATGGCGCCGGACTTCGGCTCGTGCCGGTCAAAATCGGTGCCCTCCACCATAATCGCCGTGTCCGGCGCGGAAGCGTCACTATGTGCTTTCGGATCTTCGTTCATCATTCGCTTCGCTCCTCTCCTACACGTTGTGGAAAGCCAGGCACTGATCCAGCCTCGGATCTCCGACCGGCACCAGCGGCTTCTGCCGCAACCCCGCCCAGAACACCAGGCCATACGTGCTGCCAACCGCCAGGAACGCCACCGGATCCATCCAGCTGATCGCCACGCCCTTGGCGTGCAGCACCGGCATAATCTGCCAGTACAGGTCCACGTAGTGCATCAGCATCATCCAGCCGGCGAAGAAACCCAGAACCTTGAAGTTCCGCTTGCTCGCCCGCGGCATCAGCGTGAAGAACGGAATGGCGAAGTGGCAGAAGATCAGGATCGGCCGGAATGCGGACCACGACCCCACCAGCCGCCGCTGGTACCAGATGTTCTCTTCCGGCAGATTGCCGTACCAGATCAGCATGTACTGCGAAAACGTTACATACGCCCAGAACACAGTCAGCGCGAACAGCCACTTGCCCAGATCGTGATAGTGCTCTTCCTTGATCGAGTTCGTCAGATAACCGGCCGACCGCAGCGCCAGGCAGATGGCGATCAATGCCGCTATAAAAGACAGCGCCCCGCCCGCCAGAAAATAGACGCCGAACATCGTCGACCACCAGTGCGGATCCAGCGACATCACCCAATCGAACGCCGCCAGCGACGCCGTCAAGAACAGCATCAGCAGGCCAGGCGCGCTCCACTTCTCCATCGAGCTCGTCTGCTGCAGCGAACCCGTGTCGTCCTGCTTGCGTGACAGAGAATACAGCCGCCACGCGAACAGCGACCACAGGCCGAGCACCACAAAGCTCCGGATCAGGAACCACTGCTCGTTCAGGAAACCGATCTTCTTCGCGAGTATCGGATCGTGCGCCGCCGTGGCATGAGTCCATTCGTACATGTAGTGCGTGCCCAGCGCCACCGGCACGAACAGCACCAGCCCGATCGGGATGGTCCGCATGATCGTCTCCATCAGACGCCGCACCGTCACGCTCCAGGCAGAGCCCGTCAGGTGCTGCACCATCACGTAGAACATCGCGCCCAGCGTCAGCGAAACAAAGTAGGCGAAGCTCACCAGGTAGGAGAAATGAAACTGCGGCCTGTCGGCCATGAAGCCGGCAGCCATGCCCGCCCAGCTCAACAGCGCGATCAGCGCCAGCCCGTTGCGGACTTTCGTCCACGCTTCGGGCGCCAGTAGGTAATTGTCCCTGGCCTCGTTGTGATTATGACCGTGATGCGCCATTTCCTACCTCACCTTGGCCTGTAGATCGGCCGGAACGTCGTTCATCGTGCCGCGCCAGGAGCGCTGCAACGCCCGCACATAGGCGACAATCGCCCAGCGGTCCTTCTCCGAAATCTGGAAGCGGTAGCCCGGCATTGAGCGCCGCCCCATCGAAATCACGTGGTAGATCTCGCCGTCCACGTAGTTCACAATCCGCTCGTCGTGCAGGTTGCCCGGCACCCACGTCGCCTTCAGCGGAACCACGCCGCGGCCCGAACCCGTGCGGTCGTGACACGGCGCGCAGTACACGTTGTACTTCGTTTGCCCGTGCAACAGCACTTCCTTGGTCAAAGGCTCCGGATTCTTCGCCACATAAGTGTTGTCCGCCGCCACGCCCGTGGCATACGGCTCATCGGCGCGGTACATCTCCTGCGCCATCGTGCCTGCCACCGGCCGCCGGCTGGCTCGCCCGTCGGCAAAGAAATCGGAGGACATCTGCGCCTTGTATTTGTCCTGCTTCTTCATGTCGAACCAGACCCAGATCGGCGGCTGCCGCGAGGGGAAGTTCGAACAGGCGCCCAGCAGCGCGCTCGCCGCCACTACCAGCAAGAGTTGTGCGATTCGTCGGTTCTGCATGCGCATTAGGCCTCCACCAGCTCTGTGTGGCGGCTGCCACACGAATCCAGAAAGGTCTGTACCTCCACGGCATGAAACTTGCCGTCCGTAGCCTCCACCGCCAGCAGGAACCGGTCGTTGGTCGCGCCCGAGGCGCGCGTGAAATTGAAGAACGAATGGTAATACGTGGGCAGCCGGTTCAGGTGAAACATTCCGAACACCGCACCGAAAGCGCCCAGAAGCACGCTCAGCTCGAACATGATCGGTATCGACGGCTCAATCGCGAACAGCGGCTTACCGGCGATCACCAGCTTGTAGTTCACCGCGCCCGTCCACCACTGCAGCAGCACCGCCAGTGTGAACCCGATCAACGCGCACACAATCACGATCCGCCCCAGCGGCGACCTTGGCGCGCCCAGCGCCTCGTCGATTCCGTGGATCGGAAACGGCGTGTACGCTTCCATCTTCGAATAACCCGCCGCCCGCGCCGTGCGGATCGCCCGCATCAGGTCTTCCGGCGTGTCAAAGTCCGCCACCACGCCATAGTGCTTGGCCGCAGTGCCCGGAGCCTCATAGCCCGCCATGCCCAACTTGGAAAGGAGTGGAGCCAGCATTAGTGCGAACCTCCCTTCTGAGAGTTGATCTGGTGGTGCAGCACACCCTTCACTTCGCTGATCGCGATCGCCGGCAGGAACCGCAGGAACAGCAGGAACAGCGTGAGGAACAGCCCCATCGTGCCCACAAACGTCCCGATGTCCACCCACGTCGGCTGGAAGTAGCCCCAACTGGAAGGCAGGAAGTCGCGGTGCAGAGACGTCGCGATAATCACGAAGCGCTCAAACCACATGCCGATGTTGATGAAGATCGCCAGCACGAACATCACCGGGATCGATGTCCGCAGTTTCTTGAACCAGAAGAACTGCGGCGCAATCACGTTGCAGGTCACCATCGTCCAGTACGCCCACCAGTAAGGCCCGAACGCGCGGTTCAGGAAGATGAAGCGCTCATACTGGTTCGCGCTGTACCACGCGATGAAGAACTCGGTGGCATACGCGAAACCCACAATCGTGCCCGTCGCCAGGATCACCTTGCACATGTTCTCCAGGTGCTTGATCGTGATCAGGTGCTGCAGGTTGTAAACCCACCGCGCCAGCACCATCAGCGTGATCACCATCGCGAAGCCCGAAAACACGGCGCCGGCCACAAAGTACGGCGGGAAGATCGTCGTGTGCCAGCCAGGCAGCACCGAAGTTGCAAAGTCGAAGGAGACGATCGAGTGAACCGACAGCACCAGCGGAGTCGAAAGACCCGCCAGAATCAGGTACGCCAGTTCGTAATGACGCCACTGTGTCGCCGAGCCGCGCCAGCCCAGGCTCAGCAGCCCGAACACCGTCCGCCGGATCGGATTCGTCGTCCGGTCCCGCAGCGTCGCCAGGTCAGGCACCAGCCCCACAAACCAGAACAGCGCCGATACCGTCGCGTACGTCGATACCGCGAACACGTCCCACATCAGCGGGCTGCGGAAGTTCTGCCACATGTTCAGAGCTTCGTTCGGCATCGGGAACAGCCAGTACGCCGCGCGCCACGGACGGCCCGTGTGGAACAGCGGATAGATCATCGCGCAGGCCACGGCAAACAGCGTCATCGCTTCCGCCGCGCGGTTGATCGAGGTCCGCCACTTCTGCCGGAACAGAAACAGAATCGCCGAAATCAGAGTGCCCGCGTGGCCGATGCCGATCCACCACACGAAGTTCGTGATGTCCCAGCCCCAGCCCACCGGTGAGTTGTTGCCCCAGACGCCGATACCGTTGGCCACCAGGTAGCCGAGACATCCAAACAGGAGCAGCGCCAGCGGAATCGCCACCGCCATCGCCCAGTACCACTGCTTCGGCGGCGGATTCTCCGTAATCGCGCTAATCGTCTCGGTGACTTCCGCGTACGTCGCGCCGCCTGTCACCAAGGGCGGGTTCAGCTCCATCCTCGGGTCCATTCTCGGGTCCATTGCGAGATCAGCCATGAGTTATGCCAGCTCCGGATTGGGATTGCGCAGCTTCGCGAGGTAGGTCGTGCGCGGCTTCGTGTTCAGTTCTTCCACCGCGATGTAGTCGCGCGGCTGCTTTTTCGCCAGCGCCACTTTGCTCGCCGGATCGTTGATGTTGCCGAAGACGATCGCCTCGGCCGGGCAGACCTGCTGGCAGGCCGTCACCACTTCGCCGTCCTTCAGCGCCCGGCGGTTGTCCGCCTTCGCCAAAGTCCGCTTCTCTTCAATTCGCTGCACGCAGTAGTTGCACTTCTCCATCACGCCGCGGAAGCGTACTGTGACGTCGGGGTTGAACACCATCTTCCTCGACTCCGGAATCTCTTTGTTCCAGTTGAAGAAGTTGAAGCGCCGTACCTTGTACGGGCAGTTGCTCGCGCAGTACCGCGTGCCAACGCAGCGGTTGTACGCCATCTCGTTGATGCCTTCGGGACTGTGCACCGTCGCTGCCACCGGGCAGACGCTCTCGCACGGAGCCTTCTCGCACTGCAGACACGCCATCGGCTGCATCACTGCCTGCGGATCGTTCTGGTCGCCCGTGAAGTAGCGGTCCATGCGGATCCAGTGCATCTCGCGGCCGCGCCGCACTTCATCCTTGCCGACCACCGGGATGTTGTTCTCCGCCACGCACGCCAGCAGGCAGGCATTGCAGCCCACGCAGGCGTTCAGGTCGATAGCCATCCCCCACTGATAGCCCTTCGAGTAGTCAATGCCCGGGAACAGATCCGCCACCTCAGGACCATGCTTGGCGGCATGGATGAAGTGCGGCTCCTTCCGGTATTCCTCGATCGGCGCCTCGATCACGATATCCGTACGCTTCAGGCCCGTGATCGGCTCTTCCAGCGTGTGGTGCTCCTGCGTCGTCACCAGCTCGTACTTCTCGCCGGTCTTGCGCGCCGTTACCGCCGCCGCATGGAACCCGGCGGTCGTCCGCAGAGCCTCGGCCTTGTGGCCCACGTTCACGCCCACGCGCCCGCAGTTCGTCCGGCCGTAGCCCAGAGACACAGAGATCGAATTATCCACGTGCCCCGGCAGCACCATCGCCGGCATCCTGATCTCTTTGCCGTTCGCCGATAGCGCCAGCAAGTCGCCGTTCTCCACACCCAACTGCTTCGCTGTCGCCGGACTCAGCATCGCTGCGTTGTCCCACACCAGCTTCGTCATCGGGTCCGGAGCTTCCTGCAACCACGCGTTGTTCGAGAACCGCCCGTCGTACGGCCCGGCGCCCGGATAGAAGACCACTTCCATCGCCGCTGCCGGCTTCATCGCCGCCTGCGCCGCCGCCAGCACCCTCACCGCATCGGCCTTGGCGTCTACCGCGGCAGACTTCGTTCCGTCCACCACGCCGTCGTGCAGCGCCAGCTTCCACTGCGCCGCCCAAGCCTGCTTCACCAACTCGTGGCCCTTGGTCACTGCCGCGCCCGCGACCATCGCCGACAGCTCAAGGACGCTCTTGCCGCCGTACAGCGGTTCGATCAGCGGCTGCTGAATGCTCGCCGTGCCATCCAGAGCCCGCGCATCGCCCCAGCTCTCGAAGACATGCGCTTCGGGCAATTGCCATTCGGCCGCCGCGTGCGTCTCGTTCTCATCAGCGGTCAACGCGACCACCGTGGCCTTTTTGCAGGCGTCCGCAAAGCCCAGATCCGCCGGCATCGAGTATGCCGGATTGCCGCCCAGCACGAACAGCGTCTTTACGGCGCCACTCTGCATCTCGGCCGTCAACTGCTTCACCGCGGCCACAGAATCCGTCACGTCGGCCACCGGCTTCGTGTAGACCACCGTGGTCCCCACATTGCCCAGCGCCTGGTTGATCAAGGCCACCACAGCATGCACAGCAGCCGGTTGCCGCGGACCCGCCACCACAATGCTCTTGCCCTTGTGTGCCGCCAAATCCTTCGCCACCGCCGAGATGAACTTCTTGCCCTTGTCCGTCTCTACCGCCGTCAGAACCTTGAACGGCGTGTTGCCCACGTTCAGCTCGAACGCCAGCGAAACCGCCAGCGCGCCCGCTTCCGTGGACTTCACCCGCAGACGGTTGTCGGCCATCGCGCCCGTCATCGTGAAGTTCGATTCGGCCACGTACAGCCGGTTCATCTCGTCCTTCGGATCGGACACGCGGCGCTTCTTCGAAAACTGCTTCAGCGGTTGCACCGTCGGCGAATCCAACCCCAGGAAATCGCTGTCCAGCGAGAAGATCACATCCGCCTGGTCGTACAGGTAGTGCGTCTCCAAAGGCTGCCCGAACGCCATCTGAGCACCCAGCCGAGCCTCGTCGTAGTTGACGGAGTCAAACTCCACCCACTGCGCCTTCGGGTACTTCTTCAGCACCTCGGCCTTCTGCGCAATCACGGCCGGCGACGCAGTCCGCTCACTCAGAATCCGCAGACCCGCGCCATCGCCCAACTTCGTGGCCTCTGTCTTCCACCACGCGCCGAATTCGTCCCATGAGGACTTCACGCCCTTGCGCGAGACGCTCTTCTTGCGGTCCGGATCATAGAGGTTCAGAACCAGCGCCTGCAGGTGCGCGTTCGTCGTGCCCAGCGAATACGGATGGCGTGCATTGCCCTCCACCTTCGTCGGACGCCCTTCGTTGCACTCCACAATCAGGCCCGTCGCCGCTCCGCTCATCGTGGCCACCGTTGCGTAGTGCAGCGGCCTCCCGGGAACGTAGTCTTCCACGCCCTTGGCGTGAGGCAGGATCTTCTCTTCCGGCCGCCGGCACGCCGTCAAACCGGCCAGCCCAAAGCCCGCCGCCATCAGTTTCAGCAGTGAACGCCGGGAGCCGCCTTGCAGCATTTCCGACGCGCCTTCCTGAAATTCCCGCTCCACCCATTGGCGGAACTGCGGTGTGTTGGACAGCTCGTCGAGGCTGCGCCAGTATTTTTTGCCAGAGACGCCTGAAGCGTTCAGTTGAATCAGTTCGTTCATCGTCTTACCCAGATTCCTAGCGGTGACACGCCGAGCAGTTGTCAGGCGGTTTGATTCCCTTAGCCTGGATCAGCTTCAGCCCCAGCTCTGCCGGATCGCCTTCCGGCTTCCAATCGAGCTTCGTCACATATTCCACGGGCCGGATGTTCGCCGCTGGATTGCGGTGGCACTCCAGGCACCACGCCATCGACAACGGCTGCACCTGCCGCACTTCCACCATCTGGTCCACCCGGCCGTGGCAGCTCACGCAGCTCACGCCGGAGCCCACGTGCGCCTGGTGGTTAAAATAGACGTAGTCCGGCAGCCGGTGCACCTTTACCCACGGGATCGGCTGGCCCGTCGCGTAACTATCGCGCACCATCTGGAGCTTGGGGCTCTTCTCTCGGACCCGCACATGGCAGTTCATGCAAGTCTCGGTAGACGGCACAGCCGCATAGTTGGACTTCACCACCGTCGTGTGACAGTAGAGACAGTCCATGCCCAGGTTGCCCGCGTGCAGCTTGTGACTGTATGGCACGGGTTGCATGGGGGTGTACCCTGTATCGAGTTGCTTAGGATGCAGCAAATAGCCAAGTACCGCGCCCGCGCCGCCCAGCGTCACGACCACAGCCACTGCGGCTACACGCAGATTGGTGTCAAATCTCTTCGAGAAGATAGAACTCATGCGAGGATGTCTTTCGAGCCCAGTTCCGCCTCAGCCCCTCTTGTTGGCAAGGCGGGTACACGAACCCCGGACTGCTCCGGGATCTATACTATTTTTTCTAGCATAACCATAAAGTTTCCGCAATAGGAGCAAGAATTCTTGTCTGGCAATAATGTGATGCGGCCAGGGAACGGCAGGACTCAGCCGATCGGCGCGACTCCGGGGATTTCCACAAAAATTTTAGAACCCCGCCCCCTCACCGGCATCACCCGCCGTTTCGCCGACCTGCGCGTGCGCCCCAAACTCATGGTGCTGCACAACTTGTTCTTCCTCGTCCTCACCGTCGCCGTCTACTTCACCGTCATCAATCTCATCTCGGCCCGCATCGAGCAGGCCCGCGTTCGCGAGGTCACCCTGATCTTGAACTCTTTCACGTATCTCACTCAGGATAATGGCCAGGACGAGCTGCGCCCCTACGACCTCCGCACCGGTGATGCCGGCGAGCTTGGCCTCTCCGACGAAGCCCGCCAATGGATGCTCCGCTACCCCGGACGCACCTGGCAGCGCGACAAATCCAGCGAGCACATCTTCAAGCTCATCCCCAACAGCGAACGTTTCTACCGCCTGACTCTGCCCCTCGCTTTCTATTCCAGCCTGCTCGCCAACGTCAAACTGGGCGTTCTCGGCGTCCTCGGTATCATCTATCTCCTCGCCGTCCTCGTCCTCGAACTCTTCATCCTCCCCCGCTACGTCTACCAGCCCATGCGCCTACTTTTGGAAGCTGACGCCGCCACCCGCGAAGGCGACCGCGCCGGCGAGATCATCCCCGATCCCTTCATCCCCGAGGACGAGATCGGCCAGATCATGCGCTCCCACAACGAAACAGTCACCAAGCTCCGCCAGCACGAAGACGAACTGGAAGCCGCTAAACGCCATCTCGAAGCCCAGGACCGCCTCGTCTCCCTCGGACTGCTCAGCGCCTCGGTCGCCCACGAGATGAACACTCCCCTGGCCGTCCTCCACGGGTCCATCGAGAAGCTTACCGAAACCATCCCCGATCCGCCTACCCAACTCCGCCTCGCCCGCATGATCCGCGTCACCCAGCGCCTCCGCCGCATCAGCGAGGGCCTCCTCGATTTCGCCCGCCAGCGCCGCCAGGAAACCGTTCCCGTCGAACTCCACGCACTCATCGAAGAGGCCTGGCACCTCATCGGCATCGACGACAAAGCCGGCGAGGTCGTCTTCACCAACGACGCCGAACCGGGCCACCACGTCACCGCCAACCCCGATCGTCTCCTCCAGGTCTTCGTCAATCTTCTCCGCAACGCACTCATCGCCACCCCGCCAGGCAGCGGCCGCATCCGCGCCGCCACCCGCGCCTGTCTCATGGAAGGCCGACCCGCCATCGCCATCACCGTGGAGGACAATGGCCCCGGCATCCCCGATGAGGTCCTCCCCGAAATCTTTGAGGCCTTCGTGACCACGCGCCTCGACGCCCGCGGCACCGGCCTCGGCCTCACCGTCGCCGAAGGCATCGTCCACCAGCACGGCGGCTCCATATCCGCCGCCAACTGTCCCTCAGGCGGGGCACGCCTGGAAGTCATACTGCCCGTCACCGAGGAGCATCCACCCGCATGAGCGCCGAACTCGCCCACCCCTCCCACATCGACGTCGCCGTCCTAGACGACGACCCCGACTTCCTCACCTACCTGGAGGACTTCCTCGCCGACGAGGGCCTCTACGCCGTCCGGACGTTCTCCAAGCCCGACGACCTCTACGAGGCCGCCGACGAACGCCGCCCCGACATCGTCCTCCTCGACATGAAAATGGGCGAGTCCAGCGGCGACAAAGTGCTCGAACAGCTCACCACCCGCTACCCGGGTATCTGCGTCATCATCGTCACCGGCTACCCGTCGCTGGAGGACATGCGCGCCACTTTTAAACTGAAAGTATTTGATTACCTCGCCAAGCCTTTCTCGTTGGCCCAACTCCGCTTAACCCTCAGCAACGCCGTCACCCAATTCGGCCTCGGCCGCGCCATGCAGGACAAGCTCCGCGAAAAACTCGGCCACCGCATCCGCATCCTCCGCGCCGAGCGCGACTGGTCCCTCAAGGACCTCGCCGCCGCCGCCAAGCTCAGCGTCAGCCAGATCTCTTCCATCGAAAGGGGAGCCAACCTGCCGTCGATCGAAAGCCTCCTCGCCATCGCCCGTGCGTTCGATCTCAAGCCCAGCGAGATCCTCTCATCCATCGACTTTTGATTCGGGAACGCTCCCGCAAACGGGTGAATGAGAGAATCCGGCCCCTGCGAGATACAGAAAGGCCCGGTCCGCGCCCATACGGGCGCGAACCGGGCCTTTCTGCGAGGCTGCAGTGTGCCTGCGCTGAGATGCTATGCCTGCTTCTTGCCCTGCTTGGCCACCGCGTCCATGGCCGCTTTCACCTTCTCGGGGTCGCCGAGATAGTAGGACTTGATCGGTTTTAGTTCTGCGTCGAGATCATACACCAACGGCATTGCAGTTGGTATGTTCATCTCGAGAATATCTGCGTCGCTGACATTGTCCAGGTATTTCACCAGCGCGCGCAGGCTGTTGCCGTGCGCGCCGATGACCACCCTCTTGCCGCTCTTGATGGCCGGTGCGATGCTCTCGGTCCACAGCGGCAGGAAACGCGCCACGGTGTCCTTCAGGCATTCGGTCAGCGGCAGATCGCTCTCCGGCATCCCGGCATAGCGCCGGTCGTGGCCCGGGTAGCGCTCGTCGTCCTTCGTCAGCGGAGGCGGCGGAATGTCATAGCTGCGGCGCCAGATCTTGACCTGCGCTTCGCCATACTTGTCGGCCGTCTCGCCCTTGTTCAAGCCTTGCAGCGCGCCGTAGTGGCGCTCGTTCAGGCGCCACGAACGCTCCACCGGCAGCCAGATCTGGTCCATCTGATCCAGCACGATGTTCAGCGTCTTGATGGCCCGCTGCAGCACCGAAGTGTAGGCGAGGTCGAATTCATACCCCTCCTTCTTCAGCACCTGTCCGGCTTCGATGCCCTCCTGAATACCCTTCTCGGAGAGATCGACGTCCGTCCAGCCGGTGAACCGGTTTTCCTTGTTCCACGTGCTCTCGCCGTGGCGGATGAGTACGAGTTTGTGCATAATCGCTACCGTTTCCTATTGCTTGAAGGCCGAGCGGCCGGCGTACTTGGCGGCCGCGCCGAGCTCCTGCTCGATCCGCAACAACTGGTTATACTTCGCCATGCGATCCGTGCGGCTGGCCGAGCCGGTCTTGATCTGGCCGCAGCCCGTCGCCACCGCAAGATCCGCAATGAAGGCGTCCTCGGTCTCGCCCGAACGGTGCGAGGTCATGCAGGTGTAGTTGGCCTTGAACGCCATCTCCATCGCTTCCAGTGTCTCGGTGAGAGTGCCGATCTGGTTGACCTTGATCAGGATGGAATTCGCCGTACCGGTGGCAATGCCCTTGGCCAGGATTTCGGGGTTGGTGACGAAGAGATCGTCGCCGACGAGCTGGATCTTCTTGCCGAGCTGATCGGTGATCTTCTTCCAGCCTGCCCAGTCGAATTCGGCCATGCCGTCTTCAATCGAGAGGATCGGGTACTTGGCGACCCAGTCGGCCCAGAAGGCGATCATTTCGTCGCTGGAGAGCTCGCGCTTGTCGCTCTTCTTGAACACATACTTCTGCTTGTCCTTGTTGAAGAACTCGCTGGCGGCGGGGTCGAGCGAGATGGAGATCTGCTCGCCGGGCTTGTAGCCGGCCTTGGTGATGGCTTCGAGAATTACCTCTACCGCTTCGTCGTTGGACTTGAGGTTCGGAGCAAAGCCGCCCTCGTCGCCGACTGCGGTGGAGTAGCCGCGGCCCTTCAGTACGCCCTTCAACGTGTGAAACACTTCGGCGCCCATGCGGATGGCGTTGGAGAATGTGTCGGCTCCGTGCGGGCTGATCATGAACTCCTGGAAGTCCACGCTGTTGTCGGCATGCGCGCCGCCGTTGATGATGTTCATGTTCGGCACGGGCAGGATGCGGGCGTTCACGCCGCCCAGGTAGCGGTAGAGCGGCAGACCAACTGCGTCGGCGGAGGCGCGCGCGCAAGCCATGGAAACGGCCAGAATGGCGTTGGCGCCGAGGCGGCTCTTGTTCGGCGTTCCGTCCAGGCCGATCATCTTGGCGTCGATGGCATATTGTGCCGCGGCGTCCTCGCCCAGCAGCGCCGGGATGATCTCGTCTTCGATGTTCTTGACGGCATTCAGCGTGCCCTTGCCGAGGTAGCGCGACTTGTCGCCGTCGCGCAGTTCGCAAGCTTCGTTCTCGCCGGTGGAGGCGCCGGACGGCACGGCCGCGCGGCCCATGCTGCCGCTCGAGAGGAACACATCGGCTTCGACGGTCGGGTTCCCGCGGCTGTCGAGGATTTCGCGCGCAATGATGTCAACGATCTCAGTCATAGAAGTCCTTCTTTCGGGTAGGGAGTTATCAGAGCAACAACTCTTTATTTTCTCACACTCACCACCGTCACGCCCCCCTCGGTGACGTGATGGCCGGCGGCGCTGTCGCGCTCAGGGTTCTCACCGATCACCGTGCCCTCCGGCAGCACCACGCCGGTGTCCAGAATCGCGCGGTGGACCCGGCAATAACGGCCCACTTCGACGTTATGCAGAAGAATGGACGCACTGACTTCGGAGAAGCTGTTCACGCGCACGCCGGGAGACAGCACGCTCTGATGGACGCGTCCTCCGCTGACGATCACGCCGGGAGAAACGATGGAATCCGTGGCCACGCCCATGCGCAGCCCTTCCTGCGCGAAGACGAACTTGGACGGCGGCGCCTGCGGCATGTGAGTCCGGATGGGCCAGGCGGTGTCGTAGAGGTTGAACTCGGGTGAGACGGAGACGAGGTCCATGTTGGCCTCGTACCAGCTATCGATGGTGCCGACATCGCGCCAATAGCGGACGCATTTGGCGTTCAAATCACGAAAATCATAGGCCACTACTTTGGTGCGCTGGAGAAGCGCGGGGATTACATCCCGGCCGAAATCGTGAGAAGAGTCGGGGTCGGCCGCGTCCGCTCGCAGGGCTTCCAGAAGCACTTCCGTGTTGAAAAGATAGATGCCCATCGAGGCGCTCACCATCGATGGATCGAAGGGCGAACGCGCTGGATTGCCGTGTTTCGGCTTCTCCTCGAAACCCAGAATGCGGTGGGTGACGGGGTCGATGCGCGTGATTCCAAAACGCTCCGCCTGGTCTGGTGCGACCTGGATTGTGGCGATGGTGACGTCGGCGCGATGCGAACGGTGGCACTCCACCATCTCCTGGTAGTTCATCTTGTAGATGTGGTCGGAGGAGAGGACCAGCACATACTCCGGCTGCTGCACCTCGATGCTCTCGATGTTCTGGTACACGGCGTCGGCGGTGCCCAGATACCAGTCTGAGTGGACGCGCTTCATGGGCGGAATGACTTCGATGAACTCGCCCACTTCTCTGGACAGGAAACCCCAGCCCTCGTGCAAATG
>CAYVDY010000100.1:0-15476 GCA_964450255.1 uncultured Candidatus Solibacter sp. | reverse complement strand
CTCGTGCGGCACGTCCCTGCGGTGCAGGTCGAGCACGGACCGCGAGACCTGGGCGGGCCCGCCCCCCACCCCGCGCCGCTTTCCCTTTACCCCCCCGATGCAGAGGCCGTCGGAAGCGGGGGGCCGGTGGGGCCCCCCTTGCATTGTGGCATCCCGGGGGGGTGGGGCTGACCGGGCCGGGCGTTGGGTTGGTACCGGTTTGAGGGGCAGGGGCGCGAATGGGGGGCGAATAAAGCTACTCCAGAGGGACGGGGCGGGAGAAGACGACGTCCAGAGTGGAACCGGCGCGCAACTCGACTTCTTTGCCGCGGGTGAAGAGCGTGGTGGCCATGCCGACTCCGGCTCCGATGCCGGCTCCAATGCCGGCTCCAGACCAACTGTTGTCGGCGATGCCGCCGATGGAGGCTCCGCCACCGGCCAGGATTGCCACGCGGGCGGCGTCGCGGCCTACGTCGGAACCCTGGGTAACGGTGTTTTCCTTGCCGTCTGCTGTCTGGGTGGTGCCGCCGCTATCGACGGAGTTGAGTTGGGGACTGAACTTAAACACCTTTCCGCTGTTGAGGGTGAGGGTCTCGATGCGGATGGCGAGTTGGGCGCGGCCGGAGACTTTGCCGGAGCGCTGCGCATGGGCGACGACGCCCTGGACGTGGGTGCCGACCGGGATGAGAATTCTGTTGTTTGCGCTCACCGGCGAGGCGGTGGTCATGTAGACGAAGTCGCCGGGCTTGGCCGTGGCGGTGTTCACGGTGTTGATGAGGCGAAGGAGCAGGTGCGAGCCGGCGGGGATCTCCGCCGCCGGTGCCAGGAGGCAGGCGAGGATGAGGGTCACCATAGTTTTACAATAACCAGAATGCGGTATTTAGTTGCGGTTGTACTTTGCGTGACTGCCTTGTCTGCGGAAACGCGCCACCGGATGTATGTCAGCAGCGTGGCTTCGAAGGGCTGGGTGGCCGGCCTGCCGGCGCGGCAAAGCGGGCTGTGGGTGCGAGATCCAGGCGGGGCGTTCCGGCCGCTGGGCTTCAGCCATCCGCTGATCCAGGGCATCGGATTCCAGGGATCCACGCTGTGGCTGGCGGCGGGCAACGGAGCGGTGCGCTCTGACGACAAGGGGAAGACGTGGCGTATCACGACTTCCTGGAACATGACCGAGTTGCAGGACGTGGACGCGGATGCGGCGAACATCTATGTAGGGCTGCCGGATGGCGTGGGCGTTTCACGGGACGGCGGCAAGACCTGGGCGCACAAGGACGCCGGGTTCACGCGCAAGTACACGCACGCGGTGAAGGTGGACCGGACGAAGATAGGCCGTGTGTTTCGCGGCGGCGAGGTGGGCGTGTGGGTGAGCGAGGACGCCGGCGAGACGTGGCGGGCGGTGTGCCGCGAGGCTGCGGAGACGACGGAGATCCAGCAATCGCCGCACGACCCGAAGCTGTGGATGGCGGCGACGCAGCACGCCGGGCTGTGGGTGTCGCGCGACGGCGGAGCGGCCTGGACGCGCGTGGCGGGCGTGGATGGATCGCGGACGATCTACAACATCGCGTTCGATCCGCGGAGCGCGGCACGCATCGCGGTGAGCGGCTGGGGCGTGGGCGCGCTGGTGAGTGAAGATGGCGGTGCGACGTGGGTGCGGCGCAACGACGGACAGGTGTGGCGCGTGGCGTGGGATCCGGATATCGACGGAAGGCTGTATGCGGCGGTGCATGAAGACGCGCTGTATCAGAGCGACGATGTGGGACGAACCTGGCGGAAGATCGGCCTGGAAGGAGCGATCGTCTACGACATCGCCTTCACGCCGGAGACCGGGCTGGGGACGTTTGAGGAGCGCCGGCGGGAGGTAATCCGGACGCACGCGGCGGCGGAGGAGCGCGGCAGTTACACGGCGATCGCAGCGAAGTACTGGCTGAATGAGGAGTGCACGTGGTGCTCTCCGAAGATGCTCGAGCTGCTGAAGGATCCTTCGGGCGACATGTTCTGGATGTTTCCGATGACGGCGGTGGCGTACCTGGAAAACGGGCGGCTGAGCCCGGAGGCGCGCGCGGCGATGCGGCGATCGTGGAAGACGTACATGCCGTTCCGGGGGGACACGGAGAATCACTGGCTGCTGTACTACACGTCGCTGTACCTGGTGGCGCAGAAGTGGAAGGGCGAGCCGGGCTCGGAGTGGTTCACGGGCAAGAGCAGCGAAGAGAATATGGCGGAGGCGCGCGGGTGGATTGAGCAGTGGATGGATTTGACGGTGAATCGCGGGCAGGGCGAGTACGATTGCACGCACTATATCGGGGTGTACTTTCTGCCGCTGTCGTATCTATCGGCGTGGGCCGAGGATCCGGTGCTGAAGCAGAAGGCGCGGGTGATGCTGGAGATGCTGATGGCCGATTTCGGCGTGGAGACGCTGAAGGGGCTGTTCGTGGGCGCACACGCACGCAGCGACGACCGAATGGTGAAAGAGAAGTGGGCTGGCGTGGCGAGCGATTTTTCGTGGCTGCTGTTCGGCGAAGGGTATCCGTATCCGGGCTTCTACACGTATACATCGCTGGCGGCGATGTCGGGGTTGTTTGAGCCGCCGGCGGTGACAAAGGCAATGGCCACGGAGCGGACGGAGTGCTTCACGCACGTGGAAACGAAGCGGACGCGGCACCGCTGGCGGTTTGAGGACGTGCGGAATGGGGACGTGTACAAGATGACGTATATGTGCCCGGATTACGCGGTGGGGTCGGATCAGGGCGGGATGCTGCAACCGGTGCAGCAGCACTCGTGGGACGTGACCTGGGCGCTGCCTGATCCGCGCGGGAAAGAGAACACGCTGTTTGCGATGCACCCGTATTCCGGGATGGGCGAGCTGCAGATGTACTTCACGTTTATGCCGGACTTCGGCACCGAGGGCGTGGTGCGTTCGAAGAAGATGTACGACTCGCCGGACAAGCTGCTGAGCGGCTCATTCTATGAGCAGGTAGCGCAGGATCGCGACGCGATTGTGGCGCTGTACGACATCCCGAAGGGCACGAAGTACGAGCACATCAACGGGTTCTTCTCGAAGGATCTGGACAAGCTGGAGGAAGACGCCAGCGGGTGGCTGTTCTCGCAGGGCGGCAAGGCTTGGATCGCATTCCGGCCGCTGCAGCCGTTTGAATGGAAGCCGATCGAAGGCGGCGGCAAGCGGTTGGTGAGCGCGCATCTGAAGAACGCGGTGGTGATGCAGGTGGCATCGCCGCGCGAGTTTGCGTCGTGGGACGAATTCAAGAGCAAGGTGCGCGCGCTGAAGCTGGAGGCGAACCTGGAAGGCAAGCCGCGGGTGAAGTTCGAGACGCTACGCGGACGCGTGATGGAGTGCGAGTATGGCGCTGCGCCGAAGGTGGACGGCAAGGAGATTGTGCGCGGCCAGAAGATGTACGACAGCCGGTGGATGCAGCAGGAGCGGGGCTCCCGAAAGCTGACGCTACGCGGCGCTGGCAAGGAAAGGGTCCTGGACTTCGATAAGTGGCAAGTCAACGACGTCCGCTGAGGTGGTGGCTGCGGTGGGCGGGGATTTGCCTGGCCGGCGCGGCGGCGTGGGTGCTGCTGAGCCTGGTGGTTCTACGCTTTGTGGATCCGCCGACGACGGGCGTGCAGATGCAGCGGCGGGTGGAGTCGTGGTTTGCGAAGGGGAAGTACGTGAAGCGGTACGAGTTCGTGCCGCTTTCGCGGATCTCGCTGGCGATGCAGCACGCAGTGATTGCGGCGGAGGATGGGAATTTTTATAAGCACGGTGGATTCGATTGGGAGCAGATCCAGGATGCGATCGAAGACGCGGAGGAGGGCCGGCCGCGGGGCGCGTCGACGATTTCACAGCAACTGATCAAGAACCTGTTTTTCACGACGCATGGAAATCCGGTGCGGAAGGTGGCTGAGTTCGCCATTGTGCCGGTGGCTGAGTTGGTGCTGGGCAAGAAGCGGATTCTGGAGCTGTATCTGAACGTGATCGAGTGGGGGCCTGGGGTGTACGGCGCGGAGGCGGCAGGGCGGGTTCACTACGGCACGACGGCGGCGAAGATCGGCCGGGAGCAGGGCGCACGGCTGGCGGCGGTGCTGCCTTCCCCGCGGAGGCGCAAGCCTGCGAGGATGGACAGATACAGCGCGATCATTCTGGGACGAATGACGCAGATGGGCTGGTGACTTCACTATGAAAAACAAACTGGGACGTTTTGTGTTGGGCGCGGCGCTGAGCGCGGGCGCGTGTTTCGGACAACAGGACGCGGTGGCGAAGAGTTTGAAGAGCCTGTTCGAGGGTTATCGTGTGAACCTGAACGAGGCGATTGCGAAAGTGAAGGAGTCCGATTACGACTTCAAGCCATCGGCGGACGTGAAGACGATGCGCGGGATGATGGCGCATATCGCCGACGCGAATTACTCCATTTGCGCGGGATTGAAGCCGGAGCCGAATCCGAACAAAGAGTCGTGGGAGAAGAAGAATCCGGGCAAGGCGGAGTTAACGAAAGCGATCAACGATTCGTTCGACTACTGCAATGCGGCGATGGAGGGATGGACGGATGCGGAGTTCGCCGAGACGGTGAAGCGCGGGACGACGGAGCGGGTGAAGGCGCATGGCGCGCTGCATCTGCTGGAGCACACGGCGTTGCACTACGGGAACCTGATCACGTATATGCGGATCAAGGGCGTGGTGCCGCCAGAGACGGAGCGGCAAGCGGCGGCAGCGGCAGCGGCAAAGAAGTAGTATGGCCGCATGGCCGAAATGACTCGTCGGGATTTGATGGCCGGGCTTGCCGCTCCGGCGTTTCTGCAAGGGCAGAGTAAGCAGCCGAATCTGCTGTTCATTCTTTCGGACGATCACAGCGCGCCGTATCTGGGCGCGTATGGGGCGAAGTATCTCTCCACACCGAATCTGGACCGGTTCGGCGCGGAGGGCATGCGGTTCGACCGGTCGTTTACAGTGGCTCCGCAGTGCGTGCCGTCGCGGGCGGCGTATCTGACGGGGCGGAGTCCGGTGGCGGTGCGGATGGGGCGGTTTTCGGCTCCGATGCCGCCGGAGATCGTGACGCTGCCGGAGATGCTGCGCGAGAAGGGGTACGCGACTGGCGTCTGCGGGCGCTACTTTCACCTGAATGGCGTGATCAAGGCGAATCCGGAGACGCAGGCGGCGTATGACAAGCACGGGCTGCAGACGTGGCAGCGGCGGGTGGATTACATGGACGTCTCGCCGCAACAGGGCACGGCGGCGAAGTTCGACCGGTTCCTGCAGGACCAGGGCAAGGGCAAGCCGTTCTTCTTCTGGATCAATTACAGCGATCCGCATCACGTGTGGGATCCCGGCGCGGGCAAGGTGGATCCGGCGGCGATCACGGTGCCGCCGCATCTACCGGATCTTCCGGGCGTGCGGGGGGATCTGGCGCGTTATGGCGGCGAGGTGCAGCGGATGGACGGGTTCTTCGAGCAGGCGATGGGGGTGCTGAAGAAGCACGGCCTGGAGGAGAACACGCTGGTGATCTTCGCGGGCGATAACGGGATGGCGTTCCCGCGCGGGAAGGGGTCGCTGTATGATCCGGGTCTGAACGTGCCGATGCTGGCGCGGTGGCCGGGGCGGATCAAGGCCGGCGGCTCGACGCGGACACTGGTATCGGGCGAGGATGTGACGCCGACGTTCCTGGAGGCGGCGGGGGTGAAGCCGACGCAGGCGATGACGGGGCGGAGCTTTCTGGGATTGGCGACGGGCGGTGCGCACGAGGCCCGGAAGTATGTTTACGGGCAGCGGCTGCCGCACGGCAATTCTCCGGTGACTCCGCAGACGCGGGCGTCCACGTTTGATTTGTCGAGGTGCGTGCGAAGCGACGGGTGGAAGCTGATCTACAACTGCACGCCGCAGATGGAGTATTGGCCGGTGGATAGCGGCAACGATCCGTCATGGCAGGAGATGCTGGCGGCTCACCGGGAGGGGCGGCTGCGGCCGGAGCACGAGCGGGCGTACTTCACGCGGCCGCGTCCGGTGATGGAATTGTACGACCTGGAGCGGGATCCGGGCGAGCTGAGTAATTTGGCGGGAAGTCCGGAGCACGCCGAGGTGCAGCGGGTGCTGACAGCGGCGATGCAGGAGCGAATGATCGTCGATTTCGATTTCCTGCCGCCGCCGATGGCAAACTGACGCGGGGCTCGTCAGCGGAACGAGGCGCCGATGCGGAAGACGATGACGCCGTCCGAGGTGCCGACGGTCATCAGGCGGCCTTCGAAGCGGAGGCCGATATTCTGTTTGAACCAGTAAGTGGCTCCGCCGCCGAAATTGACCGACGGCTCAGTTCGGTTGCCTGAGGTAAAGAAGGTACCGCCCATTCCGCCGGAGACGAAGGAGTCCATCCCGACCCGCCTGGTGCGGTTGCCGAAGTGATAGCCGACCTGGCCGCTGAGGAAGCCCATCGCCCAGCCGTCGCTGAAGGTGTTGTAGGAACCTTCGCCGCCGACTGAGAGACCTTTGAAGACCAGGACCTCGCCGCCGCCACCACCGCCGTAAAACCCGTAGCCGTGCACGCAGGCCCCAAGATTGGCGAGGCCGTAGACGTTTCCCTTGTATTGGAAGGGCTTGTCGGCTTCCTGCGCGGTGGCCCATCCGGCAGCGACTGTCAGCCCAAGCAGTATCAGGAGTGCTCTCATATGGAAACCTCCCTGGCGTCTCCATTACACACCGCGATTCGGCGGAATGAAAGCGAATTTTCTCCGCCGAGGATCGGAGGCTCGAATTCGTGAGCTTTGCCCGTATACTGTGAAGGAATTCCAACAGGCCGGGCGAGGAGATCACGATGAAGGTTCTTGCGGAAATTGTGGAAAGCAGCGAGAGGCGCGCTCCCGGGGCGGCGGAACCGGAAGGCGAGAGCTTCGCGGCGATAGCGGGACCATCCATGGAGGATCGCAGGGCGAACCTCTCGTTTGCAGGCGCGAAACCCACAGCGACTGAGTTCGAGCGGATGATGGGGACCAATGACCTGGTGGACGAGTTCTATCTGGAACGGGCATTGGCGGCGGCGAAACCGGTGTGCCGGATTGTGTTGCGGACTGACGCGGGACGGGAGCGGGGCTTTGCCACGGGGTTTCTGATCAGCCCACGGGTGGTGATGACGAACTGGCACGTCTTTCCGGAAGCCGAGGAGGCGCGGAATGCAGTAGCCGAGTTCGAGTACAAATTCGATATCCGGGGAAACCCGGTGACGCCTGTGCGATTTCGGGTGCGGCCGGATCTGTTTTTCCACGCCACTCGGGAATTGGACTACGCGCTGGTGGCGGTGGAGGAGGAGGCGGTGGAGAACGGCGGGCGGCTGAGCCAGTTCGGCTACCACCGGCTGGCGCGGACGCCGGGCAAGATCCTGGAGGGGGAGTGGATCACGATTATCCAGCATCCTGCCGGGCAGCGGCGTCAATACGCAATTCGAGAGAACCAACTGGTGGCGAAGCTGGACAGCTTTCTCTGGTACATGAGCGACACGGCGCAGGGGTCGTCGGGCGCGCCGGCGTTCAACGACTCGTTTCAGGTAGTGGCGCTGCATCATTCGGGCAAGGCGCGGAAGGAAGACGGGCAGTATGTGTTGAGGGACGGACGGCGAGTGGTGTCGCTGGATGGGATCGAGGAAGAGGACGTGATCTGGGAGAAGAACGAGGGCGTTCGGGTGAGCGTGATGTGCGCGGACATGAAGCAGAGGCTGGATGCGGCGCACCCTTACGTTCAGGAGATCGAGACGGCGATTGAGAGCGAGCAGGGCCACGCGATGGAAAGGGTGATGGGTGGCGAGGCGAGGATCGGCGTAGAGGGCGGGATCGTGATTCCGCTGCAGTTGCATATTTCAGTGAGTTCGGGCGGGGCGGGGGCGACGGTGAATGTGGCGCCGGCAGCGGTTCCGTCCGGGGACGAGGCGGGCTTTGAGAAGCTGATCCCGCCGCCCGTGGACACCGAGTACGGCAACCGCACGGGCTATGATCCCGATTTCCTGGTGGCTAAGGTCCCGCTGCCCAGGATCACGAAGCCGAGCCTGGTTTCGAAGCTCGATAACGGGCGCCACGTGATTCCGTATGAGCATTTCTCGGTGGTGATGCACAAGACCCGGCGGCTGGCGGTATTTACGGCGAGCAACGTGGACGGGCGGGCGGCCCAACGGCGGCCCGAGGCCGGCGTGTATTCGCGCAAGGCGTTGTTCGGGATCAGGAGCGACAACGACAAAGAGAGTTGGCTGACCGATCCGCGCATTCCGAAGCAGCATCAGGTGCCGGAGGTGTTTTACGACAAGGACGGCGGCGCGTTCGACAAGGGCCATATCGTGCGGAGGGAGGACGTGTGCTGGGGCGGGACGCGGGATCAGGTGGTGAAGGCGAACGCGGACAGCTATCACGTGACGAACTGCTCGCCGCAGGTGGCGGGCTACAATCAATCGGCGAAGAAGGGGGTGTGGGGACAGTTGGAGGAAGTGGTCCTGAAGCAGGTGCAGGCGGAGCAGAAATTCACTGTGCTCGCGGGGCCGGTGCTGGCGGACGATGACAAGGTGTTTGAGGGACGGGACTTTGTTGGGAAGGTGCGGATCCAGATTCCGAAGCGGTTCTGGAAAGTAGTGGTGGCGGAGAAGGACGGGAAGCTGCAGGCGTTTGGATTCCTGCTGGAGCAGGATTTGAAGAATGTGCAGTTGGAGACTGAGGAGTTCCAGGTGACGGAGGAATGGGCGCCTTTTCTGATTCCGTTGCAGGAGCTGGAGGATTTGCTGAAGATCGTGAAGTTCCCGGCGGAGTTGAAGAATGCCGATGGCGCCCGCAGTGCGGAAGGCGAGGAGATGGTGCTGACTGGTGCAGTTCGGCGACGGGAGTGATGAGCCTATTTGGCGGGCGCAGGCTGGAGAACGCGCTCCCAGATGGCGTCGAGGTCGGGAATGAGGAGGAGTTCCGTGCCGAGGTGGAAGAGTCCGCGGATGAACTCCATGGCGAGGCCTGGTTCGGCGGCGGCCGGGCGGGCGTCGTCTGTGTCTTCGAGTTGAATCATCTCGCCCATGGCGGGCAAAGCGACCACAGCCGGGTGGCGCGGGCAGCGGAGAAAGGCAAGGCGGCGGGCCATGCGGTAATCGGAGGCGCCGAGGCCGAGGCAGGAAGCGAGGTCGATGACTTGCACCTGCCGGCCGCTCCATTCGACGACGCCCATCCAGCGCGGCGGGTCGGCCGGCCAGGGCGAGAAAGCATCGGCGGGCTGGAGGCCCAGGAGTTGCCGGGAGCTGATGCCGATGACGATTCTCTGGAGGGGGATGCCGGGCAGGCGGAGGAGGAGCGTCTTCGCGGGCCCGGTTTGCGTGCCCAGAGACGCGCGGACGAGTAGAGCGGTGGGATCTTCGGTGGTTCGAATCATGATGCGATCCTCGGCTGGCGGCCCAGGGCCAGGCAGCGGGTGACCTCTTCCAACAGGACATCGTCCGGACAGGGTTTCACGAGGTAGCCATCGACGCCCAGACCGGACGCTTTGCGGCGGTGCTTCTCGCCGGCTCGGGACGTAAGAATGATGAGGGGGACGGAATCGAATTCGGGCTTGGCTCGCAGACGGGTGGCGAGTTCGTAGCCATCCATGCGGGGCATTTCGATGTCCATGATGACGAGATCGGGCTGGTGGGGCATCTGCTGCAACTGTTCGAGACCTTCCATTCCGTCGCGGGCGGTGGTGACGGTCCAGCCGGCGGATTTCATGAGGTTGGCGACAGAGCGGCGGACGGAGAGCGAATCGTCCACAACGAGAACCTCGCGCCGTTGCCTTGGTTGGGTGGCTCTACGCGCGGAGGCGTTCTGCGCGGTTGCTCCGGCATCGAGTGTGGAGATATTGAGGATGAGGACCACGGCGCCGTCGCCGAGGATGGTGGCTCCGGAGAAGTTGGTTTGGCGCTTCAGTAGCCCGGTGAGCGGCTTAACAACGACCTCGCGCGCCTCGATGACGCGGTCCACGGCCAATGCGATTTCGCGCTCGCCGTTGTCGACGAAGAGCAGGGTACAACGCTCAAGGGTATCTCCGGTCTCGGGGAGGCTGAGCCAATCGGCGAGGTGCAGAATCGGGACCCAGCCGTCGGCGATTTCGATGCCGGGCCGTCCGCCGCGCGACTCCAGTTCAGAGCGGTGGATGCGGAGAGCCTGCTTGAACGTGACCATGGGAACGGCCAGGCGTACGCCGGCGGTTTCGACAATCATGGTTTTGGCCATCGCGAGCGAGAGAGGCAGCCGCAGTGTGAAGGTGGCGCCTTGGCCGCGGGCGCTTTGAATGCTGAGGCGGCCGCGGAGCGCGCTGACGGCGGCGGAGACGACGTCCAGGCCGACGCCGCGGCCGGAGATTTCGCTGACGGACTTCGCGGTAGAGAAGCCCGGCTCGAGAATGAGCCTGGTCAATTCCTCGGAGCCAGTATCGCGTGCGGCCTCCGGCGTGAGCCAGCCGAGCTTGACGGCCTGCTGGCGAATGCGCTCTTCGTCGATGCCTGCGCCGTCGTCGGAGAGCCGGATGACGAGGTTGGCGCCCTGGCTGGAAGCCTCCAGGCGGATGGAGCCTACGGCCTGCTTCCCGCGGGCGAGGCGCTCCTCCGGGGACTCGAGGCCGTGATCGACGGCGTTGCGCAGGAGGTGTTCGAGCGGGCCGGACAACTGTTCGACGACAGACTTATCGAACTCGGTGTCCATGCCTTCGAGGAAGAGGGCGGCCTGTTTGCCGGTTTTGGCGGCGCTCATGCGGACCGTACGCTGGAGGCGGTTGGCAACCGTGGAGAGGGGCACCAGGCGCATGCGCATCAGCTTATCCTGCGCTTCGCCGCTGAGGCCGCGCTGGCGGCTGACCCAGGAGTCCATCTGGGACCTCATCGCATTGAGCTGGCCGCTGAGGGCGGAGAGATCGCTGGTGGCCTCGGAGAGGTCCTTCGAGAGCAGATGGAGGCGGGAGTAGCGATCGAATTCGAGAACGTCGAACTCGGACGCGGAGCCGGAGGCGGGGGCAGGCTGCGCGACGTGGCCGGCGCCTTCCGCGGTCTGTTCCTCCGCCAGCGCCGAGGAGATTCGGCGCATGCGCGAGAGGTTGAGGGAAAGCTCGTCCATCTCGCGTTTGAAGGCCGCGATCTGCTGCTCGAACGCGGAGGCGTTGAGGAAGATCTCGCCGACCACGCGGCTGACGCCGGAGAGCCGGTCCATGGGCACGCGGACGGTTTGCAGGCCGGCGTCGGAGGAGGCGGGAAGCGACGGGGCCAGCCAGGGGGCATCGGCTCTGGCCGCCGTTTCGAGGGGCGCGCTTTCGTCGGCCGCGCGATCCGAGAGGGCCTGTTCGATCCGGACCAGCAAGACCTGTAGCCGTTCGAGGAAGGGCGCGTTCTGGCCGCGGGCTTCGATGAGCTCGGCCAGGAGATCGAAGGTGTCGCCGAGGAGTTCGTAGATGGCTGGCGTGTAGCGAATGTTGCTCGAGGCGATGGCGTCGAGCAGGAACTGCATGGACTTGGCGAGGCGGGAGACGGCCATCAGGCCGACCATGCCGGAGGCGCCCTTGATGGTATGCGAGGCGCGCCGCATCTCGGTCAGGTAGGGCAACGGATCCGGAGGAGCGGTGGCGAGAGTGCGGAACGCATCGCCGGCCAGGAGCATGTGGGCTTCGGCCTCGCTCATGAAGGTATCGAGGAGGGACTCGTCGGTCTCTTCGACTGCGGCGAGCGAGTCATCCTCCGGGGCCGGGGCGAAAGTTGCGTTGGATTCCGACGCCAGCGACTCAAGCATGTCGTAGCGCTCGTTGACGGACTCGAAAGCACCCTGAAGTGTAGCGGCGAGGCCGCGGGATGCAACCACGTCGCCGATGAGATCGTGGGTGGAAAGAAGCAGGTCGATGATTTCCGGTTCGGCCGGCAGGACCTTCGAATCGATGAGGGCGAGCACGTCTTCCATGCGATGAGCGAGCCCGGAAACAGTGGAGAGGCCGGCCATGCCGGCGGCACCCTTCAGAGTGTGGACGGCGTGACGGAGCGGAGGCATCGCCGATGCGGAATCTTCGGGCTGGGAGCCGAGAATCTGAAGGTGACCGCGGATTTGATCGAGGAGTTGCTCGGCCTCCATGGAGAATGCACCGAAGATCTCTTCATCGACCTCGTCGGCAGGGGCAGTCCGGGGATCGGCCGCCTCGCTAGCGGTGACGCTGCCATCATCCTGCACCAGATCCAGAACGGTCCGCAGGGCGACGACGCCTTGTTCCAGGTGCTCCATGCGGTCCGGGTCGAGACGGGCGGTCCATGTCTGGTCCGATGCCAGTGTTTCCACGCCGCGCGCTGCTTCCGCCAGGTTCGCCAGGCCGATCATCTCGCTGGCGCTGCGGATGGTGTGAGCGAGCCGGTGTACTTCGTCCATCGCGCCTTCCGGAGTACCGGGCTCCCGCAGGCGCGAGACCTCGTGCTCCAGGGCTGGCACGTGACCGCGCACTTCCTCCAGGAAGGTTCGAAGGATGCCTCTATCCGTGATGACTGCCATTCCGGTTTCTCCTTCTCCGAGACAGCCGCACTAAACCATGACCGCTTTGACTGGAACCGGACGTTCCACCTGATCGGCGGGGAGCCGGAATTTCGAGAGCGAGGTACTGAGTTCGGTGACCATGACGGCCAGTTGACGGATATCGGTGGCGGTTCGCAGAGCTTCCCGCGCCGTGGATTGAGTCCCTTCCGAGACATCGGAGACGGTGGCGGCCACGCGGTCCGAACTGGAGGCCTGTTCGCTGGCGGTGGTGGAGATCTCCTTGACCAGGCCGGTGATCTGCCGGGAAACGTCCTCGATTTCGGCCAGCCGTTCTCCGGCCTCGCCGGCGACGTGGGAGCCGTCCACCACCTCGCGGGTTGTCTCTTCCATGGCCGAGATGGCCTCGTAGGTTTCGGTCTGAACCGATTTGATGAGGACCGTGATGCGGTTGGTGGCCTCGGTGGCGCGCTCGGCGAGCCGTTCGACCTCTTCGGCGACGACGGCGAAGCCCTTGCCGGATTCTCCGGCCATGGCGGCCTGAATGGAGGCGTTGAGGGCGAGAATCGAGGTGCGATCCGAGATGTCGGAGATGAGCTGGACGATCTCACCGATCTCCTGCGAGCTCTCGCCGAGGCGCTTCATTCGTTTCGAAGTTTCCTGCACATGCTGGCGGATGCTGTTCATGCCTTCCACCGTGCGGCGCACAGCGGCTCCGCCGGCCAGGGCTCCGGAGAGGGCGCTGTCGGCAACGGTAGCAGCGTCGTTGGCGCGCTCGGCGACCTCGCGAATCGACTGCGCCATGACGTGAAGAACGCCGGATGCGGCGCGAACCTGCTCCGATTGGTGCTGGCTGCTGCCGGCGAGGATCTCGGTGACATCCTGGACTCGCTGGGCTGACGAATTGACGTTGGCCGTGGTGCTCTGCACGGCGCCGATGATGGTTCTGAGCTCGCTCATCATGTAGTTGATAGAGTCAGCGATGGCGCCGGTCATCTCGGCCGTGACTTCGGCCTCCTTGGTGAGGTCGCCCTCAGCGACGCCGCTGACGTCGTCGAGCAGTTTGCGGATACTGTCCTGAATCCGATCGCGTTCCTCGCGCGACTGGATGAGCGTAACGGTATTGGCGAGCATGACGTTGGTGGCCTCCGCCATGGTGCCGAGCTCATCGCGGCCGTAGACTTCGGCGCGGGCGTCGTAATCGCCCTTGCTGATCTGCCGGAAGGTTTCGCTCATGGAGCGCACCTGTTCAGCGATGCCTTTCTGGATGATGAACACGAGGACAGCGGAGAGCAGGAGCAAGCCTAGCGCCCACCCCAACTGTGTCCATTTCTGTTCCACGAGGCGATCGATGCGGCGGCCCAGCAGTGTGCGGATCTCCACCGTGGCCTGATCGTGCAGCTTAAAGAGCTGATCCACGGCGGCCGACCCATTCTCGAGGTAGGCGCGCGGAGAAACAGTGATGGCGGGGTTATCCAGCATCTCGCGCTGGGTCATGTTTTTGAGGAATCCGGCCGAACTGATGGCTTTGGAGACGCCGCCTTCCAGCCCTTTGCGCAGATCCGAGTTATAGCGGAAGGCCGATTGGAAGTTGCGGTCCATCACCTCGATGGAGGTGCCGACCTGACGAACGAGGAAGCGAATCTGCGCCTCCTCCTGCGCGGTCATGGTGCGCCGCGCGGCGACGCCCGAGCCATAGGCTGCGAGCTGCCCGAGGTACTCGGTGGTCCAGGGGATCTGATTCAGGATGCTCTCGGAGAGGTAAAACGCCTCCAGGTCTGGTTCGGCGGAAAGGCCGGTCTTATCGCCGACAGTCCGCAGGTGCGAGAGAACGTCGGCCAGCAACTGGGTGTGCCGGCGGTTGCTCTCATCGGCGCTGAGCGTGCTGGCGCGCTGTTTGAGATCCTGCCAGCGGAGGCGGATAGACTCCCAGGACTGTACCGTGCCGAGTGCGTTGCCCTTCTTATTCTCAATCTGCGTGAGCACATCCACGGCGCTATCCACTTGAGTTTGGATAGAGATCATCATTGGGCCGACGGATTCGGCGCCGTTCAGGTAGGCGCTGGCGGCACTGCGGTGCTGAGGGAGCCGTTCGAGGAGCTGCCGCATGGGGACGACGTAATCCAGCCCGTCTATTTCGGCCTGGGTGCGCGTGATCTGCTCGTTTCGACTTTGGAGAAACAACGCCGCCAACATGACCACGGGGATCACCGCCAACGCTCCGGCCAAAACCAGCTTCTGCCAGATCTTCACATTGCGAAACATTCTGCTGATCCCTCCTTCAGTTCGAACTACCGCTCTCGGCGGATGCCATCAACGCCTCGGGCGTAACGAGATTCCTGTGATCCAGAAGCAGCACGAAGCGGCCCCGGTGTTCGGTCATGCCGAGGGCATGGCTTGCAATCGAGTGGTCCAATTCAGACATGTCGGTTTCAACGGCAGCGGGGTCAACCAGAGCCACTCCTCCCAACTCGTCGGCGAGGAGCGCCACCGGTTGCTCGTCGGGATCGGGCTGAACGACCAGGAGGTATCCGCTGACGGGCCAACTGGACGGTTCCGACTCCAACAGCAGACGAGTATCGATGAGCGGCAGGATTTCGCCGCGCAGATTGATGAGGCCACAGACCAGCCTGGGGGCGCCGGGCACCTGGGTAACGCGGCCGACTCTGTCGACTTCCCGTACCAGCCGCATGTGGATTCCGTATGAGATTCCGCCGAGGCGGAAGCAGACGAAGCGCTCATGGGACTGGTCGATCTCGTGGTCTTTGCCGGCCGGGAGATCCGGCGCGGCGGCGAGCTCGCTATCGATGGCGCCGATCAGGTTGGACAGGTCATTCGATCGGCCGTGCGGCAAGGGCAGTTGGATATCGGGAAGCTCATCGGCAGCGGCCTCGACGATTTCGATGAGAGGCTCGGGCTGCACGGGAGCGGCGGGTTCCGGCAGCGGTTCCGGGCCGGCGGCGTGCGCCAACTCGGGTTCGGGCTCGGGCTCAGGTTCGGGCTCGGGTTCAGGTTCAGGTTCG
>CAYVDY010000099.1:0-15514 GCA_964450255.1 uncultured Candidatus Solibacter sp. | reverse complement strand
CGCCTTCTCGCAGGCTGTGTACCGCCGGCTCGTCCCCGATACAGCACTAACGGTTCTCGGAAAAAGAGTCTCCTGCTTTGACTCGCTCATCATCAAACTGGGGACTGGCCGAAGGATGAGCATGCGGCTGAGCCACTGCTTGAAAATGAACAACGGATCGGCCGTCGATTGCTCCTGGACTATGGGTAGAGCAACCACGTGCCAATCGATCAGGAACTTCGCCTCTTTGTCCTTGCCCGTCCTAGCCAGATGGACTTGAGCCACCTCGCGATTGTAAACAGGTGTGCCGTCCACGGCGAACTGCTCGTCAAACACGCGCAGCTCTTTAAAACCATCTGGAAGCTCAAACGCGACTACGTACTTGTACGTTGTGCCCGCCAACTCCACCTCAATTTCAAACCGCATTGGCACATCACTGCGTCCTCGGCTGAAATCCTTCGGCTTCACCAGATCGCCGACACGGTTCGTCCCGCGCGCGATCTTCTGCAAGACCTCCAGCGCGAAACCCACGGTCGTCTTGCCCGAACCGTTCTTTCCGATGAGCAAAACAGACGACTTGTCCGAGACCGGCAGCTCGAAGTTCTCCAGGCAGCGGAAGTTATGAACGTAGAGTCGACGAATCACCCTTGAATCATACCCCCCTTACCCCTTCCCCCCCAACACCAGCACCGTCTCGAAAAACGGAGCCTGCTCCTCCTTGTGCACCAGCGCCGATTCGATCTCCACAAACCCCGCCGCTCGCAAATGCCCCACTAATTCCACTTCCGCGAACCCCAGCCATAGATCCGCGTACAGCTCGCGCGCCTCCTCGAAATGGTGCTTCACCAGATCCAGCACCGCGATCCGCCCCCCCGGCTTCAGAATCCGGTACGCCTCCGCGATCGCCCGCTTCGGATGCGCCGCATGGTGCAATGACTGCGACAGGAACGCCAGATCCACGGACTCCGTCTCGATCGGCAGCGCCTCCAGATCCCCGTGCCGGTACTCCAGATTCACAAACCCGTTCCGCCGTGCCAAATCAGCCCCGAACTCCACCATCTTCTCCGAGTTATCCACCGCGATTACCTTCTCCGCCCGCTGAGCCAACAGTTGCGAGAACGTCCCCTCCCCAGCCCCCAGGTCCGCAATCACCATCGGCGGCATCAGCTTCAGCAGCATTTCCGCCAGCCCCTTCCACGAGCGCCCCGGCACATAATGCCGCCCGAACTTCCCGGCCAGCTCGTCGAAGTAGGACCGCACCCGGTCCCGCCGCTTGTCCAATGCCAGCCGCAGCGCTTCCAGATCATTCGCCGCCTCGGGGATCTCCCGCGCCGCCTCATGCAACAGCGTCAGCAGCTCCGCCGGCGCCCCCGCCTTCATCTGGTAAAGAACGTTCTTGCCCGTCCGCCGGTCCTCCACCAGCCCCGCCTGCTTCAACTGCGAAAGGTGCGTCGAAATCGTGCTCTGCCCCATCGAACAGATCTCCTGCAGTTCCGCCACCGAGAGCTCTTCCTGGGAGAGCAGCAGCAACACCCGCACCCGGCTGGCATCCGCGAGCATGCGAAAAGTTTTGAGTATTGACGTCATGGCAGGACATCTGACATGATATCAACGTATCGCGATTTGTCGATATCTATTTTAGGAGCGCAAGACCATGAGCACCGAGCTGTTGAATCCCACGACGACCGATTTCAAAGTCGCCGACATGTCGCTGGCCGATTGGGGCCGCAAAGAGATCACCATCGCTGAAGCCGAAATGCCCGGCCTCATGTCGATTCGCCGCAAGTACGCCGTGGATAAGCCGCTTGCCGGCGTCCGCATTACCGGCTCCCTGCACATGACCATTCAGACGGCCGTGCTCATCGAGACGCTCGTCGATCTCGGCGCCAGCGTTCGCTGGGCCAGCTGCAACATCTTCTCCACCCAGGACCACGCCGCCGCCGCCATCGCGGCAGCCAACGTGCCCGTCTACGCCTGGAAGGGCGAGACGCTCGAAGAATACTGGTGGTGCACATACCAGGCCGTCATCCATCCGGACGGCAAGGGCCCGCAGCTCGTCGTCGACGACGGCGGCGACGTCACGCTCCTCCTCCACAAGGGCTACGAACTCGAAGAGGGTTCAGATTGGGTCAACACCCCTTCCGAGACCCATGAAGAGCAGGTCATCAAGAACCTCCTGAAGGACGTCCACTCCGCCCATCCCCGCCGCTGGCACGATATCGTCGCCGAATGGAAGGGCGTCTCCGAGGAGACCACCACCGGAGTCCACCGCCTCTACAAGATGCAGCAGATGGGCAAGCTCCTGGTGCCCGCCATCAACGTGAACGACTCCGTCACCAAGTCGAAGTTCGACAACCTCTACGGCTGCCGCGAGTCGCTGTCAGACGGCATCAAGCGCGCCACCGACGTGATGGTGGCCGGCAAGGTCGCCGTCATCTGCGGCTACGGCGACGTCGGCAAGGGCTCCGCCCACTCCCTGCGCGGCTTCGGCGCGCGGGTCATCGTCACTGAGATCGATCCCATCAACGCCCTCCAGGCTGCCATGGAAGGCTACGAAGTCACCACCATCGAGGACACCCTCGGCCGCGGCGACATTTACGTCACCACCACCGGCAACTGCGACATCATCACCTTCGAGCACATGGCGAAGATGAAGGACCAGGCCATCGTTTGCAACATCGGCCACTTCGACAACGAGATCCAGGTGGAGCGCCTCAACACCGCCCCCGGCGTGGTCAAGCTCAACATCAAGCCCCAGGTCGATCAGTACACATTCCCCGACGGTCATGCGATCTTCATGCTGGCCGAAGGCCGCCTCGTAAACCTGGGCTGTGCCACCGGCCACCCCAGCTTCGTCATGAGCAACAGCTTCGCCAACCAGACCCTGGCCCAGCTCGACCTCTGGAAGAACAAGGACATCTACGCGGTCAACGTCTACACGCTGCCCAAGAAGCTCGACGAAGAGGTGGCCCGCCTGCACCTCGAAAAGATCGGCGTCAAGCTCACCGTGCTGACCGAGAAGCAGGCCGATTACCTCGGCGTCCCCGTCGAAGGCCCCTACAAGCCCGACCACTACCGCTACTAGCCGCACCCTCCCACCGCTCCCTATGGTCGCGCCTCCGTTCCGAGCCGCGACCATAGGGAGTGGTCCGCCAAATCTGCGGATAATCAAATCAGGAACCCTATGTCATTTGCCACCATCCCGGAGGCCCTCGAAGCCTTCCGGCGGGGAGAGATGCTGGTCGTCGTCGACGACGAGGACCGCGAAAACGAAGGCGATCTCACCATTGCCGCCGAATTCTGCACCCCCGAAGCCATCAACTTCATGGCCGTCCACGGCCGCGGCCTGGTCTGTCTCGCCCTTGCCCCTGAGATCTGCGACCGCCTGAATCTGCCGCTGATGTCCCAGCGCAATACCTCACAGTTCGGCACCGCCTTCTGCGAGGCCATCGACGCCGCCGAAGGCGTCTCCACAGGAATCTCGGCCGCCGACCGCGCTCACACCATTCAAGTCGTCATAGACCCCGAATCCACGCCATCCGACCTCGCCCGCCCCGGCCACATCTTCCCGCTCCGCGCCCGTAGCGGCGGCGTGCTCATCCGCTCCGGCCAGACCGAAGCCGCCGTCGACCTCGCCCGCCTCTGCGGCCTCCGCCCCGGCGGCGTGATCTGCGAAATCATGAACGACGACGGCACCATGGCGCGTGTGCCGCAACTCCGCGAGTACTGCCTGAGGCACGGCCTGAAGATGATCTCCGTGGCCGATCTCATCCGCTACCGCATGGAGCACGAGCGCATCGTTCGCCGCGCCGCCGAGGGCTCGATGGTGATGGACCTCGGCACCTTCCGTGCCATCTCCTACACGTCATCCATCGACCCGGAAACGCACATGGCGCTCGTCTACGGCGAGCCGGAAAAGCAACCCCTGGCCATGGTGCGGATGCACTCGCGCTGTACGTTCGGCGACGTCTTCCATTCCACCGAGTGCGATTGCCATCGCCTGCTGCGTGTCGCCCTGGAGCGCATCGTGGCCGAAGGCGCCGGCGTCCTGGTCTACCTCCACCAGACCGGGCCCGGCATCCGCCAGATCGATCCCGACCCGCAAGGCGGCCTGCCAAGGCTGATCGGTCACACCCGCGCCTACATGCACTACGCGACACCCGCCGGACAAAAACTCCTTCAACACGAAATCGGCATGGGCGCCCAGATCCTCTCCGACCTTGGCCTCAAGAAAATCCGCCTCCTCACCAATCACCCGCGCAAGGTAGTCGGCCTGGAAGGCTTCAGCATTGAGATTGTGGACCAGGCTCCGCTGTAGCCCCCTCTATCCCGCTGCACACGGACCCTCCTCTCAGCGATAATGGCAGTATGAGGACTTGTGCCCTACTTCTGTCTTTCGGCTTGGCTGGCGTCGTGCCCGTTCCGGCCGCGGACATCGCGATGGTGGAGCAGATCGTTGCCAAGGTGAACGCCGACATCATCACGCGAACCGACCTCAATCGGGCGCGCCGTGAACTGGAAGCGAACCTGAAGCAGCGAGGAGCAAACCCGCAACAGATCGCAGACGCGGTCAAGCAGGGCGAAAACGACATCCTGCGCGACCGCATCGACAACCTCCTTTTGATCCAGCGCGGCAAGGATCTCAACCTGACAGTGGACGCCGAGGTTAGCAAATACCTGGGCGACCTGCAGCGTGACAACAAGATCGCCGACCCGGAAAAATTCCAGGCCTGGATCCGCGAAGCCACCGGCTTGACGTTTGAGGACTTCAAGCAGGAAGTCAGAAACGGCATCCTCACACAGCGCGTGATCGGGCAGGAAGTCTATAGCAAGGTCAGCATCCCCAAGGCGGATATCGAAGCCTACTACGAAAAGAACAAGGCCCAGTTCCTCCGCAAGGAGCGCGTCTTCCTGCGCGAGATCCTGATCTCCACGCAGGGTAAGGACGCCGCTGGAATGGCGGCAGCAGAGAAGAAAGCGAAGGACATCGTGGTCCGCGGGCGCAAGGGCGAGAAATTCGCCGATCTCGTTCGCGACAACTCCGACGCCGTCACGGCCAAACAGGGTGGCGCTCTGGAACCGTTCGAGAAGGGACTGCTGAACCCCGCACTGGAAGCCATGATCTGGGACAAACCCAAAGGCACAATCACCGAACCCTACAAGGTGGACGCCGGCTGGCTGATCCTGCGTGTCGATGAGCACCAGAAGGAAGGCCAGGCCGAAATCGCCGATGTCGAGAACGAGTTTCGCGAACGCCTGGGCGCCACCGTGATGCAACCCAAAGTGCGCGGCTATCTCACCGAGCTACGCGCCAACTCATTCGTGGAAATCCGCGAGGGCTTTACCGATACCGGCGCCGCCCCCGGCAAGGACACTCGCTGGACAGATCCGGCGCTGTTGAAGCCCGACACCATCTCGCGCGAGGAAGTCATGCAGGCGCGCACCAAGCGGCTCCTGTTCATGATCCCGATCCCCGGCACTCAGGTCAACGACACCCGAAAGTCCTCCAGCAAGTAGCACTACATGAAGAGTCCGATGGTGAGCGATCTGGCCGCCGGCCAGAACATTCAGGGCGTATTCCTGGTTCAGTTCAAGGACGTCCGCCAGAAGAAGACGGGCGACCCCTACCTCTCTCTGGTGTTGATGGACCGCAGCGGCTCCATCGATGCCAAGATGTGGGACAACGTCGCCGGCGTCATGGATTCGTTCGAAACAGACGATTTCCTGCGCGTCAAAGGCGAAACGTCGGTCTATCAGAACCGCCTCCAGCTCACCATCTACAGCATGCAGCGCGTGCCGGACACCGAGGTCGCGCTGGCGGACTTCCTGCCCGCCTCCAAGCGCGATCCGGACGAGATGATGGCCGAGGTGCTGGCGCTGGTGGCCGCAATGAAGAACCCGCACCTGCGAGCGCTTCTGGAGGCGATCTTCGCCGATCCCGAAATCGCGTCGCGCTACAAAATGGCCCCCGCGGCCAAGGGCATTCATCACGCCTGGCTTGGCGGCCTGATCGAGCACGTCCTGTCGCTTTGCGGCCTCGCCCGCTTCATGACCATCCACTACCCCAGCCTCGACGAGGATCTGCTGCTGGCAGGCGTGCTGCTGCACGACATCGGCAAAATCACCGAACTCAACTACACCCGCAGCTTCTCGTATTCCACAGACGGCGGACTGCTGGGCCATATTCAAATCGGCCTGCGGATCATCGGCGAAAAGCTGCCGCCCGGCTTCCCGCCGAAGCTGCGCAATCTGCTGGAGCACTTGGTCCTCAGCCATCATGGGCAGCTCGAATTCGGCAGCCCCAAGCTCCCGGTTTTCGCGGAAGCCCTGATGCTCCATCACCTGGACAACCTCGACTCCAAAATGGCCACCATGGCCGCATCGCTGGAGAAGGACCGCCCTGCAGGCGGCGAGTGGACCGGATACAATGCGGCTTTGGAGCGCAGTTTCCTGGACAAGCAAAAGTATCTTAGCGATAAGCCGGCACGAGTTGAGCCCAAGCCGGCCTCCCCCGCGGCAGCGAAGGCCGTGAAGCAGGCGTCGGGCTTCGGCCAGGCGATGCTGGCGGCGTTCGACGGAACCAAGGAGTAACCTTGCGCAAGGGACGCACCGCACGCGAGATTCCGCCGCCGCTGGAGCTGCAGTGCCTCACCGCTCTGTGGACCCTCGGCGAGGCGAACGTGCAGTCCGTCCGGGATTTCCTCGCCCCGTCCAAACCGCTGGCTTACACCACGGTCATGACCATGCTGGACCGCCTCACGCGCAAGGAAGTGCTCAGCCGCCGCAAGGTGGGCCGCTCGTTCGTCTACACTCCCTCCGTCACACGGGATGAAGTGCGGCGGCTGGCGGTGCAGGAACTCGTGGAGTCGCTCTTCGAGGGTTCTCTCACCAACCTGAGAAGCTACGTGAATGGCTCGGGTTCAGTCGCGCACACGCCCGCTGCCGAGCCGTCGAGCACGCTGGACGCTTCGCTGCTATAGAGCCCTCTACCAGTCCACTCCGCGCGCCCGCAACTCTCCTTCAATCTGCTCCGCGCTCTCGAACTGCACGGCGTCGATGCCCGCCAGTTTTGCGCCTTCCACGTAAGCAGGAATGTCATCGGTGAAGAAGCACTCGCCCGGCGCGCAGCGCGCCTCTTCAATCGCCTTCGCGTAGATCAACGGCGAGGGCTTCATCGCCTTCACTTCATGGCTCAGCACATAGGCGTCGAAGTGCCGCAGGATCGGACGCGTGGTGCGCAGCCCCTCGAAGTGGATGCCGTTCGTGTTCGACAGCAGCACCAGACGGTACTTTTCGTGCAGTGCCGCGATCGTCGCTTCCGGAATCAACGTGCCCGGAAGGAAGATCGACGACCATATCTCACAGAACTCCTCGTAGCCGAGCGATGTCTCCAGCAGCGCCTGCACCCGCCGGTGGAATTCATGATTGCCGATCTGGCCGGATTCGTAGTCCGCCACCAGCGCGCCTTTGCCGAGACGCGCGCGAATCTCCTCGTTCGGCAATCCGCAGTGCTGTCCCATCAACTGGTAGCCCCGTTGAAAATCGAAGGAGATCAGAACCCGGCCCAGATCGAAGATGAGAGTGCGCGGCACTCTTCCATCTTAGCGGCAGCGCTCAGCGCACGCGACCGTTGTGCTTCAGGCGCGCAATGTCGCGCGAGGACTGGTTCAACCGCCGCTGAGCCTGCGCCCGCTCGCCCGCGGTGAAGACTCCGCCGTCACGGCGGTCGATTGCGGTTTGGCGGTAGTTGTACCGCTGCTCACGCTCCAACCGGGCAGTTTCGCCGCGCGTCAACTGCCCGCTGGCGGCGCCCTGCCGGATGCGCCCCTGCTGATTGAGGTTCCGATCGTGAATGGTTTCCGCGCTGGCGATGCCGGCGGAGAGCGTCAAAAAGATCACCAGAGTCTTCATGCCCCAAATGACGCCAAAACACGCTTTAAGTTGACCCAAACGGGACATTTTTGCGAGTTTTTGCACGCACACTACGGTTGCTGTGGGGCTGCAGCGGGATCCGGGGCTGGTTTCGGCTGCGGCAGGATCACGGTATAGCCATCGGTCCGGAAATCAACAGTGCGCACCTGGCCGCGCGGCCCAGTGGCCGGGATGGTCTGCCCATTCCACTGAATCTCGACGCCGCCGGCATTGCCGAACCGGACGCGCAACCGGTCCGGAGCGCCGAAGCCGCGGCTCTCGCCGGGCTGGATGACGTCTCCGAACAGCAGCCGCTCTCCCTGCCACACACCCACCCAACTGAGCTCTGTGGCCTTCACGATCAATCGGACTGCGTCGGAGGGTTCCGTGACGACCGGGGCAGCCTGTGCCGCTACGTCCGGCTTCGGCGGCTCCGGTGTGGGCGTCACGGCGGCGGGTTGCGGTTGCTGCTTGGGCGGAGTGACGGCAGGCGCCGGCTTTGGCGGCGCGGCCTTGGCGGCCTCCTCCTGCTGCATCTGATACCGTTGCCAGAAGGTGTAAACGCCGGAGCAGATCAGGATCACCAGCGCCAATCCGGCCAGCCGGAAGACCCAGCGGCGCGTCTCGACGATGACGTCGGCCCGCCCGGTGGGAATGGGCGGAACATTGATCTGGCGGTCCGGCAATGCCGTCTGCTGAGACGCGGTGATGGACGCTTCCGACTCCAGACTGCGGTCCACTTCCGCCTGGTAAGCCTCAGCCGGCAAATCGAGCAGGCGCGCGTACTGCCGCACGAAACTGCGATAGAAGAAGCCTCCCGGCAGACCGGAGACATCGTCGTTCTCGATCGCCAGGAAGTACTGTGGATTGATTCGGGTCTGAGCGGCCAGCTCGTCTATCGACAAGCCTCGTTTTTCCCGCTCTTCCCGGAGTCGCTGACCCAGGGTCGCCATGATGCAGTGAAGCCTGATGGTATGATACAACACGTTGTCATTCCAAGGCTTTGAGCAGAGTCAGGGGAGCCTGGTCTCGGTCGTCATTGTGAACTGGAACCGGCGCGCGCTGCTGGAATCGTGCCTGCGCAGCCTGGGCCGGGAACAGGGCGCGGCGTTCGAGATTATCGTCGTCGATAACGGTTCGAGCGATGGTTCCCGCGAGCTGGTCCGGACGTTCATGGGCGGTCCGCAAACGGTGCGCCTGATCGAAAACCAGGACAACCGCGGCTTCTGCGAGGCCAACAATCAAGGCATTGCGGCGGCGCGCGGCGAGTTCGTCGCCCTGCTCAACAACGACGCCGAGGCGGAACCGATGTGGCTGGCTCATCTGCTGGCGGCATTCGGCGAACCGGATGTCGGCATGGCCGCCTCCAAAATCCTCGTGTGGCGCGAGCCCGGCGCCACTGGCCCTCCGATGATCGACAAGGTCGGCCACCTGATCTACCCCGACGGCCAGAACCGCGGACGCGGCTCGGGCGAACTCGACATGGGGCAATACGACACCATCGAAGAGACGCTGTGGCCGGACGGCTGCGCGTGCATGTACCGCAAGTCGATGCTCGACGAAATCGGCGGATTCGACGAGGATCTGTTTGCGTACGGCGATGACGCAGACCTCGGATTGCGCGCGCGAATCGCCGGTTGGCGCAGCCTGTACATGCCGGCTGCGGTGGTCTGGCATCATCGCGGATCGTCGATGGGCAAGCAGAATCCGAAACGAATCACGCTGATTGAGCGCAACCGGGTGCTTCTGGCGGTTAAACTGTTTCCTGGAAGCCTTCTTTGTCTAAACGGCGCATACTATCTCGCAAGAATCCTCGCCGGAGCGGTGGCAGCCCTGCGGAACCGGTGGGAGATCGGCCAATTCTCGAGTCCCTGGCAGAAGGCGCAAGCGGCCTGGGGGTTGTGTCTGGGGGATCTTCAGGCAATGGCGATGCTCCCGAAGACGATCCGCAAACGCCGCCTTATTCTGTCCCGGCGCAAGCTCAGTTCCAGCCAGACGCGGCGCCTGTTGCTGCGGTTCCGGATCCCGCTCCGCCACTTGACGGACCACTCAGCCAGCCCGCGCTCGTAGATCCAGTCGATTCGTGCCCGGCATGCGGCTCGGCCGCGATGCGAACGCTGTGTCATGGTTCGGACAAGCTTTATGGAACGACAGACCGGACGTTCCTCGTGGTGGAATGCCGCGAGTGCCGCCTGATTCGCCTGTATCCGAGGCCGGAGCCGGCAGAGATCCACGGCTACTATCCCGCCAACTACTGGTACGATCCGACCGCCGACACCGCCGACAAGTTCGCCGAAATGTGGCGCCGGTTCGTGATGGGTGATCACGTGCGATTCGTACAACGCGCGATCGAAGATTCCGGGCTCACCGGGCCGGTGCTTGATGTCGGATGCGGAGGCGGGCTATTTCTGCGCGAGTTGAATTTGCCGCAGGATCGTGTCGTCGGTCTGGACTTCTCCGCCGGCGCCGCGTCGGTGGCGTGGTCCACCAACGGTGTTCCGGTGGCAGTGGGGGCGTTGCCGCGCGCGCCGTTCCGGCCGGGCACGTTCTCAACGATCACGATGTTCCATGTGCTGGAGCATCTCTACGATCCATCGGCCTATCTGGAAGCGGCGCGCAAGCTACTGCAACCGGGCGGCCGGCTGATCATTCAAGTGCCCAATGCCGCCTGCTGGCAGTTCCTGCTGTTCGGCGAGAACTGGAACGGCCTGGACATCCCGCGCCACCTGATCGACTTCAAGGAAGACGACATGGTGAAGCTGCTGGAGTACTGCGGCTTCGAGGTTCTGCGGCGCAAGCACTTCTCTTTGCGCGACAACCCGGCGGGACTCGCCACCACGCTGGCGCTCGGACTGGACCCGATGTCGCGCCGCATCCGCCGTCTGCCGGAGACGCCGGCGATGAAACTGCTGAAGGACGCGGCGTACTTCGCGCTCGTCCTGGCGGCGATTCCCTTCACGATGCTGGAGGCGGCCTGCCGCGCCGGCGCCACCATCATGTTGGAGGCGAGGCCGAAGCCGTGACCTACGCCACCGCCCGGCGGCTGCTGCCCGCCCCGCTGCGGCGCTACGTCTACAGCTTCGAGACGATGATCGAGGATGCGGTGACACGCCTGGCCTCGTTTCTTCCGGAGGGCGCGCGGGTGCTGGATGCCGGCGCCGGCGAGGGACAGTACGCGCACCACTTTCCGCGACAACGGTACACGGGCGTGGACCTGGGCGTCGGGGACACGGACTGGAACTACGCGGGCCTGGACGCGGTGGAGGACCTGAATGCCCTGCCCTTCCCGGATGCGACGTTCGACGCGGCGCTGAACATCGTGACGCTGGAGCATCTGCGCGAGCCGGCGCGAGCGCTGTGCGAGATGGCCCGGGTGCTGAAGCCGGGCGGGGTGCTGCTGCTGATTGCGCCGCACGAGTGGGAGGTGCACCAGGCGCCGCACGACTACTTCCGCTACACCTGCCACGGGCTGCGCTTTCTGCTGGAGCAGGCGGGGCTGGAGGTGCGTACACTGGAGCCGGCCGGCGGCTACTTCCGGTTGGTGTCGAGGCGGCTGCTGGGGGGCTTGCAGTTTTTCCCGGGGCCGCTGAAGCTGCTGGCCGCGCTGTTGTTCGTGCCGCCGGCGCTGGTGCTGCCGCTTCTGGATGGACTGGACGGCGCGAAGAACTTCACGCTGGGCTACTGCTGCATCGCATCCAGGACGAACAAGCGAGACGGGGCGTCCTCCGGCAGCAAGTAGAGCTTGCCGTCCCGGGCGTCCATGCCCTCCTGCGTGAGCGGGACTCCGCGATCGGTAGCACCGAGCGGCAGTTGCTGCAAAGGCTGGAGCGTCTCCGGATCGAGCCACTGAACCATCCCCGGGCCGGAGCCGATCAGCGCGCCGTAGCGGTATTTCAGTTCCTGATAGCGAACGGCGTTGGGGTTGGCGCGGACACGCGTCTGCTTGCCTTCGGGCGTCCATTCGTAGATCTTGCGGGCGTCCCAATTGCCGCCGATGAGGCCGCCGGAATAGACGGTGAGACAGCCGATGTGGTCCTCCACCTCGAAGGACGAGATGACGGCCAGGGTCTCTTTGGAGCGGCGCTGGATGACAGTGCGGCCGAGGGGCTTGTACTCGGCGACGGGGATCCAGAGCGAGGTGTCATCCATGTCGAAGCCGCCTGGATGGAACATGGCGCCCTGTTGGAGGTCTGTCTCGCGCAGGCGCTTGCCGGACTCGCGATCGTATTCGTAGAGGAAGCCTTTTTGAGTGGCGCGGTCTACGCTGGTGACCCAGACGCGGGCATCATCGACGACGACACCCTGCACATGATGGGTATCGCCTTGCAGTAGCAGTGCCACTGCGTAGGCTAGAACAGTTGCTGGCATAGATGGCTCCTAAAGCAGGCGCCGCAACGCCGTGGTGAGTGCGGTGATATCGGATTCGTCGTTGTAGAAGTGGGTGGAGACGCGGAGCATGCCGTGGCGGGCTGAGACGAGGACTCGTTCCTGTTTCAGGGCCTTGGCCAGGGCGCTGGCGTCGTGGCTGGGGAAGCGGGCGGCGATGATGGGCGAATCGCCGTAGGGCAGGGGCTCGGCGCCGAGTTCGCGGAGGGCTTCGCGGGTTTGGGCGGCGAGGCCCAGGACGCGTTCGGCGATGGCGGCGGGGGTGAGTTCGAGCATCAGATCGACGCTCGCCTCCAGGCCGTAGATCAGGGACGAGGGCAGCATGCCGCCTTCGTACTTTTCGGCGGTCTCCGTGAGCACCGGCGCGCCGTGGTGGAGGTTATCGACGTTGCGCCAGCCGTGATGGCTGCGCCAACCGATGGTGAGGGGTTCGAGTTTGGCGCGGAGTTCGGGACGCACGGCCACGAAGCCGATGCCGTTGGGGGCGAGCATCCACTTGTAGCAGTTGACGGCCAGCATGTCGGGCTGGATGGCGGAGAAATCGAATGGCAGAGCGCCGAGCATCTGGGTGGCATCGACGTAAAAGAGGACGTTGCTGGCCCTCAGTGCGGGCGCCAGCGCCTCGAGCGGTGCGCGTAGCCCCGTGGTGTAGTTGATGGCGCTTAGGGCCACCAGGCGCGTGCTGGGGGTCACAGAATCCAGCAGGCGGCTGGCTGGCACTTCCCGCAGGACGACGCCGCGGGCGGCGAGGTAGGCGGGGGCGTAGATGTTGTTGGGAAACTCGTTTTCGAGAGTGAGGACTTCGTCGCCCGAGCGCCAGTCTATGCCTTGCATCAGGATGCCGAGGCCGGTGGAGGCGTTGGGCGTGAAGGCGATGTCCGCCGGCGAGGCGCCGATGAGCCGGGCGAGCTTGGCGCGGACGAGATCGGAATCGTCGAACCAGCCCAGAAAATCGGAGCACGCCAGCTCGTCGCGGTGGGCGAAGTGGCGTGCGATAGCCTCCACGGTGCGCGTGGAGAGCTGTCCGAAGGTGGCGGAGTTCAGGTAGGTCCAGTTCCGCAGCGCGGGATAGAGCGCACGGACTGCGGCCCAATCGGTCATGACAGTTTCGCGGCGGCGATCTTCTCCGCCAGCCACGCCACCACTTCGGTGACCGGCACTTCGGTCATCGTCTTCGTGCGGCGCTCGGCCACCTCGACCTTGCCTTCGACGAGCTTCTTGCCGACGGTGACGCGGTAGGGGATGCCGACGAGATCGGCGTCCTTGAACTTGACGCCGGGGCTCATGTCGCGGTCATCGAGGAGCACATCGATGCCGGCCTTCTTGAGGGCTGCGTAGATCTCCTCGCCGGCCTGGCGGAGGGTGGCGTCGGCGGCCTTGACGGGCGTGACGACGACTTCAAAGGGCGCGATGGAGACGGGCAGCGACATGCCGTTTGCATCGGAGTAGAGCTCGACGGCGGCGCAGAGGACGCGCTCGATGCCGATGCCGTAGGAGCCCATGATGACGGGGGTTTCGACGCCGTTCTGATCGAGGACGTTGAGGCCCATGGACTTGGAATACTTGTAGCCGAGCTTGAAGATATGGCCGATTTCGACGGTCTTTTTGGTTTCGAGAGGCAGACCGGATTCGAGTTCGGTGTCGCCCTCGGCGACCTGGCGGAGGTCGTGATACTCGGCGGCGAAGTCCTCGCCGGGGGTGACGTTGAGGAGGTGGTAATCGTCTTTGTTGGCGCCGGAGACCATGTTTTTGCGGCCTTCGAGGGCGGAATCGACGAGCACCTTCATGGTGGTGATGCCGACGGGGCCGAGGGAGCCGGCGTCGGCCCCGAGCCACTGGCGCATTTCGTCGGGGAGGGCGGGGCGGAATTCGGTGCAGCCGGCGGCGGTCTGGAACTTGGTTTCAGAGAGCTGATGATCGCCGCGCAGGACCGCGAGGAAGGGCTTGCTATCGGCGACGAGAACGAGGGATTTGATCAGCGAGGTTTGGGGCACCTTGAGGAACGCGGCGACCTCGTCGATGGTCTTCTGGCCGGGCGTGTGGACTTCTTCGGGGCTGAGGTCGCCGGCTGGATCGGGCGCGGCCGGGGGCACGGGGCGGGAGACGGCTTTTTCGAGATTGGCGGCGTAGCCGGTCTGTTTGCAGGTGACGACGTAATCCTCACCGGCGGTGGTGGCGACCATGAACTCCTGGGACTGGGAGCCGCCCATAGCGCCGGAGTGGGCTTCGACGGCGACGTATTCCAGGCCGCAGCGATCGAAGATCCTGCAGTAGGCGAGGCGGTGTTTCTCGTAGCTCTCGTCGAGGCCTTCCTGGGCGAGATCGAAGGAGTAGCTGTCCTTCATGATGAACTGGCGGACGCGGAGGAGGCCGGATTTGGGGCGGGGCTCATCGCGGAACTTGGTCTGGATCTGATACCAGATCTGGGGCAGTTGCTTGTAGCTGCGGAGTTCGCCGCGGGCGATGGAGGTCATGACCTCTTCGTGGGTCATGCCGAGGCAGAGGGGGCGGCCGAAGCGGTCCTTAAGCCGGAACATGTTGTCGCCCATGATGTCCCAGCGGCCGGACTCCTGCCAGACCTCGGCCGGGTTCAGCGCGGGCAGGAGGAATTCCTGAGCGCCGATGGCATCCATCTCCTCGCGGACGATCTGCTGGATTTTCAGCATGGAGCGCTGGGCGAGGTAGAGGTAGTTGTAGATACCGGCGCCCAACTGCCGGATATATCCGGCGCGCAGGAGGAGTTGATGGCTAACGACTTCGGCCTCCGCGGGATTTTCGCGCAGGGTGGGGATGAACAGACGGCTCCAGAGCATGGTGAACTCCCGATTTTATCATGGGGCCCTGGGGAGGGCCGGAAGCGGATTGGTGCGTTTTTATTGACTTTTAGAATGTGCAAGTTGCGGGTTGGTTCGGCACTGGCGGAGCAATTGGCGGAGGCGGCGCCGGCTGCGGCGGCGAGGGTTTTGGGGCGTTGGGAGGAGAGCTTGAGCATCCGGGCCTGCCGGTCGAGTTGGCGGTAGTAAGAGTCGATGGCACGATCGGCGCGGTAGATGAGGCGGCAGATCCCGCGGCGGCGCTTGCGGAAGGCGTAGGAGAAGGGGTTCTTGCGGTACCAGTTGTCCACGGCCCGGTGGAAGTCGTTGTGGCAGAGAGCCATTGTCTGATCGAAGTAGCGGCCGGCCAGGCAATCGACTTCGTGCGCCCAGAGTTCGTGGAAGACGTATTGGGCGTGGAGTTC
>CAYVDY010000098.1:0-15524 GCA_964450255.1 uncultured Candidatus Solibacter sp. | reverse complement strand
CCGCGAGCGCGAGCACCTGTTGATCGGCTTCCAGAAAGCCCTCCAGAATCTCGACGCCGTCATCGAAACCGTCCGCACTTCGCGCAATCCGCGCGAGGCGCGTGAAGCCCTCACCGGCACGATGACGTTCCCCGAAAACCCGCGCCTCGAAGAGGTGCTGGCCCGCTGGTCGCCCACGCTGAACTTCAACGGCGAGCTACTCTCGCGTTTCGATTTCAGCGAGCGCCAGGCCCAGTCCATCATCGAACTGCAACTCCAGCGCCTCACCGGCATGGCGCCGCAGAAGATCCTCGACGAACTCGCCGAGATCCAGCGCATGATCGCCGGATACCTCGAGATCCTCGGCTCGGATCAGGTGCTCCGCGCCGTCATCGTCAAGGAGCTGCGCGAAGTCAAAGCTGCCTTCGGCGACGCCCGCCGCACCCAGATCATCGAGGATGAGGGCGAGATCAATCTCGAAGACCTCATCAAGCCGGAAGATGTCGTGGTCACCGTCACCCGTGGCGGCTACCTGAAGCGCACCTCGCTCGATACCTACCGCCGCCAGTCGCGCGGCGGCAAGGGCCGCATCGGCATGGCCACCCGGACTGAAGATGTGGTGGAGCACCTCATGGTGGCCAACACGCACAGCTACCTGCTGATCTTCACCTCCATGGGCCGCCTCTACTGGCTGAAGGTCTACAACATCCCCGACGCCGCCGCCGCGGCTAAGGGCAAGAACATCAACGGCCTCATCAATCTCCAACCCGACGAGACCGTGCGTACGTTCCTCTCGGTGACTGAGTTTACGCCGGATCGCTACATCGTGATGGCTACCAGGAACGGCGTCATCAAGAAGTCCGGCCTCACCGAATTCGATAACCCCATGGCCCGCGGCATCATCGCCATCGGCCTCAGGGACAATGACGAGCTGATCAGCGCCTGCATCTCCGATGGCACCAAGCTGATCTTCATCGCCACCCGCAACGGCATGGCCATCAAGTTCCCGGAAACCGACGTGCGCCCCATGGGCCGCCCGGCCGCCGGCGTCACTTCCATGCGCCTCGATATGGACGATTACATCATCGGGATGGAGGTCGTCACCGAAGAGGATCTGACGCTTTCCGTGTCGGAGAACGGCTTCGGCAAACGGACCAAGATCAGCGAGTACCGGCTCCAGGGCCGCGCCGGCCGCGGCGTCATCAATATGAAGGTGACGAACAAGACCGGTAAGGTGCTTGCCATTCTCGGAGTAGCGGAAGACACTGATGTCATCCTGATCACACGCGATGGTAAGATCATTCGAACCGAAGCGGAGTCCATCCGCAAGACCGGCCGCTCGGCTTCCGGCGTCAAGCTGGTGTCGATGGAGCCGGGCGATGCGGTCGCCGCCGCCACAACCGTCCAGGAGGCGGAAGAGGTGGAGCTCGACGATATCCAGGGTGACTTGCCGTTGCAGTAAGACTAACGGCGGTCAGGAGCGACGTTTGTGGAGTGGGTCTTTCTCGTTGCGCTGGCCGTCATCTTCTACCTCCGGGTAAGAAGCGATTCACAGTCGCGCCGCCGCCTGGAAGAAACCGTTCGTGAACTCACCGTCCGGGTGTACCGCTTGGAACACCCGGACGGTGTTGTCTTTACGGCCCCTCCCGTTCCGGAGCCTGAACTCGCGCCCGAACCCGAATTCGCACCCGAGCCCTTCGCCCCGCCGCCTCCCCCTCCGCCAGAGCCGCCAACTCCACCCCGCGAGACCCTCCGCGACCGAGTCCGCCGCTACGTCGGCGACGACGAGTGGGAAGCTCTCGTCGGTGGCAGTCTGCTCAACAAGCTCGGCGCCCTCATCCTCGTCGTCGGCATCATCCTGTTCCTCGGCTTCTCGTTCACGACGATGGAGCCGGCGGGCCGCGTCGCCATCTCGCTGGGCGTTGGCGGAGCCCTACTCCTCGCCGGCGTCCTCATCGAACGCAAGCAACTCTACCGTGTCTTCGCCTGGGGGTTGATGGGCGCCGGCTGGGCAACACTCTACGCCACCTCCTACGCCATGTACGCCCTCGACGCGGCGCGCGTCATCGAGAATCCTGTGCTCGGCGCGGGTCTGCAGACCGCCGTCGCCGTCGCCATGATCGGCCACTCGCTGCGATACCGCCAGCAGACCGTCACCGCCATCGCCGCCGCCAGCGCCTTCGCTGCCCTCGCGCTCGCTCCATCCAAGCCCCTCGCCTCCGCCGGCTTGCTGCCGCTTTCCGGCGCGCTGCTCTTTCTCGCTCACCGCCTCCGCTGGCACGCGGTTGGGCTGTTCAGCCTCATCGCTTCCTACGGCATCGTCATCGCGCGCGGGGATCCAAACTCGCCGCTCGTTGCCACCCAAGCCTTTCTCCTGGTCCTCTGGCTGATCTTCGAGGCCTTCGATATCCTCCAACTCAGCGATCCGGAGCCCCCGCCCGCCTACGCCGCCGCCCTCTTTCCTCTGAATGCGCTCGGTTTCGTCGGCCTTTCAGCCATGAAGTGGAACTCGGCCGCGCCGGATCAGCTCTATCAGTTCCTTGCCGCGGCCGGCGCTCTCTATCTGGCCGACGCCATCCTGCGCGGCATCCTGCGCAAGGACGCCTACCGCGCCTCCATCATTCTGGCGTCCGCACTCGCCGCGCTCGCCATCGTCCGCGAGGCCGGAGGCGCCTGGGCCGCCGCCATGCTCGCCGTAGAGGCCGAAATCCTGATCGTCGCCGCCCTCCGCTGGCGCCTGCGTTTCCTGGAATGGGTAGCCGGCGCCGTTTTCGCCGTCGCGCTCGTCCGCCTTGGCGTCGCCGCCACAAGCTCGAACTCCATTCTCCTCGCCGGCATGGACCTCCACGATTGGACGCCCGCCGCCGCGCTCATCGCCGTCTTCAGCTACGCCAACCGCGCATACCGTACCGCCCCCGTCCCCTACGGCTATTTCGGATCCGCCGTCGTACAGCTCATTCTAGGCGCGGAGACCCCACGGCGCTGGCTCGGCCTGACGTGGTTCGTCTGGTCTGGCGTTCAGATGGAACTCGGCCTCTGGCGCAAGGCCGCCGACCTCCTCCGCCAGTCCTACATCGCCTGGGCTCTCGGCTGTGTGGCGCTTTCAGCGACTCACCTGGCCGTCATGACGAAGCACCCGCCCGTCGATGCCTGGGTCTCCATCGGCGGCGCGGCCATCCTCGGCGTCTATGGCTGTTGGCGGCTTTGGCGCGCCTCCCAATCCCTTATCGCCAGCTCCGCCAGCGCTGTGGCTGCTACCGCCTTCGCTCTCATCCTCAGCGCGCGCGTCCTGCCCGATAACCGCGTCCCCATCGCCTGGATGGCGGTCGCGCTGTTCTGGGTCGAATGCGGCTACCGCTGGACCCACCGCCCGCTCCGCTGGCTCGGCCATGCCGTGGCCGCCCTGGTACTCAGCGTCCTCGCGTGGGCGAAATTCACCACGCTCACGGTTCTGCCCGTGGCCGCCGGCTATCTCTACCTCTGGTGGCGCTGCCGGGATCAGCGGTGGACGCGCCTCTACTCCTGGACAGCCACCCTCCTCGTCACCATCCTGCTGCACGTCGAATTGACCCCGGCACAGGCCGTCATCGCCTGGAGCGCGTTAGGCTTGGCCCTATTCCTCACGGGGCTGCGTGCGGAACTCCCCGACTTCCGCTGGCAGAGCTACGCCCTCGCCCTTGCCATCGCCACCCGCTGCCTCGCCTGGAACTCCATCGATTCCTTCCGCGCCGCCGCTTCCGCTGCCGCCGCGGCAGTGTTCTACGCCCAGCAATTCCTGGCCCCGCGTGCTCCCAGCCGCGACGGATGGGAACGCTTCGCCCGTCCCGGCTTCGGAACTCTGGCGTCCCTCGTCGTGGCGATTCTGCTCTACCGCGAGATCTCCGGCAGCCACCTCACCATCGCATGGGGTGGACAGGGCCTCCTGCTGCTGATCGCCGGCTTCCCTCTGCGCGAACGCATCCTCCGCATTTCAGGGCTGCTTCTCCTCCTGAACTGCATTCTCAAGCTTTTCCTCTACGATCTGCGGAATCTCGATACGCTGCCGCGCATCTTCTCGTTCATCGTCCTAGGCCTGATTCTGATTTGCGTTTCCTGGGCATATACCCGGTTCCGGGAACGGCTCAGGCAAATCGTATGGACGGCCGGAGAGCCGGGAGATCCAGGCGCCGCCTAGCAATCCGGCCATCAGCACGGCGAAGAAAATGGCCGAGCTCTCAAACGGGGATTTGCCGATCTCGCCTCGCACTAGTACCATCGCCGTTGCGCCGCCAACGCCCAGACTGTGCCCTTCGCCGAACCGGTACCAGCCCGGCCGCAACTTCAGCATCTCGGGCGCTGTGGCAAACCAGAGTGTCCCTATAGAGGTATGGTTGAATAGGGTAATCCTGGGTGATTTCGGGTTAGGCTGGATGGTCAGGGTGTATCCCCACGCACCGCGCGTGAACTCGACCTTATGGCCGTGGCTCGACACCGGCTCTCCCTTGTGCCACGCCTGAAAGTCCGAATGTTCCACTGCGGAACTCTCACCCAACACCGTCTGATCAGCTACACGAAACGAGAAAGCCCAGTCTCCTACTTCGCCGCGAACCCTCAGCGTCTCGGTGAGTAGGCCGGGACAGAGCAGTGCGCAGATGAAAATCCACCTCATTGAGTATTAAGTTTGGACTCAAAACGGTACACTCACAAGGAGCAATACGCGCACTTGGGTACATCTGCGTTTATTGCGCATGCGCAGTAACACGTTAACAGCTCCTCTTAACATCCGTTCGAGCCGCTCTCCCATAACATCTTTGCCGTTCCCGGGCCGTCCTCTCGATATAATGAGGCCATGACCGGACTCGTCTCACTCACTTCAGCCGTCCCGCCCGATCCATTCGATCTGGACGCGGCGGTCCGGAAACAGGAGAAGCTCCTCGCCGACCTGCGCTCCATGGGCAGCGTGCTCGTGGCCTATTCCGGTGGCACCGATTCGGCCTACCTCGCCTGGGCGGCCAAGCAGGCATTGGGCGACAAGGCGATCGCCATCACAGCCGACTCGCCCTCCATTCCAGAATCGCACAAGAAGGACGCCGTGGACTTCGCCGTACAGTTTGGAATCCGCCACGAGATGATTCCCAGCTACGAGTTCGATAACCCCGAATACGCCGCCAACAACGCGGACCGCTGCTTCCACTGCAAGGATGAGCTCTTCCGCCGCATGGAAGAGATCGCGCCGGCCTACGGCGGCCTGGCAATCGTCTACGGTGTGAATCAGGACGACCTGGGCGACTACCGCCCCGGCCAGAAGGCTGCCAAAATTCACGGCGTGAAGGCGCCGCTCGTGGAGGCCGGCCTGACGAAGATGGAGATCCGGGCGCTTTCGCGACTGGCCGGCTTGCCCACCTGGGACCGCCCGGCCGCAGCGTGTCTCAGTTCGCGCATCCCCTACGGCACGAAGGTCACGCCCGAAAACATCCGCCAGGTCGAGCAGGCGGAGGAGGAAATGAAGCGCCTGGGCTTCCGCCAGTTCCGCGTGCGCTATCACGGCGAGGTCGCGAGGTTGGAGATCGCCCGCGAAGAAATGCCCGCCGCGCTCTCCCTGGAGGTGTTTGACCAGCTCTCGGCAATCTTCAAGGCGCTCGGCTTCACCTACGTGGCTCTAGACCTGAACGGCTACCGGCAAGGCTCGATGAACGAAGTCCTGCCGCGGGCCGGTAAGTAGCCGGAGGCATCGCACTTGGATCCGCTGCTGGACATTCGCGACGCCCTCAATGAGTTTGCGACCGCCCTCCATCTGGAGGAAGACGAACTGCCATCGGTGTTCGACGCCGAACTGCTGGATCACGCTCAGAGGCTGGAAGACACGGTCTCCGCCGAGTTCTCCATGTCGCTCGCCAAGCGCAGCGTGGCGCTTCGGCTGGCCACCCGGCTGCTGGTGGAAGAGCCGTCCCCCGATGCCATGGCGACGCTGCTGGTGGAGTTTCAGGGCATGGTGGTTGAAATGGGGCGCGAGTTGCGGCCTCATCCGCAGGCGTCGGAATGGCACATGGCGCGCCAGTTCTCCGAAATTTCCGGCCATCTGGCCGGGCCCAAGCCCGCCGAAAATCAGGGCTTCCTCGAACTGCCCAAAATGCTGCTCAACTGCGATTGGGTGCAGGAGGAGTTTGCGAAACTCGCCGGCGCCTCGGACCTGCCGCTCGCCAAGTGTCCCGTCGCGCGGGGTTTCTCAAAGGTCTCCGCCAAACGCTGGATGAAACGCGCCGCCAACACCGGACACGGACAACTCTGCGCGGCCATCGACTTTCTCCAGAACGGCATTGAGTTCCGCGCCAGGCAGGTCTGGTACCTGCGGCGCACCGAGGGCGAAGAGCGCTCGCTCTCGCACCTCTACACCTGCGCCCAGGCCGACCTCTTCCCGGATTTTCACGGCAACTTGCGCGAGCACGGTCTCGCGTTGGAAGTGGCAAAGCTCAAAGGCCTGGCGCTCGGTCTGCAGATCTCGGAGTTCAATCTCTGCTTTGAAACCGCCGAGTGGATGGCTCAGTATGCGTTGAACTACCTGGTGCCGCCCGCCCCCACCGAATGGGCCATCCGGCAGCCGGGTCAATTGTCCCGCCTGCTGAAGTCGCGCCTGTCCCGCTGGTATTTCTACTGCTTCGAGCATCGGCTGGAGCCGCTGGAAATGGCGGCCAGCGTCCTCCGCATCGGCCGGCCCCTGTTCTATGAACGCGTGGCCGCGCATGCGCTTCTGGAATACTCCATCCTGCAGGGCATCGCCTTCACACGCGCGTCCGCGCCCTTCTATCTGGAGGCGCTGGCGGCGCTGGAGCGGGAGTTCTCAATTCTCTTCGACGGCTACCTGCTGCGCCACCTCCACTATCCGCGGCTGAAGACTCCGCAGGGCTGGCTGGGGTATCTGCGGGCTTTGCACGATCTCCACTTCCAGGGCGGCAACGACGAGGAACTGGAGGCCTACCGCCACGTGTTCCTCACCCGCCGCGGTCTGCGCTCCACCATGGAGATTCTCTACCGCACCACAGAGAGCCACAGCGCATTGAACTAGAATAGCGGCGTGGCCATTTCACGCCGGAACTTTCTCCAGGCCGCGCTCGGCGCCGCCCGACCTCAGACCCCCAACATCGTTCTGATCCTGGCAGACGACATGGGCTACTCCGATCTGAACTGCTACGGCTCAGAGATCGATACGCCCAACATTGATGCCCTGGCCAAGCGCGGCGTCCGCTTCACCCAGTTCTACAACACGGCCCGCTGTTGCCCCACGCGCGCGTCGCTCCTCACCGGCCTCTATTCCCACCAGGCCGGCGTCGGCCACATGGTCGACGATCTCGGTAAGCCCAGCTACGCCGGATCGCTCCATGATCGCTCCGCCACGCTGGCACAAGTCCTCTCTTCCGCCGGCTACCACTGCACCATCTCCGGCAAATGGCACGTCTGCCCGCCCACCGAAGCCCACCGCCGGAACTGGCCCCTGCAACGCGGCTTCGCCCGCTGGTTCGGCACGTTCGCCGGCGGCGGCAACTACTTCCGGCCCGGGCCGCTGTTCCTGGATAATGAACGCATCCAGCCGGTCGAAGGCTACTACACCGACATGATCGCGGATCGCTCGGTCGAGTTCCTCGCTTCCAGCGCCAAAACCGGACGCCCCTACTTTCACTACGCCGCCTTCACCGCGCCGCACTGGCCGCTGAACGCGCCTGACGACGAGATCCGCCGCTACCGCGATGTCTACAAGCCAGGCTGGACGGAGATCCGCCGCCGCCGGCATCAGAAGCAGATGAAGCTCGGTCTACTGGATCCGCGCTGGAAACTCTCGCCGCGCGATGAGCAGGTCGGCGAGTGGGCCGCCACCGGCGACCAGGACTGGCAGGCGGCCCGCATGGCTGCCCACGCCGCCATGGTCACGCGGCTCGATCGCAACGTCGGACGCATCGTCGAGCAGGTCCGCCGCAACGGCCAATTGGACAACACCGTCTTCCTCTTCCTCTCCGATAACGGCGCCAGCGCCGAACTGCTCAACCAGTGGCGCGCCGGCGTCTACGCCCCGCCCGGCAGCGGCAAGGGCGGCAACATCGTGGGCGAGATGCCCGGCCCTGCCACCACGTCAAAGCAGCCATCTACGCGCTTGACGCCGTGTTTCAGGAGGCCCGAGACGCAAATTTTTAGCGGGGGGGTGGCTTGAGCAGCCGTCGCTCCGATTCCTTATCCATTGGGCGCTGCGTCGGGATAAGTTGTGCGATCCCGGCCTGTGCCCGGACTCGCCGCACGAGGGCGGCAGGTGCGACTCCTGTTCGCTCGACAAACTTGACGCGGCGCAGCACGGGCCAATGGGGCTGCTGGTCAGGCGCGCTCTCGAACTGCGGGCGGCGATGAAACTCGGGGCGCACGTCACGCTCGATGACATCCCCGCCGACGAGTTCTACGCCATGCTTACCCTCGAAGAGGAGCAGGAGGACCGCGACCGGGAGCGCTTGCCGAAGGAGAGATGACGCACGGTTCGCTGCCAGCTACCGGTTCACAATTGCGTCAAGGAAAGCGTCGTGGCCCGCCCACCAGGCAGAGGAAGGGAAATCCACGGGCATGTCTGGCTCAAGTGTCATCCCGTAGTACCCCGGCTCATCGACATATCGCGTTGAAGACGTAATGGCGATGCGGGAATTGGGCAGGACGAACGTTTGAATCACGCCCCAACTCGATGGTTTGCCGCCCGTCGCTTCGCCCACAAGGATGAAGCCAGCTTTTTTCAGCATGATGGCGCTCGTGACAGCCGCTGAGGCTGTGCGCTTGCCTATGATGGCGTACATTCCTAGAGGATAAGTGGCCGCACCGGTCCCAAGATCCTCTTTGTGCGCGCGCAGGAAGTCATCTATGTACTTCCACCCGCCGCCGGTATTATGTCGCAAATCGACCACCAGCCGTTCCACGGGCCAGTTGGGTCGCGCCTCTCGCATCTCGGTCAGGAACGCGTGGAACGGTATCGTGGACATCTCACTGCACTGATTGTATTTGAAGTAGAGCGTCCGCGATTCCGCCAAGAAGTCGAACCAGTAGCGATAGAGCGGGCTGCGCATGTAGAGCGGTTCAGGCCTGTAAGTACGGAGTGGGCCTGGAATCGTATAGCCGCTGGTAACCGGAGTCATATCGACGGCGATCTCCTCTCCCGAGCGGCTGGCAAGAGTGATCGGGACCATAGGAGCGCTCCGGATGAGTCCAGCCTCCTGCAGCAAGTCAGGAAGAGCGAGGTAGGTCTGGCTGATCTCGCGGGCCCATTGCTGGTTTTCCGTGGATATGAATGGCAGTAAAGCGTTGTGAGCTTCTTCCGCAGTGGTGTTTCCGAAGCGAACCACGCGATAACCGATCAAGCGGGCGTTCGCATCCGCAGCGGCGGTGATGAACAGGCCATCGGAGAACCACCGGAAAGCGACAGGCAACCGCGGCATGGGAACGCCGACAACGGAAAGATCCGTGCTGGTGTGCATCTCCTGAAAAGTCGCGAGGACTGCGGCGATGCCTATGGCGATCTGGCGATCGCTTAGCCGGTCAACGTCGTTTCGAAGAGCCGCAATGCGTTCGGCGATTGTTGCGCGGAACTCCTCCGTCATCATCTTGGGATGGCGGGCAGATATGCCGGACTCGAGCGCGTCCAAATCTTGTTGCCACAGATCGGCGCGGTTCTGGGCGTATAGGGACCCCAGCGCGAACAGGACGTTCAGCAACATCCGCATACTGCTCTTTCTATGCGATATGCCGGGCATTGTCAATGCCGCGGTACGTTCGTGCGGCGATGCGCGATGCGATTGCCGATGAGGAAAAAGGTGAGCAGGCCGAATGTCGGTAAACAACGTTAGGTGGATATGGCCGCTGATAACCGCGTAGAACTGGTCGTCGTTGTCGAAAGCGACGAGGCGAACCAGTCCATCAAGAGCGTCAACGCGAGTCTCTCCAACCTGGAGCAGCACGCGGTCGACTCTGCGCGGCGCGCGTCCTCCGGCATCGACGGAATGACCGCCTCGATGGTGAAGGGCGCGACTGCGGGAAACCTGCTGTCGGACACCATCAAACAAGCGATCCAGTGGGCGAAGGAGTGGACCATCGATGCTGCCAAAGCCGCGGCGCACGTCGAGCGGCTGGAGAACGCCACGCTCGCGCTCGCCAAGGCGCACGGACTTAACACGCAGGCGGTTGCCGCTGCGTCCGAAGCCGTCCAAAAGGCGGGTTACGAGAACGAGGATGCACTCCAGACAGTCAACAAGCTCATCATCGCGGGGCTCGAACTGGAGAAGGCGCAGGGACTGGCAGAGGCGGCGAAGGACTTGGCTGCGCTCAAGGACAACCTGAGTGCGGCAGATGCGCTGGAGTCGATGCTTCAGGCCATCGAGTTCGGCAACGCCCGTGCGATGCGGACGGTCGGCCTGAAGGTCGAGTTCGACAAGCAGATCGAACTGGCCGAGCTTCGGAAGGGCAAGGCGCTCGCCGATTACCAGAGCTTCGGCCCGGATTGGGCGCACGTCTCCAACACGCCCTTCCGGCGCCATAAGATGTGGGTCCACGAGGGCGGCATCTCCACTCCGCTCATCGCCGCCTGGGGCTCAAAACTCAAGGGCGGCAGCCTCCATCACGGCCAGGGCCACGTCATCGATCTCATGCCGACCCTCGCCGAGCTCGGCGGCGCCCGCTATCCCGCCGGCAAAACTCCCTTGGAGGGACGCAGCCTCGTCGCCGCCATGTGCGGCGGCCCAAAACAGGAACGCCCTCCTCTGTTTTGGGAGCATGAGGGCAATCGAGCCGTTCGCGACGGCGCCTGGAAGCTCGTCTCTGCCCATAACGGACCATGGGAGCTCTACGACATGGAAGCGGATCGCACCGAAGCCACAGACCTCGCCGCCGCCTAGCCGGAACGCGCCGCCAGGCTCCGCGCCATCTACGACGCGTGGGCGCAGCGCTGCGGAGTCCAGCCCTGGGACTCTATTCGCAAGGCCGCCAACGCGCCTCGCACCGTGCCTGCAGGTAATGCGCCGGCAGCCGCCAGTAAGCCGGGCAACTGACATCCGGCAGTTCGTAGCGCAGCAGGCTGTTGGCCAGGCTCCTCTCAGTGAGGACGTGTACGCCCACCTGATTTGGGCCCAGCGACTTCAATTCCGCCCGCTGCTTGGCCGCCCATGCTGCTTCGCAGAATCGGTCTTTCCAATCTTCCAGATTCTGCGCTGGCGGAAGCAGCGCGCAAACGCGCAGCGGCTTGGTCAGCCGGTGCGCCGCGGCCACGATTGAGGGTATCTCATCCGTATCGCCGCTCAGCACATACGCCTGATCGTAAACGCCCCCCAGCCCATCCAGCAGCAATTCTACCGCCAGGTTCACGTCCGTCTGCTTCTCGTCCCTCGCCTTGGCGGACTCGCCCGGCTCGGCCTTGCGCGGCTTATAGAACCCGCTGATTACCTCCAGACCGGCAATGCTCCGCACCGCTTTCATCCACGTCTCGTAACGGTTCTGCTCACCAGGCCGGTTCGTCGTCTCAACCGCTGCCGTCACCGGAGCCGTGAAATAACGAATATGCTTCAGCGTGTCGCCGGGCTGTAGATAGTGGCGTTCGATCAGCGCGCGAAAGTCGGTCCAGCACAGTCCAGAGAGCGAGTAGCCGCGCTTGTCCCGGTCCTTCCGGAAGTGATTCGTCACGCCATAGTAAAAGTTGAAGCCATCGACGTAGAGCGCAACCTTGCGGGGCATGTGCACCACCCTATCAGATACCAGGCCACATCAAATCCGTGTACAATTGCCTAACATCGGGGATACAATGCAAATCAAAACCCTCTCCACTTATCTGACGCTGGCGCTTTGCGGTACGGCGCTGGCTTGGCAGTTTGACCCGTCCACGCTAGGGCTTACCCCAAAGGATCTGGAGGCCCGCGCCGCCGGCGGCCTCCGCGATACCTCTTCCGAGGTCCAGGTGCCTTGGCTCTCGGCTGAGGGCAAGACCGCTGCCAAGGCGCTCAGCGAGGCCGATCGCGCCAACGCCGTCCGCGTCATCGGAGCAGCCCTCAAGTCCATCGTCACCTCGCCCGCCTTCCAGAAAGCGCACGACGAGAGCATCAAGTCCGGCCGCCGCGCCGTGGACCATGGCCTCAAGCTCCAGCCGCCCGGCGCCGGTAACATGGCGGACATGCAGAAACAGATGATGGCCAAGACCGTCGTGCAGCTCCGCGGCAACCCCATCATCTCGCTCAAGGCGATGCACCAGGACTCTCTCAAATCCTGGACCCGCCAGGCCCAGACCGCCACCGAGCCCAAGCGCAAAGCCAAGTATCAGAAGCTCGCCGCGCGCGCCGAAGAAATCCAGCCGCTGGCCGAGTCAAACCCGGACGAGTTCAAGAAGGCCTTCACGCTGCTCTTCTCCATCGACAACGACGGGCCCGATACCGAGGAAGCCATCGTCGCCCTGGCCGGTCGCGGCAAACTGGAAGAAGAGCAGCGCGCCTACGATCAATACAGTTGGAAGACCGTGCTCAAGCAGAAGCTCCAGGCCCTCGTGAAGGAAGCCGCCACCGTCGACTTCACCGCCCAGACCACCCAGGCCGCCGGCCGCACCAAGTTCGTCAATCCAGCCTACGAGCGAAAGAGCAGCCTCTGGAAAGCCATGTTCCGCGCCGGCAAGGCTCCCACCCTCGCCGCCGCGGAATTCTCCAAGGCATGGTTGAAGGAGCTGTAGGGCAGCGCCTCAAAACGAGATGCCGAAGACAAGTTCCACGGAGTTCGGATTCGTGCGCGAGTAGTCGAACCAGCGGCTGACGCCTTGCGAAAAGGGTGGGGCGTCTCCGGCCCAGCGCGTGTATCGGGCGCCCGTGGAGATGCGCGGCCCAAGGCCCCATCTCCTCTCCACCCCGCCTCCGGCCGTGATGCCATAGTGCGAAGGGTTGTAGCCATTCAGATTGCCCGACAGGCGGAAAGACGGGCCTGCCGCCACAAATGGCTTCCACGTGGGCTGAGCCCATGTGTACTTGGCGAGCACCGGAAACTGCCAAGTCAGCACCGAGAAAGAGGTCCGCCTGCTGGCGCTTTCGCCCTGGGCCCGGATGGGCTTGTAGATCACGTCCACCTCCACCGCCAGGCCACCCTTCACCGGCATCTGTGTGGTGACGCCAACCAGATACCCGATTCGCTCATCGGTCGTGCTGCCATCGCCGTACGGCTTGAAGCCCTTCGTCGTAGCCACTCCGGCGATGGCGCCGAACTCCACCCTGCGGCCCGCCAAGGGCCGCCGGGTGGAGTCGGTCTCAAAGGCCAGCCCGCTCAGAAACTCGAGCTGGTCCGGCTTGGTCGCGTACCTGGGATACACATCCTCCCGCGCCCAGCGCGTGTATCGCACGCCCGACGAGATCCGGAAATGGCCCAACCGCAAAACCGCGCCGCCGCCGGCCGAGATCCCTACCTGCGAGGGCTCGGTGGCCGCCACATCCTCCTGCGTCCGGAACGACGGGCCTGCCGTCACGAAAGGCCGCAGCCGCCCGCCAAACAAAGACACCGGCGCCGTGTACTTCAGAAGAATAGGGAACTCCCACGCTCGCACCGCGGTCACTTCGTATGTCCATTTCTCCTCTGGCGCACCCACCGGAAACGTACGGAAAGTGAGCTTCGATTTCATTGGCCGGTGCAGGATGTTCGCTTCCACGGAAAGCGAATTGGTCAGCCCGGCCTCCAAGGACGCGCCCAGGATCAGGCTGCGCGATCCCGTCTCGTACCGGAACAGATACGCAGGATTGCCGAACGGATCAGCCCCGCCCTGTTGCTGTGTCAGCGGGAAATTGTTCGTGAGGTTGGTCCCACCCACGATACCGAACCAAATTCGCTGTCCGTATCCTCCGGATGTCAACGTAAGCAGAAGGGGCAGTACCATGGGAAGACGCATACCAATTTCAGGCGCTGCTTACCGAAAATGCGTTTCCAACCAGGCGCTCAACGCTGCTTCTTGTTTTCGTTCTCCGCGATCCGCGCCTTCACGATTCTCTTCAGGAGCGCGACCGACAGAGGCTTGTCCATGGGGAACTGGATTGTGCCTTTGGACAACTTGTAGCTTTTCAGCTCGTCCTGGAACTGCGCGATGACGGCCGGTCCGGGGAACAGGCTGCAGTGTTTCGCGAACGCAGCGTTGTGCAGTACAACGCCCTTGTACTTGATCGTCGGCATCCCGTAGCTGATGCCCTCGGTTGCTTCGGCCGGCGCCGCCGAACGGATTGTCGTTCGCACCCTTTCCAACGTGCTGCGAGCCGGTTCAGGCACGCCGGCCAGGTACTCCTCGACGCTGCGCGCGGCGCCCTCCATCAACCCGCCGCCATCGTTTGCGGATCCCACGTGCAGATCCGCTGCTCTTCATAGCTCGTATTGCACAGCAGCGCCGGGCCCGCCGCGCGGAAGCCAAACGTCGAGTCCTCGAAGTGTGGTTTACGCGAGCGCACCGCTTCAATGAAGTTGGCCATGTGCACCTGGTGCGCGTCGGGGCCGAACACGTAACGGGTCTCGGCGTTGCCGGCCAGGCTCTCCGGCGTCGGCTTCTGCGCCGGATACTTCTTGCGGTACTCTGCCACGAAGCGTTGGCGCACCGGTTTGGAGAACGTCTCGATGGTGTAGCCCGGCTCCTTCTCCCGAGGCTGGCGCGCCACCGTCACGGTGCGCACGTCCGTGGTGATGGTGCCTTCCGAACCCGTGAAGCGGAAGCCGAAATCCTCACTCGCCTTGGAGCTCTTGAAGTTCACGCGCAGCATGAACGTGAACGCCGGGTGCGTGGCGGTCTCCGGATACTCAATGATGCCGAGCTGCGCGTCGGGCGTGTCGCGGCCGTCCTGCCAGTAGCGCAGGCCGCCGGTGGAATAGATCCGGTTCGGACCCAGCGAGCGCGTCGCCGTGTGCAGGCCCGTCAGCAGGTGCACATAGAGATCGCCGGCGATCGCTGTGCCGTAGTCGTTGTAGTTGCGCCAGCGGAACAGGCGGATCGGCTCGAAGGCGCGCTTCGGCGCTCGGCCCAGGAACTTGTCCCAATCGACATTGGCCGGCGATGCATCCGGCGGAATCGAGTACTGCCACGCGCCCATCGCGGTGTTGCGGTCCAGCCACGCCTCAACCGTGTTCAGCGTGCCGATGGCGCCCTTTTCCAGCAGTTCGCGGATCTTCACGAACGAGAGCGCGGAAGCATACTGGCTGCCCACCTGGAAGATGCGGCCGGACTTCTTGTGCGCCTCGATCACCGGCTTGCCGTCGTCGATCTTCTGCACCATCGGCTTCTCACAGTACACGTCCTTGCCTGCGTTCAGCGCGTCGATGGAGATCGTCGAATGCCAGTGATCGGGTGTGGCGATGATCACGGCGTCCACGTCCTTGCGCGCCAGCACCTCGCGGTAGTCGCGCGTCGTGAAGATGCCCGGATAGGACTCCTCCATCCTCTTGCGGCGCCCATCGTAGATATCGGCCGCCGCCACGATCTTCACGCCGGGATTCATCAGCGCGTCGCGCACGTCACCCTGGCCCATTCCGCCGGAGCCGATGAGGGCGATCTGGAGATT
>CAYVDY010000097.1:0-15565 GCA_964450255.1 uncultured Candidatus Solibacter sp. | reverse complement strand
CGGTGTTGTGGTCGTGTCTCGAAAGCAGACCCGCGCCGCGTCGGTTGCCGGGCATTAGCGGAATCATCTCCGAGGCCAGCGTCAAGGTTCGACAGAGGCTCGCTAGACAATCAAGCGCCGAGGCGCTGCTGGCAACACGTTTCCCGTCAAATGGAATGATGAGATTGGGCTCAGGCGTCACCTCAAGCATTCCCTGCGCCTCCTCATCGAAGGCTCCCTCAATGGCGTCTCGCTCTTCGAAGGCGGCCACCAACGCTGGCACGGGCTCCCCGCAGTCCATGAGGCTCTCACGCTGCTCGTCTGAGAAAACCGGCCGCTCAGCGCTTCGAGATGCGCGATCGAGTTCCTGGGCTTTCCGCACCAGAGCTCGGACTTGCCGGTTCCGACGACCTTCAAGGACGGATTCCAGCGCACGAGATCCGAGCGGTCGCCGGAGGGCGCTCTCAGGAACTTGTGCGTCGACGTTGGGAAGTTCCATCTGCTTCGCCTCTGGATCTCCTTCGTACCACTCGCGGATGCGGTCCAATCGATCAAGGGCATCCTGGTAGTCGTACACCCGAATCCAACGGTTCAGCGCACCAAGAAACAGGTGGAGGAAGGTAGCGGGCAAATGGGGATGCACCTGGTCCAATAAGCGGAGAGTGGGTCCCAGGACGACATACCCGGCAGAGTCCGGCTCGATTGTCAGAAACACTGTCGCGAGGTCTTCCTCGCAAGGCTCCGAACGATACGAGAAGCGATCCAGAGAGGTCGACAACACCACATCCAGGAAGAATTGCTCGCGGATCCGCTCGCGGCCGTTCGAGTCGAGCCAGCGCTCCAGACCTTGATGGAGGAAGATCAGGGGATCGCCCTGCGACGCCCCCCAGTCCTCGACAGAGAGAACGCCCGCCTCCACCAGATTGAGCGCCAACCGCGCCGCCGCCCGCTCTCCCTGGATGATTCGGTACTCTGCCGGAACAGGTTTGCAGTCGACGAACTCTAGCCTTGGAATTGTGAAACCCGCTCCGGGCGGCATCAGAGCGGATGGAGCCAACCGGGCGGAACGACAAGGCGTGCTCGACGCCTGTCGGTCAGTGACGCGTGGAGTGCGGCATGCAGCAGGGAGGATGCGATTTGCCAGTCGGGGCATGCGATGAACCTCGCTAACGCTGGATTCAGCGACGTCCGATGACCTTCGGCGAGTTGCAGAAGACCTCGGCGAGCGTCTTGCTCCGCGAATACCTGATGGAGCCCTTCGGGCGTAGCTCGCTCCGACCGGCGCATGGGTTACCCCTTGCTGCCTATTGCGCGCTCGAAAGTGTAGCGCATCTTGTCGCCGACGGCCTCCGGGCCATTGACAACGGCGGTCGCCAACTCCGGGTACTGCGCCGCATAGAGCGCTTTGACTTCGTCTACCGGCATGTTGGGGTTGGGATCCGGGAGTCGAATTCCGTGGAATTGGAACAGCCGGGTCATCTTGGTGATCGTGAGGGGCATGTTTCGTCAGTCTCCTTCCTTAACGGCCTCTGCCACAGGAGCGTCGAAGAGGCTGAGAGTTTGTGCCGCAGGCGGTTCGGGCTTCACCTCCGCCTCCGCTGGCTTGACGACCGGCTCGGCCTTCTTGCCGCCGTTTCCGACGTTCTTCTGCTTCTTCTTGGCTTCTTCGCGGGCAAGCCGCTCGGCCTCTGCAAGTTCCTTTTCGATGGCCGAGAGATTCGAATGGAGTCCGACCTGGGCGGCCACGAATGAGGCCACCTGGGTAACGAGTTCATTGTCCAGTTCCGTGGCGGTACCGCACGCTGATAACGGTGTCGTCAGCGCCTGATTCTCCCCCTCTTTGAGTTGACGCGGGCAGATGTTGACCTGAAGGCGGTCGCCTTCCTCGATCTTCGAGATCGTGATGAGCACTGCCCGTTGGGCCAGCAAGGGCAGCAATTGCGTGAACAAACCGGGTGGTTGAGTTGTGTCAGCCATGGATTCGCTCCTGACGGGGGCAACGAACGCCCCCCACCATCAGGTCAGAATGGAACCGAGTCCGGGTCGCTCTCGCTTTGCGTAGCGGGCTTCCCTGGGCGGGGCGCTGCCGAAGATTCCTCCCTGCGAGAGGCGCCAAGAAAGGTGACCTTTTCGGCGACGACCTGCATGACGTGGCGCATCGAGCCCTCGCGGTCCTCGTACTCGCGCGTCTGAACGCGCCCGGTCACCGCAACGGTCCGGCCGCGTTCAAGATAGGCAGCGCAATTTTCTGATAACCCGTTGAAGGCAACTATTGGAAACCACGTTACCCGCTCGCGTTTCTCGCCATTGTTCTTCCACTGTTCGTTCACGGCGACCGAGAACCGGCAATACGGCTGGTTGTTCTGGCCGTAGTTCAGTTCCGGGGCGGCGCCGACGTTGCCGACAATCGTGATCTGATTGACTCCGCTCATCGTGTCATTGCTCCTTTGTTCAGAATGGCCGGGAAGGCCCGGCATTGTAGGTTGTTGGAAACGCCGGTGGGCTAGCAGCCGGCGCAGGATCGGTCGGATGGCTCTCAGAGTTAGGCGATCACACTACGCGCCGCCGCGATTTCCGATAGAATGTGCGCGACGGCTACTTTCAGCTGCGGTGACAGGGCCCGAGATAGGACCTCATCGAGCGCCCCCTCGAAGCCTTCCGCGAGTGCGACCACTAACTCGGCACTCGCGCGTCCTCCTCCTCAAACCGGAACTTCCGGCTGCCGGACTTGGTGAGCATAGTGTCGAGATGGGAAGCCAGACCCTCCATGCCTGCCTGTACCCGAGTGCGGAGTTCGCCAGTCGAGCGCAGGTCGTCGGCCTCGACACCCTGGAGGAGAGTACGGGCCTGGTTCACGAGCCCCTGAAGCTCCGCGTCATCGGTGACGTTGCGGAACTCGAAGTTGGCTAGGAACTCGACCAGGTTCGAGACAGTCGTTTCCTTGAAACGCACGGGCTTCCCATCGGCGCCCACCTTCAGCCGCTCCGCCATGTGCTGAACGAGTTTCGCCATGGTCTCGCGCAGTACCTGCTGAATCTCCGACGACGCCTCGGCCATGCGTTGCGCCGCCTTCTCGCGTTCTTGTTGCCAGACTTCCTGCGAGATGCCCTTGAGCTGATCGGGGACGCCGAAGCTGACGTACTGCCACGAGAAACCGAACTCACGCTCCACGTCATTCGCCGGCGGGTAGTCGGCCGGATTGTAGAGACCCCGCAAGCGCTTCGCCGCGTCCTGGCACAGTGCCGGGTAGGCCGCGAGGAATGCCTTGACCAGTTCCTGCCGTTGATCGGCGAACTGGCGCAGCTTCTGCTCGACGGCTTCGATGGCGGCGATCGGCAGTAGGTGAATGCCGACCTCGAACGGCAGGCAGATGTTGTAGAGAAACCGTCGGATCTCGCCGTCGAACCGGCCAATCGCCTTCAGTTCGGGGGAATCGAGCAGGTGCTTCGAAACGCGCAGAAGGTCCTTGTCGGCATCGGCCTCAATTTGGGAAGTGGACACCTTCCGGGTATTGCCCATTGTCGACAGGCGAACCTTGATGCAGACGGTCTTCCGGGCGAGATCGACGCCGGGATCGTGGATGGGTACGGCAGCGGGCGGAGCCGGCGGGTCTCCGCCCGCGCTGCTGCCGGTCGGCATAACGGGGACCGGCGGGGTGAGCACCGCGCCGGCAGACGCAAAGAGACTGCCTTGTGTGGCCATAGAGGACTCCAGGATGAAAAGTGAAACGGGGATGGCTAGCCAAGGACTGGTGAGCCGAGAACGGGGAAGCCGGTAATCTGGGTCAGACCGGTATCGTCGATGTGGACCTCCACGGATTGTGCCGCGAAGTCAGCCATTGAGTAGCGGGCAGTGTACAGACGCAGCACCTGGTTGGTTGACGAGACCACCGGATCGTGACAGCGCCGCCTTGGGTTATAGCGGCCGAGGACGGCGAAGTCGAGGTGGCCTTGAATGGCCGGCCACACGCTCTCAGTGAGTTCACGTTCGGTGTAGCCGGAGAACAAACCGACAGTCACGCCAGGGTGCGCCGCCTTCAGTCTGCGGAGCAAATCGAGAACTGCGGGCGCCTGCTCCATCGGTTCGCCACCGCTGATCGTGAGCCCTTCGATCCGGCTCTCACGGCTTGCCTTTGCGAACCATTCGAGGATCTCCGAAACGTCGAGACGGAAGCCCTTCAGCGGATCGTGCGTATGCGGGTTCCAACAACCTGGACAGCCCAGGGAGCAGCCCTGGGCCCAGATCACCGATCGCGTTCCGGGTCCGTTCACTGTGCTGCTTTCCATCAAGGCGTGTACGCGGAGGTGCATGGCGGCTCATCCTCCCGTCGAGTTGCGAACCACCCGGTTCTCGCAGGCGGGGACGTGGTACTCGCGCTTCTTGCGTTCCACGACCAGCGTGTCATTGCCCCGTAGCGCTTGGGCCACGTCACCGCAGCCTTGACCGTGAAAGCCGTGGAGGTCGATGGAACTGTTGCCCTGATCGTCGATCTCGACTGTGATGGTCTTCTCGCCCATACTCCACCTCCTCAGCGAACTGCGAACCGGAGTTGCACCTTCTTGCCGGCAGGCGTCTCAACCACCTGCCGCCCCAGGAACCGGTAGCCTTTCGACTTCGCGACCGTCATCGTCTGGCGCTCCTTGTAAGTCTGGGCAACACGTCCCAGCCAGGCGTCATTGAACCCGATGCCACGGTCGTACTCGCTGATGAGCGCTCGGTAAAAGCCGCCTTCGTCGCGGGCAAAGCCGATGTCGTTGCTGGCCGAATCGAGTTGCCTACGGCGAATCACGATGTGCGCTTTCTCGGGCCGCTCGTCGCCAAGGTAGCCGTAGAGGCTCAATCCCTCGTGCGAGACTTCCGGGCTGTAGCCAAGCTCCCGGAGTCCCTCGACAAGGAAGCGCTCTTCGGAAAGAACTGTGCGTAATTCTTCATACTTGCTCATGGCAATCCTCCGTCAATCCCCGATCTCCCGGAACGAGCGCCTCACAGATCCAACCGGCAGGGATTCGCTCTCGGCTGAGTACACACCCGGCTTCGACGCACTCAGGAATCGCCCGGAGGCCTGCCGTCGCAGCGCGTCGATCTGGTCCGCTGCCGAGCGCGAAACGGGCACGATGTACGCTGCTGACTCGCGCAGCGTGAGTTTCAGCCGCCACGCTTTCCGGCAGCACTCCTTGATCTCGGCGCCGGTCCAGCCGTCGTCATCGGGGCGCTCGCCGTTCAACCGCCATCGCTGTTCGTAGATGTCCCAGATCGCCTCGCGCTCCTCAGCGGTCGGCAGGTCGAAGAAAAACGTGCCTAGTGTGAAGCGTCTGCGAAGCTCCGGCGGCAGGCTCGTGATGGAATTGCAGGTACCGATCCAGAGGCTCCGGCCTTGCGAGATGGCGTCGACGACCTGAAGCGCCGTTCGCAGCCGTTCGCCCGAGCCGCCGACCAACGAACTCTGCATGGCCGCCAGGTCAAACGCCACGGTCGGGACGCCTGCCGTCGCCCCCGCGGCCTTCGCCACCGCCGACTTCGCCGCGCCGGGCGGCCCGATGAAGATCACACCGTCCGCGCCGCGGTCCTGCATCCAACTGAGCATCGTGCCGGTCATCTCGGTCTTGACGCCCGAAGTGTCTGTTCCGCTGCCGGCGAACGCCTTCTCGATTTCGTCCACGAAGACGAGGACCCGGGGCGCTTCCTCGCCGTGGATCACGGCGTCGAGGAAGCGTTTGATATTCTCGCAGCCACCGATCTGATCAAACGTCTCCCCGCCGCGCCAGATGGTGAGCCCAGTCGTTTGCTCGACGGCCTGGCGCTTGCGGTCCCAGAGCCGGTCGAAGTCCAGCCCGCTTTTCGAAAGCGACAAGGCCAGCACCTGTTCGGCCGGGAACGCGGCCAGGCCAACAAGCGCATCCACAGCCTTCTTGACGGTCTCCTCGCTCGGTGCCGGAAGCTCGGCTGCCTCAAAGGTCTCCCGCACGAGTGCCACGAGTTCCTCCGCCGACGGCAAAGGCTCGTCGATGACCATCACGTCACTCTGGAGTTCCAGGGGCAAAGAGGCCCCTGGTGTCGAGATCAGCACGAGCATTTGTCCGTTGGCCTTGAAGACATCGCGCAGATTCCAGATTCCCTGCAGAACGTCAACCTGCTCCCACACGCGTTGAGGGTTGAGAAAGAGGAGGACTGCATCCGTGGCGATCTTCTGCGCCGCTGCCAGAGCGTCGGCTGGGCCGAGGAGTCCAGCGTTTTCGCCGACCATCTTGCCTATCGCTGCCTTCCCAGGCTCGTTGCGGCCTGCCAGCCCATTGAGAATGTCCCAGACCACAACTGGGATCTCGCTCTTGCCGTTCAGGCTGGCCATGACTTGTGCCATCGCCCTGGCCGGATCGGCCGTCCGAACGGCAACGAGAGGGGTGCCAGCCCGCCGGGCGGCTTTGAGCACACTACGGAACTCCTCGGTGGAACAAGACATGAGGGAAACTCCTGGAATGGGAAGTCGAATCAGACGAAGACAGCGGCCAGGTAGATGACCGCGTTAAAGACGGTGTGAGCGATGACCGGGGGAACCGTTGAACCGGAATCGAGCCGCAAATAGCCGTAGAGCAGGCCCGTACCGAAGATGGTTGCGAGTTGAGGCCCGGTGATCCCCGATTTCGACGCGTGCGCCAAGGCGAAGAGCACCGCGACAACGAATGCGGTCGCAGCGCCGAAGCGAACCTTCAGGCGCGCGAGAAGCGAGCCGATCACCCAGAAGAGATAGCCACGAAAGATCATCTCCTCCGCCAGAGGCCCGAGCGTGATCGCGATCCAGACGTCCGTGAACATCGGACTGTCGCTCTTGTCGTAGCCACCGAACAACCACGCGACCAGAATGCCAGCTACGGTACCAGCGGCCACCGCCTGGACCATTGAGCGCCAACTTGCGGGAACCCAATGGACGTACTCGAAGCCGTGAGAGGTCAGTTTCCCCCTGACACTCCACATCAGCCAGAGCAACCCGACTGTGACTGCGACTCCTGCAAGGTGCATCGATAAGGTCCTTCACCCGAATTGTCAGCCGACCAATCCGTCGGAGCGAACGAGTTGCCCTATCGGATCCGGATGTGATGGCCCTTTACGAGCCGAGCGCCGGAGATCTCTTCGCCGTTCGCCAAGGCCGCTCGGATCGCGCTGCCGTTGACCTGCCACCCGTCCTCGGCGAGTTGCGCCTCCAGCCGCCCCCTGAGGTCTCCTGCGGGCAACTGGTAGATCAACTCCTGCATTTCGGTCTTCGTGAAGCCGATGGCTCGCTCGAAGAAGCACTCGCCGATCTTGAGCGGATCGTCCACAACCAGCGAAGCCGCCGAGTTCGGCTGAAGCCCGACTGCCGCGCGCTCTCCGTCGAGCTTCTTCAGGCCTCTGGACAGCATGAAGTGCAGCAACATGTTCTTGAGGCGGATGACACGCCCTTCCGCCGACTTCTTCCGCGCGGAGAGCCGCTCGGCTTCGGCGCCGCAGATCGAGGCGATTGACTCCTGCCAGCGCAGGTAGCCGGCGATCCGGTCCACCTTGGACTGGAAAGCTTCGATGTACTCGTTGATCTCCTCGATAAGTTCCGAGGTAGTTTCCTGTCCATTGGCGGCTGCATCTGCGACCTCGTCCATCAATTCGACGAGCCGCTCGTCGATGTCGAAGAGCGAACGAGGGTCGCGAACGGTTGATTGCTCAGGCATGTGTCACCTCCGCGGTGGTTTCAGAACAGTGAGAGTTGGACTGCCGGTCCCATCGCGGGCGCCGGTATGGACAGTTCGGGTTCCGGCGTTGTGCTCAGGTCAATGAGTGGCTCAATCACTGGCGTCGCGGTATTTTCCTGTGTTGCCTTTTGCTGGAGAGATCGCCAAACCTCCGCCGCAGCCTCTCCCACCCCTTGCCGGGTGACCAGTTCGCGCGCCATCGCCGTGAGGACATCGTCGTCCTCGTCGATCGCTTGCAGTCCTTCAGCCTGGAGTTTGCCCTCCATGGCGAGCGACACGAGCAACTTCTTGCCCATCAGGCGCAAACAGCTTTCCTGGGCCGTGCCCGCGTACGTAAGGAAGCCAACCCGCACCGGCCGCTTCTGCCCGATACGCCAACTGCGTCGGCTGGCTTGGCGCAGAACGTAGGTCGAATACCCCGTCTCGTAGAAGAGGATTGTTGGAAACTCGAGCAGATCCAAACCGGTTTGGACCAACTTCGGATGGCAGATGCAAACCTGCATCCCATTCCGCAGGTGCCGCTCGTACCAGGTTTCGCGTTGCTCTGGCGGAGTGTCCGCTGTCAGGACCTCGGCTCGAACTCCTGCCTCTCGCAGAATGCCCTGAAGGCGTCGAGTGACGTCCCGCTTCTGCGTGTACACCGCATAGACCTGCACCCTGCGCCCGTGCGCCAGTTCCCGTTGCACCTCTTCGAGTAGGCGCCGCTCCTTCGGGTAGTGGGCGGTCTCATCGAGATCGGGCGGATCCGCTATCACGAACCGCTCTCGTTCCCCGGACTCAGGATTGAGCGCAGAGCCGTACAAGGTGCCAACGCCGAACGGACGGTCCGGATAGAGCAGCAAAGCGTTCATTGCGGTACTGATCACCGAAGCGTTCCCGCGATGCTCCCGAAGCGCCTCCCGGATGTCGGACTCGAGTTCTGAATACGCCCTCTTGAGATCCGCGTCCATCTCGACAGAGATCACCTCTTCCGCGTAGCTCGGCAGCGCGTCCGAGATGTCTTCGAGGGACACGAACGCCGCCATGTTCATGAGGTACTTCCCGAACAGAAGTGGCGACGCACCGGGTCTCCGCTTCACGGTCGTGCTCACGCGCGCTTTGGAACACGAGTTCTCGGACGCCTCAATCGTTGTGACTTTCTCCAGAACCCCGTAGGCTTCCGCAAACTGCCGCAACCCGCCTTCGCCGTGCTCGAAGCCGTCCTCGCGCATTGCGCGGGGATCCAGCCGGTACAGGATGTTGAACAGTTCATCCGCGTACCCGCCGAGCAAGGTCCCTGTGAGTATCACGGTCCGCCTGCAGGCCGCCGCCAGTGTGCCCAGGGCGTTGCCCTGCGCCGTCTCGCCCTTCAGTTCGTGAACTTCGTCGGCGATACCGTAATCGAAGAAGCCCTTCAGAAAACGCCCGATGAATTCGATCGGCGCCATGCGCTGGATCTTCATGTTGTCCGCCTGCCAGAGCGGACTGAACAACGGCCGCCGGTCCCGGTTTGTTTCTGGGATGACCACTTCGGAATGCTTCACCTTGCGGAAGTCGGCCCGCCGCAGTTGGTCGTCGCTGGTCATCACGGGGCGGCCAGTGTCGGGGTTGATGACATTACCAAGGAACGGTCCGCTGCCCGCCGAACGGATGACGTGCCGCCAGAAGTAGCCGAGCTTCGCCCGCTCTCGCGACACAACGAAGACGTTCGGCCCCGGAACCATGGCCTGCCACCTCGCCCGCGCGGAGCGGTGACTGCCGGCCAGGCGAATTTCGCTCAGCGTCGTTCGAAGTCCTTCGCGCACGATCCGTCCGTTCCGCAGCCGGACCTCACTGACGCCAGTGAATCCGTTGGAGCCGACGCCATTCCGGACGCCGTCGATGACGAAGACGCGCACGCCGGGGATCGTGAGGAAGCACTCCCTCGCCCACTTCTCGACCAACTGCGGAGGCACCATGGCCAGCGTCGTGAACGGCCGGCCTTCCGCGTGGGCGTAGACGCTGCCGAGCGAGATCAGGGTTTTGCCGGTGCCGCATTCGGCTACAGCCGCGGCGCAGCGGGCCTCGCGCCAGCGCCTGACGATGCCCATGATCGCCAGCGCCTGGGCCGGAAACGGCCGCCGTTTCAGCTGCCGGATCTCACCGGCGAGTGGGTCTTCCGGAGAGTGCAGCGGCGGGAACTGCGAGAGGACTCGGTCACCGAGCGCGCTTCCGTATTGGCGCAGGTAATCGCTGATGGAAGTTAGTGACATTGGGACCTCGGGGGTGGTGCAACTCGTTTGGAGGTGAAGGCGGCGCGCCGCAAGCTGAGTCAGCACCATGTCAATGGAAGCTTCACCCTCCACCGCTTACAAATCGCTTCTGGCCGACCTGAAGCGAAGGATCCAGGAGGCTCAGGTCCGGGCGGGCCTGGCCGTCAACCGGGAACTCGTGCTGCTCTACTGGTCGATCGGTCGGGAGATCCTCGTTCGTCAGGAACGCGAGGGATGGGGAGCGAAGGTGATCGATTCGTTGGCGCACGATCTGCACCAGTCGTTCCCCGAGATGAAGGGGCTGTCGCCCCGTAACCTCAAGTACATGAGGGCCTTCGCGGAGGCGTGGCCGGAGGAGTCAATTGTGCAGCAGGCTGCTGCACAAATTCCCTGGTTTCATAACTGCACGCTTCTGGAGAAAGTTAAGGATCCACTAGAGCGGCTCTGGTACACCCAACAGACCGTCGCCAGCGGCTGGAGTCGGAACGTATTGACCCTTCAAATCGAATCAGGTCTTTACCGCCGCCAGGGAAAGGCGATTTCGAACTTCCAGGCCGCTCTTCCCCAGCCGCAATCCGACTTGGCTCAGCAGCTTCTCAAGGACCCCTACAACTTCGACTTCCTCACGCTTGACATGGACGCCCGCGAACGCGATATCGAACGCGGTCTCCTCGACCACCTGCGGCAGTTTCTCCTGGAACTAGGTTCAGGCTTCGCGTTTGTCGGCAGCCAGGTTCCATTGGAAGTCGGCGGCGAGGACTATCGCCTCGACCTGCTCTTCTACCACCTCAAGCTCAGATCGTACATTGTCGCGGAAGTAAAATCGGGTACCTTCCGCCCCGAGTACGCCGGCAAGATGAACTTCTACCTGTCTGCGGTCGATGATCTCCTGCGTCATCCCGACGATCAGCCGAGCATCGGCCTGATCCTCTGCCGGTCCAAGGAGGGCATTGTGGCGGAGTACGCACTCCGCGACATCGGGAAACCGATGGGAATCGCGGAGTTCAGGCTAACCGAAAGTCTCCCCGAAAGCTTGAAGTCCACGCTGCCCTCCATCGAGGAACTGGAGTCCGAACTCGACGCGCGAACTCAGGATGACGGGACATCCCACGAACCTTCGCCCGGCACGTGAATCGATCCTCGCTTGAGGCCCTGGCTCAGAACCCGAAGCATCCGCAGCTTCGTCCCTTTCACGACCATCGGTGAGCAGTTCCACCCGAATATCGGTTCGATCAGGCGGCGGCGATCAAGTTCCGTCCCGCTCCTGGCGCGAACGGCGTACTCCGAAGAGTACGACTTGCTTGTAGGTGACTGATTCGGGCGCGGTCAACCGGTAGATCACCTTGTCCCTGAACTGGGTCGTGAGCGTGCCGCGACAGTCGTAAATCCGGTCATAGGGCAGCACAAAGACTAGCACCCCGCCCGGCCTCAACCACCGCGCCACGTGCTCCAGGAAAAGCCGCTCCAGCCGCTTATTATTGCCCTCGCCAATCTCGAAGTCGTAGGGCGGGTTCAGGTAAAGCAGCGAAAACGATTCGACCGGGACATGCGCGTCAAACGCGCTGCCCTGGATTACCTCGCCAAGATTGTCGTGAGCTTCTGCAGCCCGGTACGCGTCGAGTTCGATCCCATACGTGCACACGCTGGCACCGTCCGTGAGCGTCTTGAGCGCTTCACCTGTCCCACAGCATGGGTCCAAGGCCTGACATGGCTCCGCGGGAAGTACGAGACAGCGCCGCAGTCGCCGAGCTTCGGACTCAGGTAGGGGGTAGAAGCCAAGCTTCAACCTCGCACGAGTTCGCATAGGTACGTCTCCTTCACTGACTCCCATCTGCCTTTAGGACCTTGTCCTCAGCCCCGACTGCACGCCTCAGGTGAACTACGATCCATCCCGAGGCATGGCGACCATAGTGCGGCCGAAGAGGCTTACAGACTAGCTGCTTACAGGTTGACGGGAGACTGATGCCCATGCTGGTTACGAGCTCCAAGGCAGAACCTTCGTGCCGGCGGCCTACTCGGGAAGCCTCTCGGAGCGAATCGGCGTGCGAAACGTCCCGCATGACTACAACACCGCAGTCCCAGTGGCAGTGGCTCGCCAACGAGGGAACAGGAAACTAAGAGCGCACCTCTCCTCACGACTTGCGAGGCGACTTACCTACGAGCCGCTCTAGCCCACCCTCGGCAGTATCATTGAACGCATGATATGGGAGTCATGGTATTGGCGGTCCGACTTGGCGAAGTTCGCCGCCTCCCTTCGGAAACGGCTGCACCAAAGACGCTGGCCAGATGCAGCCCTCGCTCGATGTGAGCAATCGATCATGATTGGGTTCTTCTACGTCCGAAAGCCTATAGAGTCCAAGAAGCTCAGCCGCGATTTCGCTGAGCTCAACATTGGGGCGACTGGGTATCCGAGCAAGGGCACGCACGTTCACTGGATGAATCGGCGCAGAGATGTCCAGGAACTCTTCCAGATGGACGCTCCCCGGAAGCGCTCGATCAAGATCGAACTCCTAGCAAATCAGCTGATACACAGTTACATCTTCTACCTGAGCATCGATGAGTTCGGTCCGCTCAGAGGAATTCTCGTCGCTTCAGACCATGTACGCAACGATGAACTCCTGGAAGTGTCTATCAACGACATCCTCAAGGTGTTCGACATCGCTGCAAAAGGTGAGGCTGACAAGGCGCTTTTGATCAAGTTTGATGCGAAGCGTCAGGATTATGTCGTACGCCTTGCCAAGGACCTTTCTGACCCTTCGAATTCGTGAACCTCATCACTCACGATGGCGTGCGCAGTTGCCGGATACGACATGAACCACCAAGCAGACGATCTGCACTACTCGGGCTTAGGAGTGAATCCCGGGAGGCAGCCATGAGCGCTACGCTTTCTAGCAAATGGTAATCGCCGAGCCCACGCGATTCAAGAAGAACATCGTGTGGAAGCTGTGGATGTGAGTCCGCAGTTCCTGCTCGGCACTCTTCATCTCGGGTTGGCGCTCAAGGAGTGTCACCAGTGACCGCTCGGCGAGTTCTGAATGCCGGCCCGATTCGATGAGACCGTGGCAGATCGGGCACGCCGCCCAGTCGCCGACGCTTTCACCGACGATGCCCTCAAAGACGTATGCCGCGAACGTTCGCGCCGGGTAGACCCAGGTGACGTTCGGGCTGGAACAGAAATCGCAAATGGACTTGGGCATGTGCTGCCTCCTTGAGCCTTGTGGAATCAGTTGGGGTTGCTGCTCGGGACGGCCGTAGCCAGGCCTTCGGCGATATCGACGAATTCGACTGCATCGCCGCGGTGCAGGTCCACCCAGCGAAACGTGTAGGACTGAAGCCCGCGCAACCAGCGCCGCTCGTCACCTGAGTTCAGGTCTGTGAGTTCATCGGGCTTGAAGCCCTTGTCTCCGGCCTGCCGCTCGCGCGAGCGCTCCATGTACTCGGTGAGTTCGCCGGTCCATCGCGCCATGGGAAGATACAGCCAAGCCGGAGTCAATGCGAATGCGAGTTTGTCCGCCAGACACAGTCGGCTGATCGGCAGTCCGGTTCGGCGGCACCAGTACCGGGAGTGGCGGAAGCACTCGCTTTCCCACTTCGGCCCGAAGAGACCTCTCATGATCCGGGCGCCGAGCACGACGTGCTTCTCGCCCTCGTCGCCGTCCATCTCTCGGCAAGTGATGTAGCCAATGTCATGAAGGACGAATGCTGACCATAGCCTCGGGTCCCACGGAAAGCCGTAGAGTCTGGTCCAACCCCGGGCGACAAAGAACGGATGCAGCGCGAAGCAATGCGCGCCGCCAAGCAAACTCTTAAGGCCTACGCGCATAGCCGCCTCCGCATAGCCGCCTAGCGGGAGGCGGTCTGATCGCGCTCATCCCCGGCGACGAATTTCTGTGACTTCGCTGATGGCCGGCCACTCACGAACAGTTCGTACAACGGCCACAGCAGAATCGTGCCTGTGATTGCGCCGACCAGGGTGCCGAGGTCGTTCGCCCTTCCGGATAGGACCGCGGTCAGGAACAGAAACAGACAGATCTTGCGGCTCAGTTGTTCCATGTGTGTCCTCTATGAAGCGGCGCTAATCGATGCAGGCCGCTCGACCAACGCGTGGGCATGCCGGCAATTGATGCAGGTCACGCCCGCTGTGACCAGGCGAACCGCATCAACACACCGTTCGGGTATCGGCCGGACTTCGCCGGACCGGCTGAAGAACTCTGGCGTGAGACCTTGCTGCCGGAGTTCAGGCGACAGTTGCCCATCGACACCGCGATACACAACTGAGGAAAGAACCCGTGGACGCTTCGATTCCTCCCTCGGTGCAAGGCGGTGTGCGGAGATCAGAAGTTGATAGGTCTGATCGCAGCGTGCCATCTCAACGGAAAGGAGTTTTTCACCCACCGTCACGGCGTGCACGCCGCTCGCGGTGATGCGGTCCAACCGCTGGAGCCAGGGCAAGCGGTCACCCGTGATGGCGAAGAAGCCGATGTAGCGGCCGACTTCTTTTGCGGAACCACCGCTTTCGACGGCGCGTAGCACCCAGCGACCCGTGCGCGCCTGGCGTTCCGCTGTCACCCAAGTCTGACAGTAGATTCCGGCGCCTTCGAGCCGCTTCAAGAAAGGCTTTGGCAACACGAGCCGTGGCGTGCGAAGATTCATCGGGACACCGCCCTGTACGCCGCTGACGGGGCGGGTGCCCCGAGTGCCGCGCGGATCTGCGCTTTTGTGCATCCCGCCCAACACAGGTACTTCCAGGGCTCCTCCACAGAAATCGCCAGGTTGTCCTGCGCACGGTCGTGTCCGGCGGCGGCACAGGACGGGCATTGGGTCACCCAGTTGCGGCCAACCCGCCGGCGCACCTGCACGTAATCGAGGATCTGGAAGCATAGTCGGTCAGAGGATGGCGGCCCAACGTGCACCGGTTCGGGTTGTGACTCCGCAGGAACTGCGGCAAGCAGACCGGCAAGTTGAGCTTCACTGACGCGCCGCAGCGACCGCAGGTACTCCATCTGCGCGCTCAAGTCGTAAGCCGCTCCGTAGAACCAGTACCGCTTCCCAGCGACACGATGCACCCCAAGCGGTCCGCGAATCGCATTCCCAAACTGTCCGTCCGGCACGCGATCCTGCTTAGGAAAGAGCTCGATTCCTTCTGTGTTGCCGGATCCCTTCACTTCCACCGAGAGTTTTCCGGCCAGGTGCCGCATGTAGATGCGCGCCTGTTTCGCCGGGACGGGTGACTCGAAGAGGATCCACAGATGACCACCGCGCCGGCTTTGCTCCAGCGCAGCTTGAATGCCTGCCTGTCCCAGTTCGAACTGGAGTTTGAGCAGATCCTCCAGCGCGCGGCGGTAGTCGGCGTCGATCGCCATCCACTTGACTCGCTGCGTCAGCGAATTGATGGCATAGAGCCCCAGCGTGATCCGGCCTTCGAGGTGCCGTTGGATGTCCCACGTGGTGAGATCGGCCTCGGCGCCGTTTTTCTTCGGCCGGTAGTAATAATGTCGGCCGCTCGCCGGGTGCGGCGTATCCGATTGGCGGGTGTATGGGCGGCGATTTACGAACCACCGCGCATACTCTGTCGCCAATTCCCGCCTTGCACCAAGCCGGTCCGGCCTAGCCCCCGTTTACCCCCAACCCTGGAAA
>CAYVDY010000096.1:0-15637 GCA_964450255.1 uncultured Candidatus Solibacter sp. | reverse complement strand
CTCGCCTTCTCGCAGGCTGTGTACCGCCGGCTCGTCCCCGATACAGCACTAACGGATTGTGGAAAGCTGGCCGAAGAAGCTGGAGGCCGAGTACTGGCGCGACCCGAAGGTGCAGAAGGCGGAGATGCCCGGCTTGGCGAAGGCGCATTTGGTGGAGGGCGGTACGGAGTGGCGGGAGCAGGGGCAGGACGCCAACGTCATTCATTTCTGGCATTTCCTGAATTCGGTGCAGACTCGCAAGGCGTATTGGGAGGATGCGGTAGCGGGCCATCATGCCGCGGCTTGCGCGCACATGGTGAACCAGAGCGTCCGTAGCGGACGGCTGGTAGCGTGGGACTTTGCGAAGGACGATATTGGGAGCTAGAGGACAGCATGACTGCATGTCCTCAATGCGGATCCTCCCTGCCAGAGGCACGCGGTTCGAAGGGCTTGTACGCTCCGATCTGGGGGGTGTGCCGGAACTGTGCGTGGCCGCTGAGTCGCGAGGCCATGCTGCAGCGGTTGATGGCAAACAAGGCGGATGTGGCGGCGGTGTTGGTTGTAGGGCGTGCGGCGGACGGGACTCGCATGTTGGTAGGGAGTGAGGCGCAAAGCGCGGTGGATGAACTGACCGCCGAGACCGCCGCGCTCGTACCAGTGTGCGAAGCAGCCGGGATGGTGGCGTTCCGGCGGGCGGAGGTAATTGAGTTCTTCCTCTTCGAGGGCGCGAGTGTGCAGAGCGCCTTTTCGGCGATGGCCGGCCGCCAACTCTAAATATTTGTAGAAAGTGTGCCGATCTGCTTCAGCAGGGACCGCTGCGGGTCCCTGAGTTGCGGAGGACAGCGCATTTCTATGGCATCAAGGGGCGAGTGGGTTAACGCCGCGGAGGGAGTGGCTCCGGAGGCGGAGTCGCTGGGCTGGCGACGATGGCTGAAGCCCACCTTTTTTGACCTGATTGTCATCGCACTTCCTATCTGGTTTTTTGGCATGGCGGATGGCGGGACGGGTCTACTTCTGTTCGACGGCGACACGGGCTGGCATACCCGCACCGGGGACTGGATTCTGCAGAACAAGTCCTTCGTGCGAGGCGATATGTTCTCGTTCACCAAACCGGGCGAACCCTGGTTTGCGTGGGAGTGGCTGACGGACGTTCTGTTTTCCTACCTTCACAGCGCGCTTGGGATGAAAGGCATCCTGTTGTTCGGCATTGGGATGGGCACGCTGTACTGCGGGCTGATTTTTCGGCACATGGCATGGCGCGGTGTGAACGTCTTTGTGGCGCTGCCACTGGCGCTGATGAGTTTCGGGGCGGCAACGGTGCATCTGCTGGCACGGCCGCACCTCTGGACGATGGTCGCCGTTGCTGCGGCGATGTGGTTGATTCAGAGAGACTTACGAGCGCAAACGCGCTGGGTGTGGCTGCTATTGCCGGTGACGGCGGTGTGGACTAACCTGCACGGCGGCTGGCTGGCGTTGGTGGCGATTTTGGGGTTGGTAGCGGCGGGGACTGCGATCGAGACGCTGTTCGGGAAGGCATCGTGGACGGTTGTGCAGCGGTATGGATTGCTTTCGACGGGTTGCCTGGCAGCATCGATCGTGAACCCCTATGGATGGAAGCTGCACGCGCACATGGCGGAGTACCTGTCGGCGGACTGGATCAAAAACATGGTGAGCGAATTCACGTCGCCCACTTTCCGGTCCGAGAACATGGCACAGTTCGAGGTGATTCTGCTTGGATCGGTTGTGGCAGCGGGCTTGTTGCTGCGGCGGAAGCAATTCGTGGGGCCGCTGCTGATTCTGTTCTGGGCACATTCGTCGCTGACGTCAGGGCGGCACATACCTCTATTTATTGCCGTGAGTGTGCCGTATCTCGCCGATGAGATACAGCGGGCATGGACCCTCTGGACGAATGGGACGAGGCGCAACTCGACGCCGGCGATCCTGCAGGCACTGGCTGCGGAGGCGCAAGGCGGGGTAGGCAGGATGAGCGTTTGGCCGGTAATCCTGTTCCTGGTTGTGGCCTCGCCGTTGCTCAGTCTGCCCTGGCCGAAGGACTTCCCGGCGGAGCGGTTTCCAGTCGAGATGGTGGCGCGGCATCAGGAGTTGCTGGCGAAATCGCGGGTGTACACCGAAGATCAGTGGGCGGACTATCTGATTTACCGGTTATCGCCGGTGGTCAGGGTGTTTTTCGACGGACGAAGCGACTTCTACGGGGAGAAGGTCACGCGGGAGTACCTTGACCTGATGAGCGCCAACTACCGGTGGCGCGAGTTGTTGGCGAAGTATCGGTTCGACGCAGTGATGGTCCGGCCCGGGTTGGCTTTGGCTGCGGTGCTCAAGGAGTCATCGGATTGGAGGGTAGTTGACGACGATACAAAGGCAATCCTCTTCACGCGAAAGGCGGCCGATCGGGAAAAGGTCGCTGGCGGGGCTAATGAAAAGCAGTGAGACCGCCGAATAGACCACTGGAGGCCGAAATGAGCGTGGGCGCCAATTCAGTTCCAAACAGCGCGAAGGCGGCACGGCGAAGCGCAGGCTGCCCTGGTGGCGAGTGCGAGTGGCGCTTGCCGTCAGGTGAGGATCTGATCGCGTTTGCGCTGGCTGCGGGGTTTGCAGCCGGTCCGCTAGCGACTCCAATTGTGGAAGCCGGCAGGCCTGGACGGTGGGCGGTTGGGCTGACACAGCGGCTCGATCACGGGAGGCGTTCATGAGCACGCCTACCGCACTGGCGGCGGTTTTGGGATTCGCGGCCTCGGCGGCCGATCTGCGCGGCGGGACGGTTCCGAACTGGCTCACGTACTCCGGCGTGTTCTGCGGACTGATGTGGTACTGGGCGACAGACGGTCTGCGAGGCGCCGGCTTTTCGCTGGTGGGTGCGGCGGCGGGATTTGCGTCCCTTCTGGTGTTCTTCCTCCTGGGAGGCATGGGTGGCGGGGACGTGAAGCTGATGGCGGCGTTTGGGGCCTTGGTTGGCCCAAGTGTGATTGTTCAAGCGTTGATTTGGATCGCAGTTCTGGGTGGCATTGGAGCAGCCGGATCGGTTTTTTGGCGCGCATGGCGAAGCCGGACGTGGAGTTCCGGAATGTCGCAACGTGAATTCATCCCGTATGCGCCCGCCATTTCTGGCGGAGTTTGGCTCACGCTATTGGCGAGCTGAGAGAGGTCTAGGAGGCAGGGTCATGGATCGCAGGTTTCTGACAGTCATCGGGGTGAGCCTGGTATTCGCGCTTGTGGTGAGCAGCGTGTTCTATCAGATGACGACCCGTGCAAATTCGGGTGCGAAAGAGAAAGAGGTTAGCGACCTGAAGGACCTGGTGATAGCGGCGCGCCCGCTATCGGTCGGACTGACGGTAAAGGCCGCGGATGTGAAGGTGATCAAAGTGCCAGAACAGGCGTTTCCGAAAGGGGCGTTTGGCAAGCCGGAGGATGTGCTGGACCGGCCGGTGGTGAGCAACATCCTGGCCGAGGAGCCGATGCTGGAGGGCCGGTTGGCGCTTCGCGGCACGGGAGTCGGATTGGCTCCCATCATTCCGGCCGGAATGAGAGCGGTCACAGTTCGGGTCAACGATGTGGTTGGCGTGGCCGGCTTTGTGCTACCGGGCATGCGTGTGGACGTGATGATCACCGGCCACCCGCCGGGGAATCCAACTACGGTGACCAAGACGGTGCTGCAGAACATTACCGTGCTCTCGGCCGGGCAGAACATGCAGTCCGATGCTACCGGTAAGCCGGTGGATGCGCCGAGCGTGACAATGCTGGTCACTTTGCCGCAGGCCGAGTTGTTGACGCTAGCGGGCAACGAGGGGCGAATCCAACTGGTCCTGCGCAACGGTGGCGACCAGGTAGTTGAAGACACCAAGGGAACGAGCCTGATCCAGTTGTACGGCAATCATAGCCGCAGTGTTGAGGCCGGCCAGCAAAGGAATCGGGACGATCTGACCCCGGAGAGGCCCAGAACTCGGCGTCCGGCTGTAGCGGTGGCGGCAGCGCCGCCGCCCCCATTGCCGCCGCCGGTGGCCCTGCCCGACCAGATCATCGTGATCAGAGGCATCGACAAGAAAGTTGAAACGATGCCAGCGAAGAAGTCAATGGAAGATCCCGGAAGGAACCCGTAAGCGCCATGAATCGAATCTTCAAAACCGCGCTTGGGCTGGCTGCGATGCTAGTCCTCGGAGTGATGACCGCTGCCGGACAGGGCGGGTCTGAGGAGATCCGCGTGACGCTTGGCAAGAGCGTCGTGATCGATTATCCGGAAGATGTCAATCGCATCTCGACCTCGAATCCCGAGGTAATCGACTATGTGCCTGTGTCGACGCGGGAGATCCTGCTGCACGCCAAAGGAGTCGGCGTTGCCACGCTGGTGATCTGGGCCAAGTCCGGGCAGCGGAACTTCTACAATGTGAGCGTTGACTACAATTTGGAGCCGGTGCGGAAGCTACTCAAAGACACATTCCCGAGTGAAGATCTTCGAATCGTAGCCGCCCGGGATACCGTAACGGTGAGCGGCCAGGTCTCCACCCAGGCGGTGGCTGATCGGGCGATGGCGACAGTGACTCCGCTGGTGAAGACCGCTGTGAACAACATGCGCATCAAAGCGGCGGCGGTAGACAAACAAGTTCTGTTGCGCGTCAAGTTCGCTGAACTGAGCCGAACGTACGGAAATCAGTTTGCGATCAATCTTGTTTCCACTGGTGCTGCCAACACAATTGGATCGGTTACGACTGGTCAGTTCGGCTCGGCTACACCGAGTACCAACGGCGGCAGTTTCACCCTGAGCGACGCTCTGAACGTATTTGCGTTCCGTCCGGACTTGGACCTAGGGGTGGTCATGAAGTTGTTGCAGAGCAATGGGATGCTTCAGATCCTGGCCGAGCCGAATCTGGTGACAAGCAATGGCAAGGAGGCCAGTTTCCTGGTGGGTGGTGAGTTTCCGGTTCCGATTCTGCAGGGTGGTGGAAACTCCGGAGCTGTGACGATCCAGTTCCGCGAGTTCGGCATCCGGCTCACATTCAACCCCACGATCACCGAGAATGGCACGCTGAAACTGTATGTCAAGCCCGAGGTCTCGACCATTGATCTGGCCAACGCAGTCACGTTCAACGGTTTTACAATCCCCGCGCTTTCCACTCGCCGGGTTGAGTCGACGATTGAGCTCGCCGCTGGTCAGAGCTTTGTGATCGGTGGGTTGATCGACGACCGGACGTCCGACACATTCTCAAGGATTCCAGGGCTTTCGAATATCCCTTTGATTGGCGCGTTGTTTAAGTCGCGCAATGAGAACCGTCAGAAGTCAGAGCTTATCGTAATGGTGACGCCCGAGATCGTTGAACCGATGAACCCGGGTGACCAGAAGCTGCAGCCGCAGTTTGGCGCCGAATTCATGCGCCCGATGATGCTCCCCAACGGGATGCCGGTTGGAAGCGGCATCGGAGCCGGCGCGCCTGCTACCAAGGGGCCGGCTGTCACGAATCGCAAGGAAGCATTCCAGACGGTCAAGCCCGCGAAATAAGGGCGCTCAGTATAAATGGTGGATACATCGGGGGCGCAGACCAGCGTATGATGGCCCGCGGAACATCTAGGGACATGGTGCTGTCGGCGATGTTGATCGCCGAAGACAGGGAACTCGCCGGGCAGCTACAGTCAGTTCTCACCGAGAGCCGGGTTTTTGACGTGCTCTCTGAACTCAAGAGCTACCCGCAAGAGCAGACACTGGAGATCCGTCTCCGTCAGATCCAGCCCGATGTTGTTTTGTTGGATCTGGGGTCCAATTTTCAGACCGCCATTCAGCTAATCCGGGCGGTTAGCGCGTATCAGCCGCCGATCCAGGTGATTGGATTGAGCAGGACGAATGACTCCGCCGTTCTGATTGACAGCTTAAGGGCGGGGGCCAGTGAGTTCCTCTGCGCACCGTTCGAGGTGTCGGCGCAGCGGGAGGCGGCGGCGCGCATCCGTCGGCTTCGGGTTCCGGACGGGCCTGCGACGCAGGAGTTCGGGAAGTTGGTGGCGTTTACCGCGGCTAAGCCCGGCTCAGGGGCCTCCACGTTGGCCACGCAGACGGCGTTCTGTCTGAGGCGGCTGACGGGGAAACGTGTGCTCCTGGCGGATATCGACATCCTGAGCGGCGCGATCGCGTTCGCTTTGAAGCTGAATCCCACTTACTCTCTAATGGATGCGTTGGAGAACTCCGGTCAGCTTGATCCCTCTCTCTGGTCATCTCTGACGGTCAACTGCGGTGGGGTGGATGTGCTGGCGGCGCCGGACATGGCTGGCTCGGACACGGTCGAGTTCGGGCGTTTGCACGATGTGCTGGAGTACGCCAGAGTGCTCTACGACTGGATTATCGTGGATCTGCCCACCGTTTTCCATCGGCTGAGTCTCTTCGTACTTTCGGAGGCGGACCAATCCCTTCTGGTGTCGACGTCGGAGTTGCCCAGTCTCCATCTGGCGCGGAGGGCTGTCGGCATGTTGGGGCAGTTGGGTTATGGCAAGGAACGGTTCCAGATGGTGGTCAATCGACTGAATCGGAAGGACGATATTTCGACGACCGACATGGAGAAGATCTTCACCTGCTCGGTGTTCGCCTCATTTCCCAATGACTACTATGCTCTGCACAAAGCGGTGACGCGGGCGGAGCCATTGCCTGCCGACTGTGAACTGGGCCGGGCGGTGGAGCAAGTGACAGCGCGTATCGCGGGGTTGGCGGTGAAGGACAAGAAGGGTGGCTCCTCGGTTGTCGAACAAAAGCCGGTTCTCTCTGAAGGATAGCTCTCAAGTTTTGGTCCGCACTGTCCGATTGATAACTAGACGGCGTCGCACGACAGCCGAGTAGACGTGAGGGAAGATCACATGATTCCGACGATGGATCAAAAACCGGCGCAGCAGCTCAGCTGGGAGCAGCGACTCCTGAAGAACGCTGGCCGGCCGAAGTCGTCGCTGAAGCCTGAGTACCAGGAGCTGAAGTTCACACTCCACAGAAAGCTGCTGGACAAGATCAACCTGGAAGCGCTGGCGACGATCGACAATCAGCGTGTTCGCGGGGAAGTCCGGCAAGCTCTGATATCCCTGATTGACGGCGAGCCGACCCTCCTCAGCGCCCTGGAAAAGCAGCAGATCTGTGACGAGGTTCTGGACGAAGTTTTTGGTTTGGGTCCGCTGGAGCCGCTGCTGTCGGACCCTACAATTTCCGACATCCTGGTGAACGGCAGCAAGCAGGTGTACGTCGAGCGCAAAGGCACGCTGGAACTGACGAGTGTTACCTTCCGCGACGACCAGCATCTGCTTCGGATCATCGACAAGATTGTCAGCCAGGTTGGACGGCGAGTGGATGAATCGAACCCGATGGTTGACGCACGACTTCTGGACGGCAGCCGAGTCAACGCGATTATTCCGCCGCTAGCCCTCGATGGGCCGCTGATGTCGATCCGCAGATTTTCCCAGGATAAGCTGATGCCGGCTGATCTGGTTGAGAAGAAGGCTCTGACCCGGGGCATGATGGAGTTGCTTGAATCGGCTGTCAAGGCCCACATGAACATCATTATTATCGGCGGAACCGGCGCCGGTAAGACTACGCTCCTGAATGCGCTGTCCCTATTTATCAATCCGAAGGAGCGAATTGTCACCATTGAGGATGCTGCGGAACTGCAGCTCAAGCAACCTCACGTCGTGCGTCTCGAAACGCGCCCGCCCAATCTGGAAGGTAATGGCGCCGTCCGGCAGCGGGAGCTGCTGATGAACTGTCTGCGCATGAGGCCTGACAGGATCGTGGTTGGCGAAGTTCGCGGACCCGAAGCGCTGGACATGCTTCAGGCGATGAACACCGGACATGACGGCTCGTTGACTACAATCCACGCAAACACACCTCGGGATGGCATCAGCCGTCTGGAAGTAATGGTTTCGCTCGCCAATTCGAGCATGCAATTGATCTCAATTCGTCAGCAGATAGCCAGCGCCGTGCACTTGCTGGTGCAAGCTGCGCGGCTCAGTGACGGAACGCGGCGCGTGACCAACATTACCGAGGTAACGGGCATGGAGGGCGAAGTGGTCACCCTTCAGGACATCTTCGTATTCGAGAAGCGCGGGCTTTCGCCGGAGGGTCGCGTTCTGGGCCGATTTGCCGCGACTGGTATTCGTCCGAAGTTCTACGAGAAGTTATTGGCGGCTGGCATTCGGTTAAGGGCTGATCTATTCGACGAAGTGGTGGAGATATGAGGCTATGAACTTCATTCTCATACTCCTGGTGGTTTGGGCCATTGCTGTCGCAGCCTGGTGGATTCTTTCCAATGCCTTCAAGAGCGCCGACGCCGACAAGATCAAGAACCGGCTGCTGGGAACAAACCGCGCCGGCAGGTCCGGCAAGGGCCGGGCTCAGATGTCGCTGCTGCCCGAGGAAGACAAGACCACGGGTAAGTTCGTTCTCAAGATCATGCGCCGGTTCGAGTTGCAGGACCGCTTGCGGACTCTGCTGGAGCAGGGTGGGCTGAAGTGGAAGCCCGCGAGGCTGATTCACATGTGTCTGGCGCTCTTCCTCGCAGGGTTCGCTGTGGGTTGGCTCTTCCTGCCCTCGACGTACCAGCAACTCGCCTTCCTTCCAGCGCTCGTATGCGGAACGCTACCGCTCTTTCACGTGTTGAGGAAGAAGGCGGCCCGGCTTCACAAGTTTGAAGAGCAGTTTCCGGAAAGTCTCGAATTCGTGGCGCGATCGATGAGGGCGGGGCACGCGTTCTCGGTGTCGCTGGAGATGCTCCACCGTGAGTTCCAGGAGCCGCTGGCCGGCGAATTCCGGCGTACCTTCGAGGAACACAACCTGGGATTGCCGCTTGATGCGGCGCTCCAGAAGTTGGCTCAGCGGGTGCCTTCCCTTGACGTGCACTTCTTCGTGTCCGCCGTTCTGCTACAAAAACGCACGGGCGGTAATCTCGCGGAGATCCTCGACAAGCTGGCTTACGTAATCCGGGAGCGATTCAAGCTGAGGGGCAAGATCAAGGCTATCAGCGCGCATGGGCGGATGACCGGGATGGCGTTGTCCAGCATACCCTGCGCCGTGGCCGGTTTTATGTTCCTCGCAAATCCCGAGTATGTCACCTTCTTTGCCCGTGAAGAGGTGGGCAACTACATGGCGCTGGGTGCGGTGGGTCTTCAAATCCTCGGATACGCAATTATCAAGAAGATTGTGAACATCGAAGTGTAGGCAGGCGAAGGAAACGGAACGTAATGAATTTACTAATCAGTTTCGTGATCTTCCTCGCCGTAGCGGTAGGAATCGGTCTGCTTGGCATGAGGCTCTGGCTCCGGCCGAAAGAGGCGATTGAGCGAGTTACGGGAATCGGAGCGCATGCCGAGGAGGAAGCGCCGACGCATCCCAGCCTGGTATTCCGCGAAATGCTCAACCGGCTGGGCACTGTTCTACCCGCGTCCCCGAAGGACCTGTCGGTGATGCAGCGGCGGTTGATGCGGGCTGGAATTCGAGGGCCCAATTCATTGCGGATGCTCTATGGGTCGAAGGTAGTTCTGGGGATTACGCTACCGCTAGTCATGTCGGCGGTGGTCTGGAACTCTTCCGCCGAGGGATTCAACAAGGTGACGGCGGTGCTGGCTGCGGCGGGATTGGGTTTCTTCGGTCCTAACGAGTATGTCTCGATGGCTTCGAGGAGGCGGCAGAAGCAGATTCGTCGGGGACTGCCTAACAGCCTGGACCTGATGGTGGTTTGCGTCGAGTCGGGCCTTGGTCTGGATCAGGCGATTATTCAGGTTGCCAAGGAACTGGAGCATGCGCATCCGGAGATCAGCGAGGAATTCGCGATGGTCAATCTGGAGCTCAAGGCCGGTAAGCGCCGCTCGGAAGCGTTGAGAAACCTAGCCGAGCGCACTGCTGTAGATGACCTGAAGAAGCTGGTGGCTGTCCTGATTCAGGCCGATCGGTTCGGAACCGGTGTAGCGCAGAGTCTTCGGGCGCACGCGGACTACATGCGTGTGCAAGCTCGCCAGATCGCTGAAGAGAAGGCCGCCAAGCTTGGCGTCAAGCTCGTCTTCCCGATTTTCTTTTGTATTTTGCCGTCGCTTTTCGTTGTGACGGTTGGACCTGTGGCTGTCAAGATCGTCCGGGAGCTTCTCCCGATGATGTCTGGCGTGTGAGTGGTCTCCCAGCCAGGGAGAAGCCTCACAAAGAACCGTTCGTAGAATACGCGGGAAACGGAAAGGAAGAATCTCAATGGAATCCAGTTTGATCGTCCGAATCGCTTGTGCTGTGTTGGCGATTGTCTTTATCGGCGCCATCATTCTGCGCCGTAAGAGCCGCAACGCCGAGGAATAGGTGGCGCGCTGAAGGCGCCTCTAGAAAACGAGCCGCTACCCACCCAGAGCCGGCCCCTTCGGGCCGGCAGGTGGGACGGAAGAACCCAAATCCTGTCCGTGTATAGGGATGGCTATTGTCTGAGGGAGAGTACGATGTCTACGAATCGATGGTGGATCGCAGCAATCTGGCTCGCTTTGTCGGTTGGCGCGAATGCGCAAACGTTCGGCAAGGTGGTGGCCTTGGGTGGCCATTCAGCTGACTTGGCGTTGGACGAGCCGAGACGGCTGCTTTACGTCGCCAATTTCACGGCGAACCGGGTTGACGTCGTGTCGATAGACTCCGCGGCTGTTGAGCGGTCCATCAATGTTGCTTCGCAGCCCAGTTCGCTTGCCCTATCTCCCGACGGCAAGTACCTGGTTGTGGGGCATTATGGGAATTTCTCCGCGCCGAACAGTCCCCGGAATGCATTGACCGTCATAGAGGTTGAAACACGCAACAGGCAGACTTTCGCGTTGCCGGACCCGCCGTTTGGAGTGGCCTTCGGAATCGACGGTAAGGCGCTGGTCGTTACCAGTGCGCAGTTCATATTGTTTGATCCTGAGTTTGGCACGATGAGGGTTCTCGACACAGTGACTGGCGTGACCGCCAAAACGCTGCCGCAACCACCTGCGAATTTTCCTACGGAGATCGTGGGAGCGTCACTTCAGGCATCTGCGGACGGATTGAAGATTTACGGCCTGACGGATACGATCCTCATCGCCTATGATGTTGCGACACAGTATGTCAGCTCGGGCGGTTACGTGGCTGTGCCTCCGTTGGGGCCGCGAGCCGTGAGCGTTTCGAAAGATGGCTCGTACTATCTGGCAGGTTGGGCGATGTTCGATTCTTACAGCGCCCTGAGCCAGTTTCCGAACCCAAAGGGTCTTCTGAATATCGGCTCGCACGCGATTGACTCCGAGAGGGGCGTTGTCTATGCCGAGGTTCCTGAAGGCGCTCAGGTTACTTCGACCACAACGACGCAGGGTGGCTCGACGACTCCTGCAACAGGATCCGGCAGCGAGACGCTTCCGCCGCCGTTTTTGATGGTCTCAGATGCCGACAACCTGGCAGTTCGCGAGCGGTTGAAGCTGCCCGAGCACCTCGCTGGAAAGGGTGTGCTGTCCTCGGACGGCACGGTGATGTACGCGCTGTCCGAGAGCGGCGTCATGATTTTGCCGGTGGGCAGCGTACATGAGAGCCCCCGCGTAACGGCGCTGCAGGAAGATCTCGTATTCCGCAGTAATGGCTGCAATCCCGGCGTCGTCACTCAGGAGTTGACAATTGTCGACCCGAGCGGCGCGAACACCGAGTTTTCATTGTCCACGGGGACGCCTGGTATCCGGATCTCTCCGAGTCGTGGCGTGACGCCACTCACTGTGCAGGTGTCGATCGACCCGGGTTCCTTCGTGAATCAGAAGGGTACGCAGTCCGGCGTGATCTCTCTTCGGTCGGCGACGGCTGTGAACATCCCGAGAACCGTGCGGGTCCTGATTAGCCTTCCGGAACCCGACCAGCGCGGCACCATGGTGAATGTACCTGGCAAGCTGGTGGATCTGATCGCCGATCCGGCGCGGAACCGGTTCTTTATAGTGCGTCAGGACACCAACGAAGTCCTGGTCTTCGACGGGGCGAACTACCGTCAGGTTGCGGCGCTACGCGCCGGCAACACGCCTACATCAATGGCAATTACGTTTGATCGCCGTTACCTGCTCGTCGGTAACGACAACTCCCAGTATGCCAACGTTTACGATCTCGAGACATTGGAGCAGGGCCCGCCGATCCGCTTCCCGTTCGGGCACTATCCTCGGGCGCTGGCCGCTTCAGCGAAGGCCATCCTCTCGGCTGCGCGAGTTGCCGGTCCGAAGCACACGATCGATCGCGTCGATCTATTTGGGCGCTTTGCTACCCAACTCCCGACGCTCGGCGTTTACGACAATACGATCAACCTCAATACGGCTATGGTGGCTTCGTCGAACGGCGGATCGATCATGGCGGCTCAGGCTGACGGCAATGTGCTCCTTTACGACGCAAACGCCGATACATTCACGATCTCCAGGAAGGACTCGGCTGCGCTGGCCGGCGCCTATGCGGCGTCGAACTTCGGCGAGTTTGTGATCGGCAATACGATCTACAATGCCTCACTAGTGCCGGTCAGGCAACTGGACAGCGCGATTGGACTGTCCTCCGGGTTCACTTTCCAGGGCACTGCCGGCTATCGGACTGGTGCCTTGACGCAAGGCAGCCCCGGGGTGATTCAACGGGTAGATCCGGCCACCGGGACTGGCTCAAAGGCTACTCGGATGGTGGAGGCGCCGATCCTCGGCAGCGCCACAGCCGCCTTCACTCGAACACTCGCTATCCTGCCCGACCGCAGCAGCATTATCAACCTCACCACTTCCGGCTTTACGGTGCTGGCATCGGGCTATGATGCTGCGGCCGCAACGCCGCAGATCTCGAAGGTCACCAACGCCGCCGACAGATCCAGGGCGGTGGCACCGGGCGGGCTGATTGTGGTGCAAGGCCAAAACCTCAGCGCGGTGAACATCGCGTCTCAAGAGAAGCCTCTACCGGTCGCTCTGGGCGAAAGCTGCCTGTCTGTGAACGGACTGGCGGTGCCGATGCTCATGGTGTCCACGAACCAGATCAACGCCCAACTGCCACTGCAGGCGGAAGGAAACGTGACGATGGTTCTGCGCACGCCAGGCGGGACGAGCGACAACTTCAATCTGACGATTTTGCCGACGGCCCCCAGCGTCTTCCGCACGCCTCTTACGACCGATTACGAAGTGCCTACCGTCATTCGCGCGGCGAACGATTCGGTGGTGACACCAGCGAACCCGATCCGCAACGAAGATGAGCTCTTCATCTACCTGACTGGGATGGGCAAGACTGATCCGGAGGTGCCAGCCGGCATCCCCGCACCAGCCGAGGCGCCCCTGGTTCTGGTAGAGCCCAGCGTGGACATCAACGGGTACGCGCTGCCAGTAGTGTCGGCGCGCCTTGTCCCAGGCCAAATCGGCGTCTATCAGATTCACGTCAAGGTGCCGTTCAAGGTGCCGAAGGGCATGAACCAGAAGCTACAGATCCGGCAAGGCAGTTACGCCAGCGCTGTCGACGTCCGCGTCATTGACTGATCACTAGAACTGGCGACCGAAAGCGAATGTCTCACTCGAACAGGATTGCTATGTCTTCACACAGGATTGCTTTCACTTTGCTCGCCGGACTAATCGCCGGTAGCATGGCCCCGTCCGCTCTTGGACAACGGTTCGAATTCGGTGGTGGTGGCGGCGCGTCCTTCTATAACAAGCGCACTGTCACAGGTACTTCAGCCAGTGTCGAAGCTGGATTCAAGCCGGGCTATTCGTTCAATGGATATCTAGGTCAATTGGGCAACCGGCTCGGCGGCGAACTGCGCTATGCCTTCGCGTCCAACGAGATGGAGCTGACGTCGGGTGGCAAGTCCTTCGCCATGACCGGGCGCTCGCAGGCCATCCACTACGACCTCCTGTTCTATTTCAACGACAAGAAGGCCAAGGTCCGGCCCTACGTTCTGGCCGGCGGCGGCATGAAGCAGTACACGGGCACTGATGGCGGCGCTATTGTGCAGCCATTTATGGCTACCGCTGTTCTGACAAGCACCAGCGAATGGAAGCCGCTGATTACGGCCGGCGGTGGGATTCGCGTCGTGCTCAACCCCAAGCTCCACCTGCGGGCTGAAGTGCTCACCTACATGACTCAAGTGCCCACCAAAGTCATCACCCCGGTCAACGGGGACATCGGCGGTTGGTACTTTGACATCATGCCCACGATCAATCTCAGCTACGTCTGGTAGGGCGCCTCACGTTTCCGCCTCACGTTTCCAATGTTCGGTGCGGTCTTCCAAGGCCGCACCGATACGAATTAGTTCCGCTTCGCACCAAGGGCGGCCCACCAACTGGCAGCCGATCGGCAGTCCCTCCTTGGAGAATCCGGCAGGCATGGAGAGAACGGGCAGTCCCAGTGCGTTGAATCCTCTCACCAGTCGAGTGGCGGCCAGGCGCGTATCCTCCATCACATTGCCGATCGCGACTTCGATCTGGCCAATCCGGGGCGCCGCAATCGGAGTCGCCGGGACCAGCAGGCAATCCACCTGTTGCAGGAGATTGAGGTACACGCCCAAAATCCTGCGTCTCAGACGCTGCGCCTGCAGATAGTCGGTGGCCGGGATCAGCCGTCCCATATCGAGCAAGGCCCGAACGTCGTCACCATACTCGCTTCTGCGCCGGCGGATATAAGGTTCGTGGACGCTGGCGGCTTCGGCGAGAAGCGTCACTTGCGCGATTACATTCAGCTGTTGCCCGCTGGGCACGCGGAAGGAAACGAGCTCCGCACCCAGATCCTCGGCCGTGTAGGCCATGAAGTGGACGGCGTTGTCCACTTGCTGATCCAGTTGCTCGAAGAAGAAATTCTGCGGGATTCCGATCTTCACGCCGGCCAGCGACAATTCTCCCTCCGGCGGCATGTAGTGTTGAACGGGGTGATCTCCGCTCGACAGGTCCCGGCCATCAAATCCAGCCATCACCTGCAATGCCGCGGCGGTATCCCGAACCGTTCGTGCCATCGGGCCGATGTGGTCCAAGGTGAAGCCGAGGGGCAGCGCGCCGAACTTCGAGACCCGGCCAAATGTGGGCTTCAGGCCGGTCACGCCGCAATAGGACGCCGGTACGCGTATCGATCCGCCGGTGTCGGTCCCAGTGGCCAGCAACGCCATGCCAGTGGCCACGGCCACGGCCGACCCGCCGGAAGACCCGCCGGGAATCCGCTCCGGATCCCACGGGTTCCGAATGGCGCCGTAATGCGGGTTGGTCGAGGTGATTCCGTAGGCATGCTCGTGGAGTCCGGTCTTGCCGAGCATGACCGCGCCAGCGTTATGCATCCGCTCCACCACGGCCGCGTCGAAGTTCGGCACGTAGGAGGCGAATATCTTCGAGCCGGACGTCGTGAGGATGCCGTCGGTGCACAGCAAGTCTTTGTGTGCCACCGGGATTCCATGCAGGGGCCCGCGATCCACACCTTCTGCGAGTTCGCGGTCCGCACGCCTGGCCTGCTCGATCGCCAGTTCGGCGGTGACAGTGATAAATGCGTTCAGCTTCGGGTTCAGCTTCTCGATCCGCGCGAGGCACTCCAACGTCAACTCCACGCTGCTCACCTGCCGTGACCGCAGCGCGGCGGCCGCCTGCACGGCCGTCACTTCGAGCCATCCTCGATGGGGTCCACGCGGAATGAGATGGCCGGCTGCTCCGTCCAATCGATCATGCCGCGCAGGCCGAGCATCGTTTTTGCGAGCGC
>CAYVDY010000095.1:0-15647 GCA_964450255.1 uncultured Candidatus Solibacter sp. | reverse complement strand
GGCGTTCAACAACCTGATTGGCATGAAGCCTACCCGCGGGCTGGTCAGCGCCTCTGGGGTGATCCCAGCGTGCCGCACTCTGGATTGCGTTTCGATCTTTGCGACGACTTCCGCGGATGCACAGGCGGTGTTGCAGGTGGCGGGCAGGTTCGATCACGACGACGCCTATGCCCGGGCCCAGCCGCGCAGCGGGCCGGCATCGATTCCCACGGCGCGTTTCCGTTTTGGCGTGCCGGCGGAAGCGGCACTGGAGTTCTTTGGTGATGGGGAAGCCAGGGAACTGTACGGGCAGGCCGTTAACAGGCTGGTTGAGCTCGGCGGTGAGAAGGTAGAGATCGACTACGAGCCATTCCGGGCGGCAGCGAGTCTGCTGTATTCCGGACCGTGGGTGGCCGAGCGGTTGGCTGCTATCGAAGAGTTCGCCGCAGACCACGCGGCTGAGATGCATCCCACAGTACGGCAGATCATCTGCGGCGCGAGCCGCCATAGCGCCGTGGACGCTTTCTCCAGCGCCTACCGGCTGGCGGCGCTGAAGCGGCAGGCCGAAGCGCAATGGGCTCTCATGGATCTGATGGTGCTGCCAACCACAGGCACGATCTACACGAAGGCCGCCGTGGAGAACGAGCCGATTCTACTGAATACGAACCTCGGCTACTACACCAACTTCGTCAACCTGCTGGACCTTGCGGCGGTGGCGGTACCTGCCGGCTTCCGCGGGAACGGGTTGCCGTTCGGCGTGTCGCTGATTGGGCCGGCGTTTTTGGATGACGCGCTACTGCGCCTCGCCGATCGCTTTCATCGTGCGCAAGACTTGAACATCGGCGCGAGCCTGCGGCCCGTCAGCGCCACGCGGGCCGTGGATCATCCGAAGTGTCCGGCCGGCTACGTCAGCGTCGCGGTAGTCGGCGCTCATCTTTCCGGACAACCGCTGAACTGTCAGATGACGGAACGCAGTGCGTATCTTCTCACGACGACTCACACCGCGCGCGACTACCGCTTCTACGCGCTGAGGAACACGACTCCGCCAAAACCAGGCCTTGTGCGATCGCCGGGATTCGACGGCCCAGGGATTGAAGTAGAGATCTGGGCGATGCCTGAAACGAACTTCGGCGGATTTGTCGCTGCCATCCCGCCCCCGCTCTCAATCGGGACGGTTGAGCTAATTGACGGCAGGCAGGTGAAGTGTTTCCTGTGTGAGCCGTTCGCCATTGACGGCTCGCTGGACATCACGGAGTTCGGCGGATGGCGGGCGTTTCGCGCCAGCCTGGCGAGCTGATCGGCTCGCCAGGCTGGCAGTAGAGCTAAGCGATGAGGTCGTGGAGGACATTGCCCTCGACGTCAGTCAGGCGGAAATCGCGTCCGCTGAAGCGGTAGGTCAGCTTGGTGTGGTCGATGCCCATCAGATGCAGAATGGTGGCGTGAATGTCGTGGACATGGACTGGCTTGTCGATCGCCTTGAAGCCGAAGTCGTCCGTGGCGCCGTAGATCTTGCCACCCTTCACGGCACCGCCTGCCAGCCACATCGTGAATCCGAATGGATTGTGATCGCGGCCGCGCTTCACCATCCCGCCTCCGCCGCCGACCTCGCGCACCGGCGTGCGGCCGAACTCTGAACCGCAGACCACCAGGGTGTCCTTCCAAAGACCGCGGCCCTTGAGATCCTTGATTACCGCCGCGAAGGCCTGGTCGGAATTCTTGGCGTTCACCTTGTGAGCGAAAATGTCGCCGTGCGCATCCCACGGGTCGCCTTTCGAGTAGTAAACCTGCGTCATCCGCACGCCTCTCTCGGCGAGACGCACGGCCATCAGCGCGCCGCGCGCGACGTTGCCAGGGCCGTACATGTCGAGCGTCGCCTGCGACTCCTTGCGGACGTCGAACACCTCAGGCGCTTCTGTCTGCATACGGTAAGCGACTTCCATGGACTTGATGACGCCTTCGACCTGCGGATCCGCGCCGGCGTCGGCACTGCGGATCTTCTCCAGTTTCTGCAACAGATCCAACTCGCGGCGCTGCTCCGGCATGGAGAACTTCGTGTTGTTGACGAAGCCGAGAACCTTCTTCGGGTCGAAGCCCTTCTCGATCACGACCTTCTTCGGCTTCTCCTTGCCGTCTTTATCCATCTCCTTCGGCGCGTCCATCTCCGGTTCCGGATCGGTGATGGGCATGCCGTCCGGGCCGATGGCCTCCACCTTGTTCGCGATGAAGGTCCCCTGGGTGATGCCAGGGAGGAAGCCATTGCTCCACAGAGGCGGCCCCACCGTCGTTGGCACGTCAGGACACAAGACGACATAGCCGGGAAGGTTCTGGTTCTCGGTGCCAAGGCCGTACGTCATCCACGCGCCCATGGAGGGCCGCCCCGCTTGATTGGCGCCCGTGTTCATCATCAGGCAGGAGGGCTCGTGGTTGGGGATCTCCGTGAAGACCGAGCGCACCCAGCAGATGTCGTCAACCACTTCGGAAAGATGGGGCCAGAGATCGCTGACGTCCATGCCGCACTGGCCGTACTTCTTGAACGTGTAGGGCGACTTCATCAACTCGCCGGTGCGCCGCTCCGTCTTGATGCCGCCGCCGGGCAGCGGTTGCCCGTCGTACTTATCGAGCATCGGCTTCGGATCGAAGGCGTCGATGGTGGAGAGCCCGCCGTTCATGAACAGGAAGATCACCCGCTTCACGCGCTGCGGGTGGTCCAGCTTGGCGACTCCCATGTTGCCGTCAGGCAGCGTGACGGCGCCTGCTTTGGTCAGCGACTCGCCCAACATCCCTGCGAATGCCATCATGCCAAAGCCGTTGCCGACCTTGCGCAGGGCTTCGCGCCTCGTAACCGGGTTTCTCGATTTATGATTCGACATAGTAGATGATCCTGGGCTCCGCGATTCTCAGTTGATGAACATGAACTCCGAGGAGCTCAGCAGAATTTTTGCGTAACGGCCCCATGCCGTGGCTTCGTACTTAACCGGTGGCGCGACGGCGGGCCCCCTGCGGCCGCCGGGGCCGCCGAATCCACCCATGCCGCCCATCATGCCCATGCCCATTGCGGCATCGGCAGGCGCGGCTGGAGAGGCCTCGGCGCCCTTGCTCTCCTCGGGCATGGCCGCGGTTTCCGGTTTGGCTGCCGTTTCCGGTTTGGCCGCGCCGTCCGGTTTAGCGGCGGCGCCGGAGGCATCGGCTGGGGCCATGTCGGTCGCGCCCTCAGCGCCGCGGCGGCGGCGGGGTGCACCGGCCGGAGTCTCCGCCGCCTTCTTCTTGCTCTCCTCATAGGCGCGCATCGGTTCTGTGCGGAGGTATTCGAGTCCCAGTTGGATCTCCGTTTCCTTGGGCTCGCGTCCGTAAGCCAGCATGTAGGCTTTGCGGATCCGCGCCCGGTTGTCAGGTTCCGGCGCCACGCGGCTTGCCAGCGCTTCAGCCTGCACCTGGACAAAGTCGCTATTCATCAGGAACAGGCGCTGCAGGGGGACCGTCGTCGTGAAACGCTTCTCGGCGCTGATGCTCGGGCTCGGGAAATCGAACAGCTGCAGGAACGAGTCCAGCTTGTAGCGGCTGACCTTGCCGTAGACTGTCCGGCCGTTGAACGCCGGCGTCAACTCCTGCGAGGGTCCACCGAGCGTATCTTCCAGTTTCCCGGCCACGGCCAGGACAGAGTCGCGGATCTGCTCGGCGTCCATGCGCCGCGGCGTCATGCGCCAGTGGAGCCGGTTGCCCGAGTCCTTATCGAAGGCAGCCTGATCCATCTCCGTGCTCAGTTGATACGTCGCGCTGAGCATGATCTTGCGGTGCAGTTGCTTCTGCGACATTCCGCCCCTCACGAATTCCTGCGCCAGGTGTTCCAGTAACTCCGGGTTCGTTGGACGCTCTCCCCCGAAGCCGAAGTTGCTGGGGGTGTCGACGATGCCTGTACCAAAGTGGCCCTTCCAAAGGCGATTGACGATCACCCGCATCGAGATTGGCTGCCTCACAATCAACTCGGCTAGCTGCATGCGCCCGCTCCCCTGGTCCAGCGGGATGGGGTCCTTGTCCGAGAAGACGCTGAGGAAGTGGCGCGGTACTTCGGCTCCGAGGGTCTCGGGATTGCCTCGGAGGGCGAGAGGGATGTTCGCCGGCGTTGGCGAATCTTTGACGCCATGAACGAACGGATAGTAGGGATCGAGCTGCTTGCGCGCCGCTTCGATATCCGCCTGAACGGATTTCAAGCGGGCCTGAGCCTCGGCTCCGATCCGGTGTTCCAGTCCCCAACCGCGGAACAGTAGCACGCCCGGGGAGCCCATTCGTCCACCAGCGGCCATCATCGCGTTTGGATCTTCGGCCTCCTTCAACTCGCGCTGGAAGATCTCGGTCCAGAAGTTGTTCTGATCCTCGGGCAGGCTCTTTAGACGGAGCCAAGATCCAGGATTGAAGTCCCGGTTCGAAACGAAGTTGCTCGGTTTGTCCGTCCGCTTCTTGGGTTTGGTGCCCTCCATGTCCTTGTCGACGATGACCTTGTTTTCGGCGTCGATCTCGTTCCGCTCGAGCATCACGGCGATGACTTCTTCCTGAAACTGATCGGACAGCTTCTTCGCCTCCGGTTGCGTGCCCCCACCTTTCTTCATCAGGGCCTGCCAGGCTTCCTTGTTCTTGTACTTGTCGGTGGGCTTCGCCATGTACTTGATCCAGCGATTGAGCAACTCGTAGTCGAGCTTTCGCGCCTCAACTACCTGGTCCATTTCCTTCTTCTGACGGCCGTTGATTTCCCAGATGGCCTGGAGGTAGTTGGAGGTCTGGAGAGCCAGCGCGCGCGACAGTTCGGTGGAGAAGGCTGCGTTGGTTTCCCCGAGGAGTTTTTGCTTCTTGTCCAGGTCGGCTTCCAGCTTCGTGAAGGTGTCCACCACCTTCTTCGGCGCCCTCGGATACTCCTCATAAACCGTGTTGTAGAAGACGCCCGCCAGCGCGTAGTAGTCACTCTGCGGCACTGGATCGTACTTATGATCATGGCAACGCGCACAGGCCACGGTGACGCCCATGAAGCCGCGCGTGACGGCATCCACGCGATCGTGCCGCTCATCGGCGCGGGTCACTTCGTTCGAGCCGTTATCGTAGTACCACGGTCCGAGGCCCAGGAAGCCGGTGGCGGGCAGCATCTTCTGGCGCACCTTGGCGTCCATCAGGTCGCCGGCCAGTTGCGCCTTTACGAACTGATCGTACGGGAGATCGTCGTTGATTGCCTGGATCACCCAATCGCGGTACAAGTAGGCGTTGGGATAGGGGCGGTAGCCTCGTGGGTTGGGGTTCAGGCTGCGATAGTCGTCCTCACCGTAGCGGGCTACATCCAGCCAGGAACGTCCCCAGCGCTCGCCGTAGTGCGGTGAGGCGAGCAGGCGATCCACAACCTTTTCAAAGGCGGTGGGCGACGTGTCCTTCTCGAATGCGGCGATCTCTTCCGGAGTGGGCGGAAGGCCCGTGAGGCCGAGTGTGGCGCGGCGTAGCAAGTCGCGTTTGCCGGCCAGACGAACGGGCTTGATGCCCTCCTTTTCGAGTTGCGCCAGCACGAAACGGTCAATGTCGCTCTTCGCCCATTTGGCATCCTTCACGACCGGTGCCTTAACCTCTTCGAGCGGCTTAAAGGACCAGAAGTTGCGCCGCTCCGGAGCGATGACGTATTTGCCATCCGGCGTTTTGGCGGCAACCGCGGACTGCGCGCCCTTCGGCCACGGCGCGCCGGCCTTAACCCAGGCTTCCAGATCGGCGATCTGCGCCGGCTTGAGTTTGCCGCCCATCGGCATTCGCAGTTGAGCGTTCGTTTCCTTGATTCTCGCGATGATCGCGCTATTGTCGGGATCGCCAGGCTTCAGGGCCGTTCCATGCGCGCCGCCCTTGGTCATCCCTTCGAGGCTATCCAGCCGCAAGCCGCCCATTGCGGAATTTGTATGGCAGCCGTAGCAGGTATTGGCCAGAAGCGGCCTGATTTTGTTCTCGAAAAACTCAGATGAGGCTGGTCCTGGCTGGGCAGAAAGAGCCTGGGCGAGGATGCCGGTTATGAGAAAAGTGTAGTTAGCTAATCGAGAAAAGGTGAACATATACCCTTATTGTGAAGCCGAGAGTGGGTGATCGTTAACGCCGCAAAGGCACGGCAATACGCACAGGTGGGTACTGGCAGAGGACCCGATTCGGATTCGACGAGGATGTGCTGGGCTGGACTGGAGCCAGACGGAAGGTTGGGCTTCGAAAACCCTTGTGCAAGTTCTAACATGTACTTTTCTGTTTGTCAAACGCGCAGTAGCGCGCTATGATGGGGACTCCTTCAGCCCCTGTTGCCACGCCTCTCCGTCGCAGTCTCGCCGACCTGTCATCGGTGATTGGATCCAACGTCGTGATTCGAGTCCTGTTCTCGTTCACCACCTGAGATTTCGAAAGGACTGCTTCAGCATGCATACGTTCACGGGCGTGACCCTCATCCTTACTCTCGCCGGCCTCGCCTTCGCGGAGGCGAATGCTCCTAAGGGCACAAAGGCGCCCAGGGCTTCGGCTGCGCCCACGGTCGGAGTGAAGACTCCCGGCATACAGATTCCATTCGCGGGCTTGAAAGCTGATCTGGATCTTCCCGCACCAGGCAAGCCGTCGTGGTTGTACGTCTCCGAATCCGTGTTCACGCCGAACGCCGCGAAGGGCGGGGTCGAGAAGCTGGAGGCCAAGACGGGTAAGGCAGGTGAGCCAATCACCGGCGTCGCGACGCCCTGCACGCGCATGGCGACTGGCTTTGGCAGTCTCTGGGTGCCATCCTGCGGTGACGGGGCATTGGTCAGGTTGGACGCGAAAACCTTGAAAAAGAGCACTCAAGTCGTGACAGGCGTTGCTTCCGTGCCTGGCGCCATAGCGGTTAGCGCGGATAGTGTGTGGCTACTCACGGACGAAAAGACAACCCTGTCCAGAATCGACCCAACCACGAACGAAGTAGTAGCGGATGTCCGACTTCCAGCCGGCTGCAAGAGTCTCGTTTTCGGGGAGTCGGCGCTATGGTTGGCGTGTCCCGCGCAGAATCAGGTTCTTAAGGTGAATCCCGCGACCAATCTGGTGAGCAAACGGATCACCGTCTCCGCTAATCCTCAGTCCTTGTCGATCGGGGAAGGATCGATTTGGGTGTTCTGCTCCAAAGAGGGAAAAGTGGAGCGCATCGATCCTAAGACCGACAAGGTGATCAAGTCTATCGAACTGGGTGTCCCTGGTGTGGCCGGAGAGATTGCTTTCGGCGACGGCGCCATTTGGGTCACCATGGCCGGCTTTCCTCTGACGCGCATCGACCCGGGCACGGACAAAGTGGTGCAGCAGTTCTACGGCCCGGGCGGCGGCGCCATTCAGGTCGCCAGCGGCGCGATCTGGCTGTCAAACATTGAGCAGGCCACGATCTGGAAGATCGATCCGAAGAGACTGGCCGCCACGGTTGCCGAATGAAAAGGGTAAGCCAATAAGCAGCCCACAGATAATGCGCTAGCGAATACACGGGGCGATGACCGGTCGCGCTCTCGATCGAAGTTGATCGAGAGCGCGTGCTTGTGTTTGTAGAAATAACGAGTTCTATTTACGAATGACCCCTAGAAGAATTTCCGATGGCATTCGTGTTGACTGTTTCTCGTTTACTTTTATATCCTGAATTCAAGCCAACAATCCAGTCTTCTGGGAAACTGGACCTTAACCGCCCCGCCTGCTAAGGTCACGTCCTCACCGTCGAGACGAGTTTCACTCTCCGTCGAGATTGCTTCAGATTCCTCGCGCATTAAGGAGAAGACGTGAAAACACAGGTTATCCTCGGTGTTTTTCTAGGACTGCTGCCTCTGGCAGCCCAAACCAGTTCGGTGCAGGGGCGGATTACCGACGCTCAGGGTTCTGTGATTCCGGAAGCCGTTGTCACAGCCACAAATCAGGAGACATCAGCAGTCCGGAAGACGGTGGCGGATCCGGCAGGCTCGTACCGCCTTGTGCAGGTACCGCCTGGCCCGTACGTTATCGAAGTGCAAATGCCAGGGTTCCGCACGTACACCAGTTCGGTCCGGTTGCAGGTGGACACTCCAGCTACGCTCAACATCAAGCTCGAGATCGGACAAGTGACCGAGTCTGTGAACGTCACGTCGGAGGCCGCCTCCATCAATTTGCAGAACGCAACAGTGGGCAATCCGTTCAATGAGATTCAGATCAAGCAACTCCCGCTTCAGACGCGGAACATCGTCGATCTGTTGAGTCTTCAGGCTGGAGTTGCGCCGACGGGTGAGGTTCTGGGCGCTCGCCGCGACCAGAACAACGTGACACTCGACGGCGTCGATGTGAATGACAACCAGAGTTCCACCGGCTTCAATGCGGCGCTTCCGATTCCGCTTGATTCCGTGCAGGAGTTCCGCACGACCGTAGCCGGACAGGGCGCCGACCAGGGCCGGTCCTCCGGTGGCCAGGTTTCGCTTGTGACCAAAAGCGGATCCAACCAGTTCCACGGGTCAGTCTACGAGTTCCTTCGCAATAAAAGTACTGCTGCCAACAACTGGTTCAGCAATCGTGCCGGCCTTCAGCGTCAGGCTCTGATCCGCAACCAGTATGGCGTCTCGGTTGGTGGCCGCATCATCCGCGACCGCGCCTTCTTTTTCCTGAACTGGGAAGACCGCAAGGACCGCAGCGCCACGGCTCAGTCCCGCGTCGTCCCCACCGAGTCGTTCCGTCAGGGGATCATGAAATACCGGCTGTCGAGCGGGCAGATCGGTCAGTTCACTCCGGCGGAGGTCAGGGCGATCGATCCGCTGGGTGTTGGCGCCAGCAGCTACATGCTGCAACTGATGAACCAGTATCCGGTGGGCAACGATCCGGCGGCGAGCGCCGACCGCGGACTGAATTTTTCTGTGTTCCGGTTCAACGCGCCACAGACTCTCAACAACCGCGCCTATGTCGCCAGGATGGACTTCAACCTCGACGCAGTCGGCAAGCACACGCTGATGTTCCGCGGGACGCTGGCTGCCAACAGCCAGGACTCGACACTGGCCCAGTTTCCGGGCCAAAGCGCAGCCTCCAGCACGATTGACAACTCGCGCGGACTCGCGGTGCGGTATACGGCGGTGATCGCTCCGACGCTGGTGAACGTGTTCGACTACGGACTGACCAGAATTGGCAGTCAGGTGACCGGAACGCCCGATTCCTCGATCACCTTCGCTATTGCCACACCGACCGCTTTCCCCCGGTTGACCAACCGCATCGCACCGACCACCAATTTCGTGGATGACCTGACCTGGATCAAAGGCAAGCACACGGTGCAGTTCGGCGCCAACATCCGCATCATCAATAACGACAGAGGTTCGCAGGCGGTCTACCCCAGCTATAGCTTCAGCCGGAATACGCTGAGGGGCCTGGGCGCGGATATCACCGCATTGGTGACTGCCGCCGCGGCACAGACATATGGTCCCACTGCCAGGCTGGCCGAGCCGACACCTATGACGAATGCCATGGGTACGCTGCTCGGTGTCATCAACCAGTACAGCGGTGTGTACCAGTTCGGCACCGATGGCAAGGCCATTCCATTTGGCAGCCCGATCGTGCGCGCTTTCTCCACCAGGGAATACGAGTTCTACATTCAGGATGTCTTCAAGGTGCGGCGGGACCTCACCATCACCTACGGCTTGCGTTACGGCAGCTATGATCCGCCCTACGAGAGCAACGGCGTTCAGGCTGTATCGCAGACGCCTCTGAACCAATACTTCGCCGATCGTGTGGGCGCTTCCGCATTGGGCATCCCCGGCGGGTCCCTATCCACGGCAAAGCTCGTCTTCGATCTCGCTGGAAAGGCCAATGGCAAGCCCGGCTGGTTTGGGCGCGATAACAACAACTTCGCCCCGCGTTTCGCCATCGCTTATGCTCCAGAGAGCGATTCGGGTTGGGGCCGCCTCTTCGGTAAAGGAAGCGTGATTCGCGCCGGCGCCGGTGTGACGCACGACCGTTACGGCAGCAACATGGCGGTGGCGTTTGCGTCGTCAGGCTCTCCCGGACTGTCGACTACGGTCGCCCAGCCCGTGAACACTGATTTCACGACCTCATTCCGCTATTCAGGCGGCAGCCTGCCCAGCTTGGCCGCGCCCACAGGCGGCGGATTTCCGTTCACGCCCCCGACCATCGTCGGCGGCTTCACGACACTTACCGGTGTATCGCCGGATCTCAGAGCTCCCTATCAGTACCTTCTCAACGCCAGCTACGCACGGCCGTTGCCCAAGGGGATGACGATCGAGATCGGTTACGTGGGCCGGCTCAGCCACAAGGGACTGCTGCAGCAGGATTTCGCTCAGCCGCTGACTCAGTTCAAAGACCCGCAGTCGGGCACAACCTGGACGCAGGCTAGCGCTGTTCTGCGCGACGCTTACGAGCGTGGAGTGACCCCGGCGCAGGTGAGGGCAAACCCGGGTATTCTGCCGACGGTGCCCTTCTTTGAGAATGTGTTCGCCAAGGCAAAGAACTACCAGTTCGCGGGCAGCGCCACAGCGAACTACTTCAACACTGTGTACGGCACTTACGCCGGCAGCGATCTGGATGCGCTCAACGATATGGACCGCGTGCGTCAGCCGGACGGAGGGTGCATTTCAGCTCCGGGCTGCAACACATTCTTCGCTCTCCAGAGCGCCGGCCTCACCTCGTGGGTCAACGCGGGACAGGGTGCGTACCACGGAATGCAGGTGATCTTCCGCCGTCCGGTCGCCAGCGGTTGGGGCTATGACTTCAACTACACATGGTCGCACTCCATTGACAACGCATCGGCCTCTGAATCCGCCGCCGGCGGCGTGATTCAGGACTCGTTCAATCCCAACTCCTTCCGAGGGCCGTCGGACTTCGACCTCCGCCACAACATCACGGCCAACGCCGTGATCGAGCTTCCCTTCGGCAAGAACAAGCGCATGCTGAGCAGCGCTTCCGGATGGGTGGACACGATCGTCGGCGGCTGGCAGGTGTCTACGCTTGGCACTTATCGCTCCGGTCCGCCTCTCAATCTGAACAACGGCGGCGTGTATCCGACCAACTACCTGAATTCAGCTCTCGCCGTGCTGCGGCCTGGTGTTTCCATGCCGTCGAACAAGGTTGGCTACAACCAACTGGGGAACCCCAGTCTGTTTGCCACAACCACCGCTGTCAACTCATTTCAGGGACAGTATCCTGGCACCGTCGGCACGCGAGGCATCATCCGCGGCGCGGGTACAGTCAATCTCGATCTCTCCGCGAGCAAGTACTTCGCGCTTCCCTGGGAAGGTCACCGGCTACAGTTGAGAGCTGAGGCTTTCAACTCACTGAATAGCGTGAACTTCCTGAACACGGGCGGCGGCGGGGCACCTATCCTGAGCCTGAACACCCCGGGGACCTTCGGACAATTTAACGCTGCTGCCGACGCCCGCGTCGTGCAGTTTGCGCTTCGTTACGAGTTCTGATCCGTACCGAGGATCGAACTCAGCGTGACTACGAAGGGGCGGCGCCTTTGGGCTCCGCCCCCTTTTTTATGACCCAGGCGAACTAGGCTAGTGTCACCTTGAACGCCAGGGCGTGGCGCGCAGGTTTGTCCATGGGGATGTTCACCTTGAGGGCCGTGGCGTCCTGGCTCCAGACGAGCTTCTTGGGATGCCCTAGGAGTTCGACGTTGACGATCTTGCCTGTGCCCTGTGGTGAGCCGAGAGCCAACTCGCGGAAGGAGACCTGTGCCGCGTCGATGCCCATGGAGAAAGCATAGATGGCGCTTGCCTTGGTCACGTAACGGACGTCGGCGGCGGTAAGTTCTTTCCGATTCCGCTCGTTGAATGCTTCGGCGACGTGATGCTCGCCCATTGGCCTGGCGGGTCCGGAGGCGGCCGAAGTCGGGGCGCTGCCATAGACCTTCCACGGGCGCGTCCCATAGATGGCGTCTCCATTGACGGACATCCAACGGGCGATTTCGTCCAGGATGTATAACTCTTCCGGGTCGAGCGCGCCGGAGGACGGGAGCGGGAAGTTGAGCAGCAGGTTGCCGTTGCGGCTGACGATGTCGACCAGCATGTCGATGACGATCTTCGGCGTCTTGTACTTGGCCTCCTTGTTGTAGTGCCAGGTGCCGATGCAGGTATCGGTCTGCCACGGTTCGTCGCGGATGTTGTCGACGATGCCGCGCTCGAGATCGAGGACGCAGGTGCCCTTCACGCAGTCGTTCTTGCCCTTGTTGGCGTAAACGGCTTCGATGCGGCCGTTGTACTTTTTGGCGATGCGGTTGTAGAGATGGGCCGTCATGCCGAGGCCCCATTCATCGAAGAAGATGGGCCCGTCGGAGTAGAGCAGATCCGGTTCGTAGGAATTGATCAGCTCCTTCATGCGGTCGAAGTAGTGGCGCTTCCACTTGAGCGGCACGCCGGCTTCATCCCAGGCCCGCTCGGGCGCCGGGTGGGTCTCGTGATAGAGGCTGGCGAACTTGGGGTCGATGCCGTCGTAGGGAACACCTTTGAAGGGACCTTCCTTATCGGCGAGGTGGCTCTTCTGGAACCAGTGGTAGCTGACGGCGAGGTGCTCGCTGACGCCGAAGCGGAGTCCGCGCTTCTGGGCGGCGTTCTTGAAAAGACCAACGATGTCTTTCTTCGGCCCCATTTTGACGGAGTTCCAGTTGTTGAGCTTGGAGTTCCACAGGTCGAAGTTATCGTGGTGGACTCCCATGGACACGAAGTACTTGGCGCCGGCCTTCTTGTAAAGATCCATCAGCGATTCGGGGTCGAAGCGCTCTGCCTTCCATGTGGGGATGATGTCCTTGAAGCCGAACTTCGAGGGGTGGCCGTATTTCTCGCAGTGATACTTGTACTGCTTATGGCCTTCGATGTACAGGTTGCGGGCATACCAGTCGCCGAATTCCGGCGCCGATTGCGGACCCCAGTGCGCCCAGATGCCGAACTTGGCGTCGCGAAACCAGTCCGGAGCCTGATAGGACTTGAGCGATTCGCGAGTGCCCTTGAACGGTCCCGGCTCGATATCCGGGCCACCTGCGCTTTGCGCGGACGCCACGGAAGGAACCGCGGCTGCCATGGCCGCGAGGGCCGAACGTCTTGTCATATCCATAAGAACCTCCTTACTGTTTCGATAACTTTAACGTTTACCATGTTCGTGGCCGGGCTGCAAGCTCGCATCGACGCGTGCGGTGGGCCTATGATGTTATCGGAAGCGCGGAACGAGGGAGGCAAGGCAAATGCCGGTTTACAAGCTCACGGTGAACGGAGTGGCGCGCAGCGTGGATACGGAGGCTGAGCGGCCGCTGCTGGACGTATTGCGGGAAGAGTTGGGCCTCACGGGAACCAAGTACGGTTGCGGAGAGGGACAGTGCCGCGCATGTACCGTTCTATTGGACGGCAAGCCCGCGCCGTCCTGCATCACTACGATGAAGATGGCGGCGGGCCGCAAGGTGACCACCATCGAAGGGTTGGCGCCAGGCGGGAAGCTGCACCCTGTGCAACAGGCGTTTGTGGATGAGGCGGCGATTCAGTGCGGCTACTGCACGCCAGGAATGATCCTCTCGGCTTCGGCGCTGCTCGAGCGGGAGCCGAACCCAAGCGAAGCCGCAATTGTGAAGGCGATGAACCAGCACCTGTGCCGATGCACTGGGTATCCGCGGATTGTGGCGGCAGTTCAGGCGGCGTCGCGCTTGCGGGCAATAGCGGCAGCCGGGGAGGTGAGCGATGCGAAAGCCGTATAGCTCCGTGGAATTGCCGGAGCCTGAGCGCTACGAACTGCGAGAACTGTTGCCACGGTTCGTTGACCTGGACCGGCGAGGGTTCATTCAGTTCACCGCGTCCGGCCTCCTGATCGCGCTGTTTGCCGAAAATGCTGAAGCTCAGCGAGGGGGCGGTGCCAGGACGTTGGAGGCACGGCTGCTGATCGGCAAAGCCGGGCGTGTGACGATCCTCAACGGCAAAGTAGAAGAGGGCCAGGGTGCACGTACTCAGATCGGCATGGTAGCGGCCGAAGAGCTGCGCGTACCGGTCTCAATGATCGATGTGGTGATGGCGGATACGGATCGAACGCCCGATGACGGAACGACGGCCGGCAGCCGAACGACCGCATCCACAGTGCCCGCAGTGAGGCTGGCGGCGGCTGCGGCACGCGAATTGCTGAGTGCCGTCGCGGCGGAGAAGGGCGCCATCGGGCGCTTCACTTATGCCGACCTGGCGTCGAGCGAGAAGTTCACCCAGGCGATGAAGCAGGCGCCGGCTGTGGGCGCGAAGCTCACCGAGCCTGCGGCCTGGGCAGTTCTGGGGCGCTCGCAGACGCGGCTCAATGCCGGGGAGATCGTCACGGGCGGGCATAAGTTTCCTTCAGACATCACGCGCCCCGGGATGGTGTACGGCAGCGTGCTGCGCCCGCCATCGTATGGGGCGGCGCTCCAATCGATCGACCTGGACGCGGCGAAGGCAGTGGCTGGTGCTGCGGTGATGCGCGATGGCGAATTCGTCGGCTGCACTGCGCCGAACTCCTTTGCGGCACGGCGTGCCGTGCGGGCGCTGGCCGAGACGGCTAAGTGGAATGAGAAGGCACATCCATCGAGCAGCGTCCTTTTCGAGCATCTGAAGAAGACGGCAAAGGGAAACCCGCGCGGTCAATTGGCGGGCGATGTGGATAGAGTGTTATCCGCTGCCGCAGTGAAGCTGCAGGCTGAGTATCACGTTGCCTATGTCCAACATGCGCCGATGGAGCCGCGCGCGGCAGTGGCCGAGTGGTCAGATGGCAAACTGACGGTGTGGACGGGGACGTCGAATCCGTTCGCGGTGCGCAGCGCGTTGGCGCAGGCGTTTGGACTGGACGTGTCGGCGGTCCGGGTGATCGTGCCGGACTTCGGCGGCGGCTTCGGCGTCAAGCACACGGGCGAGGCTGCGATTGAAGCCGCCCGTCTGGCGCAAGATGCCAAGCTGCCCGTCTCGCTGCGCTGGACTCGTGCGGAGGAATTCACCTGGGCCTATTCGCGGCCCGCGGCGTTGATCGAGTGCGAAGCCGCGATTGAAGGATCGAAGCTCGCTGGCTGGCGGATGACGAACATCAACTCCGGTACGGCGGCGCTCGAGACTCCATATGAGGTAGCCCATCGCACGACACGGTTTGTCGAGGCAGACTCACCGCTGCGTCAGGGCTCCTACCGCTGTCTCGCCGGCGCGGCGAACAACTTCGCGCGTGAGTCGTTCATGGATGAGCTTGCGGCGCGAGGCGGCTTGGACCCCCTTGAATTCCGGCTGGCGAATCTGACGAACCCCAGGATCAGAGGAGTGCTGGAAGCCGCCGCCAAGCGGTTCAGATGGTCTGAGCGATGGAAGCAGAAGCGCGCGGGGCGAGGCGTCGGGCTGGCTTGCGGAACTGAGAAGAACTCGGTGGTGGCGGCGTGTGTCGAGGTCGAGTTAGGAAAGCCGGGCGAGCCGCCAAGACTGATCGAGATCTGCGAGGCATTCGAATGCGGGCCGGTGATGAACCCGGTGGGACTGCGGTCGCAGGTGGAGGGCTGCATCCTGATGGGGCTAGGGGCGGCGATCCGTGAGGAAATGGCCTTCGAGGGCGGCAAGGTGACGACGAATGCCTTCTCGCGGTACCGCGTGCCACGGTTCGCGGATACGCCGAAGATCGACGTGGTCCTCCTCGATCGGAAGGACCTGGAGCCGGCAGGGGCCGGTGAGACGCCG
>CAYVDY010000094.1:0-15853 GCA_964450255.1 uncultured Candidatus Solibacter sp. | reverse complement strand
ACGCCGGCAGGAGATCCTTGAGGCCCTGCTGGTATTGGATGCCGATCGACTCGCAGCCGAACTCGTCCGCGATGCGGCAGGCGGCGATGTAGGTTTTGCACTGCCAGAGCACCTGGTTTTTGGTGAGCTCGGTCTTCTCGTCGGTGCCAAAGTGAAAGGTGAAGCCTTTCTTGATATACCAATCGAAGACGGCCTTCGCCTCCGCGTCGGTCACCTGCGTCGCACCGTAATACAGGGCGGACTGCGACAGGCGCTCCTTGCAGACGCCGGTCTGGTAAAGCAGGTCGTCGGGGATGATGGCGTTATACATGCCCATGCAGCCCTCGTCGAAGATGCCCATGATGGACTTGTTCTTGTGCAGCTCACGGGCCATCGCGCCGCCGAGTTCTTCGGCCGGCTTGGGCAGCTTGAAGGCGCCCAGCGGCTTGGCGTGGCTGGTATCGTGAACGATCTTCTCGCCGTTGAGCCAGCGCTTCAGGCCATTCAGGAACAGCTCGTCGTCGAAGTTCTCGCTCCACAGCGTGGAGTAAGGAATACCGGCCTTGGTGAGGCAGGCGTTCAGGTTCATCATGCCGACGAGGCCCGGCCACTGGCCGCTCCAGTTGGCGACGGTGAGAATGGGGCCCTGATGCGTGTAAAGGCCGTGAAGCAGGTGGTGGCTGTACTGCCACACTGCTTCGGCGACAATCAGCGGCGCGGTGGGCGGAATGGTCTGGAAGACCTCCATGCCGCGCTTCTGGCTGTCGATGAAGCCGTGCTTCTTGATCTCGTCATAGGCGTGTCCGCGTTCAATCGCGTGACCGAAGCCCTGCACCGCCTCCATGACTTTCTTCTCGACTTCGGCCTGCGCGGCCCAGCACGTCTGATTGGCGGCGAGCCGCAGGTCTCCGTTAGCGATTAAGATAACCGTTTCTGCCATGTTCTTATTCAATCACAGCCCCATCGAAGATGCGACTTTTCGGATGTGCGCGGCGGCTTCGGCGTACTCTTCGGCGGTCTTGAGATGCTCGATCATCAGCGGCACCGGGGCAGGGAGGGCGGCCAAGCCCTTCAGATAGGGGCGATAGTCGAGCGTGCCGCGGCCCGGCACCACCTCCACGATGTGGACGTTCATTTCGGGGATCCAGTCGACGTCTTTGGCGTGGCAGGAGACGATCCAGCGCCCGAGTTTGCGAAGGGTCTCCTCCGTCAGTGCGGCGCTGTCGTAGTATCGCGCCGGGCCATTGATCAGATTGCAGATGTCGATGTGCACTCCGAATGCCGGGCGGTCGATGGCCTTGAGCATCTGCAGATACGATTCGGCCGAATCCGGCAGATTCCAGCCCATCATCTCGTAGGCGAACTTGGCCCGCTTGGGTTTCACCCCGTCGATGATCAGCCGGGCGTTGGCGACGGCGGCGTCGAAGAACTCCTTCGTGACGTTCTTCGGATGCGGCCCGTACCAGACCTTGGGATTGAACGAGCCCGCGATATCGACGCAGCAGCGCGCACCGACTGCGTCGGCGATGGCCAGGCCGTCGATGACCTTCTGGAGGTTCTCCTTGCGCTTGGCGGCGTCCGGATCCAGCAGGTTCACCCACACGCCCACCTCGGCGATGACGACGTTCTCCGCGTTGTAGGCCGCTTCGATGGCTTGCAGGCGGGCCGTATCGCCCACCTTGACCCCAGGGCAGTATGCGGCGGAATACCCGAGGCGTTTGTGTTCGCGGGCCAGTTCGCCCGGATCGGCGGATTTCAGGAAGATCGGTCCTCCCAGCAGAAAGCGGTTTGCGGCGTTCAGGTTCGAGGCCGCCGTCGCGGTCCAGGCCATCGAAGCGAGCATTTCCCGGCGTGAAATTGAGGTAGGCATCGCCACAGATTGTACACCCGCGCAGATGGTTGGTATCCTGACTGTAGACCCTCTCGCTGTTTCCTTCCTTTGTGGGCCGGTAGCTCAGTGGTAGAGCATCTGACTTTTAATCAGAGGGTCGCGGGTTCGAGACCCGCCCGGCTCACCATTCCACACCCACCAATAGACCTCGATGGCCTCCTCCGTTACCACAACCGGCGCGACGCTCAAACGGCTCCAGAACTGGAGCTACTGCGGCTGGGCCAATCTCGGCGTGGCGGCGCTCGCCATGGTCGCCACCCTGCCGGGCCGTACGCAGGGACTCGGACTCATCACCGAGCCCCTGATGGCAAGCCTGGCGATCGACCGGGTGAGCTACGCTCAGGTGAACTTCTGGGCGACCCTGATCGGCGCGGCATTCTGCCTGCCTTGCGGCCGGCTGACCGACCGGTTCGGTTCGCGCATCGTTCTCACCACCGTCGCCGCGGCGCTCGGCGTGACCGTAATCGCCATGAGTCAGACCACCGGACTCGCGGGCCTGGCCGTGGCCATCACCCTTACCCGCGGCTTTGGTCAGAGCGCACTTTCCGTCGTCAGTCTGGCGCTGGTGGGAAAGTGGTTTTCCCGCCGTCCCGGCATCGCGATGGGCGTGTATTCGCTACTGGTGGGCGCCGGGTTTATTATCGCCTTCCCCTCCGTCGGACAGGCGACGCTCGCCTTTGGATGGCGGAATGCGTGGTTGGGTGTCGGGCTCACTTTGGTGGCGATCGTCGCGCCGCTCGCCTGGCTGGTCGCCCGCAGCGGCCCGGAAGAGACAGGCGGAACCGGCGACCTTCCGGCGCAGTCCGCGATTCAGCGCGTCGATATCCCCTTTTTCGAGGCGCTCCAGAGCCCCGCGTTCTGGGTCTTTGCGCTCGCGAGCGCCATGTTTGGCCTCGTATATTCGGGCATCGCTTTGTTCAATCAGTCCATCCTCGAACAGCGTGGCTTCGACGCGAAAATGTACCATACCGTCCTCGTCGTCAGCACTTTGATCGGCTTGGGCGCCAACTTCGGCGGCGGCTGGCTGGCGTCGAAATGGTCGATTCAGAAGGTCACTGGAATCGGCATGGCTGTACTGGCGGCCTCATTGTTGATGCTCCCATTCGTCAGCACCTTCTCCCACGTGATGGCCTATGCGACGGCAATGGGCGTTGCCGGGGGCGTGGTAACGGTTGTGTTCTTCTCTGTGTGGGCCCAGGTCTTCGGGCGGACGGATCTCGGCCGGATTCAGGGCTTCGCGCAGATGATGACGGTCCTCGCCTCCGCCATTGGTCCGCTGCTGCTGGCGACGACACTCAAGATCACTGGATCGTATACATCGATCTTTCTGATCCTGGCGGGCGCCGTTGCGGCGCTTGGATTGGCATCGTGGCGCGTCCCTCTGCCTGTACGCTGCCCTGTGTCACAATCGGTGGCATGAGACCCGTCGCACTGCTGGCCGCACTGGCGCTCGCAGGCATCGCGGCCTTTGTTCTCACGCGCGGCAGCATCCCGCAATCTGATGTGGAACGCAACCGCGCCTTCACTGAATCGATGTCGGGCGTCGTTTTGGTCGGGTATTCGACCCGCCTGGATCGGCAAGGACTGTCCGGCGAAGAACGCTACTACATAGACAGCGTCACCCATACCGCGGGTGAAACCTGGCTCTTTCGGACTCGCATGAACTACAACGGACGCGAGATCCCTCTGCCGATTCCCATAACAGTGCGATGGGCCGGCGACACGCCCGTCATTGCGTTGACAGACCTGACCATTCCCACGCTGGGCGCCTTCACCGCCCGCGTTGTCCTCTACCGGGAGCAATATGCCGGAACGTGGAGCGGGAAGAACGCGGGCGGTCAGATGTTTGGCCGGATCGAACGCGGCAAGCGGCCCTCACGGTAGAAATTACCGGCGTCCGTTTATAGGTGTCCCCGTAGAAACAACAGCTTATAGACGCCGCTTGCGCGTTTCGGGATGGCATCGCAATTGCATCCCCTCATTAGGAGGGATCCCAATGCACGAGATCAACGATACACCCCCGAAACGTGACTGGACCGCACCGGTCTGGTTGATGCCGGCGCTCGCTCTGGTTCTGGCCGGCACGACGGTCTGGAGCATGGCGGCGTTAATGAACGAACGCGATCGAACCAGCTCTCTCGACGCTGAAAACAAGACGATGGCCGCCAACCTGAATGGCGTGCAGAGCCAGGTGCGGACACTGTCCGGCCAGTTGGATTCGCTCACTGCCAACCTCCAGGCGGAAAGACAGCAGGCGGCCGCAAAGGAAGCCGCTGAACAGGAGCAGACTCGCCAGCCAATATCCATCGAAACCGCAGGCCCAAAACGCCTGGCGTCCAGGCGAGTCCAGGCGAAAACCCCACCCAAGCCTGTGGTGGCGAATGACCCGCGGGTCGACGAGGTCCAGGCGCGTCTGCGCGAGCAGGAGAAGGCCCTCAGCGACACCCGTGTGCAGATGGACAAGACGCGGCAGGATCTGGAGGGCAACATCAATTCCACCAAGGATGAGCTCAACGGAGCGCTGGCGCGGACGAACGACTCGCTCATGCAGACGAACGGTTCCGTCGCGCGAACGCATGAGGAATTGGTCGCGCTGCAAAGACGCGGAGAGCGGAACTACTATGAGTTCACGCTCGACAAATCCAAGCAGTTCCAGAAGGTGGGGCCCATCAGCCTCTCGCTCCGCAAGGCGAACACCAAGAAGAAATCGTACGACTTTGAAATGTTGGTGGACGACCAGAAGCTCCAGAAGAAGAACGTCAATGTCTTCGAGCCGGTGGTGATTATGACTCCGGACCGCGGCCAGGCTCTGCAACTCGTGGTCAACCAGGTGGGCAAGGACGCGGTGCGCGGCTACATCAGCGAGCCGAAATTCAAGGCGCCGCAGGTGGCCGCCAGCGGCACCTCACCCGCCGCCCCCTCCTTTCAACAGCGGCCGGAGTAAGGTCGCGAAGTCCATCACGCAGACCGATCCATAGTGGGGATGGCGGCGGACGGCGACCCCGACCGCCGCCATTTTTGCGCTCAGAATGTTGCGGCGATGCCCACGCCCCGGGACGCCTTCATCGATCAGGAGTTGGACCACGATCTCTACCGCATCGGCTGCGCCGAAGTACAAGTTCTCCGAAACATCGCCTTCCCACTCCGCATGTCGGCTGATCCGGTCGTCCAGTGTGGACCCGTCCCTGCCTCTGTGCCCCGTCGCCCCAGACCGGCTCAGGTCGGAAGCGTGATCCCGTGCAGAATATACGAGCGGCGCGGCAGTCCGGAAAGCCGGTACGGGAGCCAGGCGGCTCATCTCACGTAAGCACTCGGCCGCCTCGCGGCTGCTCCGCGCTCTAGGCGCCACATAGCGTTGCGCGAAACGTGCAGGTGCCGTACGCGCTTCGTTCAGCAGGCGGACGACTGCGCTCTCTGTAGTGGTGAGGCCAGGGGAGGCGCCGGCAATGGGCAATGCAGCGAGCAGGATGAGCATCAGTCGCATCTACTGCCAGCGACGCTGTCGCGCGTCTTCCCGTTTCCCCTTAAGCTAAATGCAGAGGGGCCGCATGATTCTGACCACGCTCGAGGAGTTCTTTAAGATGGGGCCGGGGCCATCGAGTTCGCACACAATGGGCCCGATGCGGATCACCCGCGATTTCTACCAGAGAGTGAAAGCGCTGCCCGATGCCGTGCTGGCAAGAGCGACGGGCGTGCGGGTGGAGTTGCTTGGCAGCTTGAGCGCCACAGGAAAGGGGCACGGCACCGATCGCGCGGCGCTGGCGGGGTTGCTGGGGCGTAGTCCGGCGGAATGCGAACCCGAGTTTCTGGATGGGATCGCGGCTCACCCAGAGCGTGTCTACGAAGTGTGCATCGGCCCGGCCCATCTCAGCGTCTCGATGAAGGACATCGTGTGGGGCGAGATGCTCGGTGACTTCCCGCACCCGAATACGATTCGAGCGCGCCTGCTGAGCGGGGACGGCGTGCTGTACGAGATGGAGTATTACTCCGTCGGTGGCGGTTTCATCGAGTGGAAGGGCTACCAGGCGCCGGAGAAGGGAACGCCTGCGTATCCGTACTCCACCATGGGTGAGTTGCAGGCGCACGTTGCCGCCAGCGGGCTCAGTCTGCCGGGAGTGATGCTCGCCAACGAGGTGGCCGTTTCGGGCAGCGGCGAGGCAGAGGCTCGCGCCCATCTCGATAAAGTGAAGCGCGTGATGCTGCAATTGGTGGACGCGGGCCTCAAGGCGCAAGGCGTGCTGCCGGGGCCTATCGGTCTGGAGAGCAAGGCCAAGGCGGTTTTCGAGAACTCGATGCGGGAAGAGAAGGCGTGGATGGACCGCTCCACCGGTGTGCTGGCGTCGTTCGCGATGGCGGCCGCCGAAGAAAACGCTCGGGGCCACGTGATCGTGACAGCTCCGACGGCGGGGGCCGCGGGCGTGATGCCGGCCGTGGTGAAGGCCTACCAGGAGTACCGGCCGATGAGCGACACCGCCTTTCACGAGGCGTTCCTGGCCGCGGCCGCAATCGGGTATCTCTGCAAGCACAACGCCACGCTCGCCGGCGCCGAGGGCGGCTGCCAGGCGGAGATCGGTGTTGCCTCCGCCATGGCCGCGGCGTTCATCGTGCAGGCGTCCGGCGGCAATGTCCGGCAGGTGGCGAACGCGGCGGAGTCCGCGCTGGAGCACCATCTCGGACTGACGTGCGATCCGGTGGAAGGCTATGTGCAAGTACCGTGCATCGAGCGCTGCGCCTTCGGAGTGATCAAAGCTCATGCCGCGGCGTGCATCACCATGGATGCCGAGGAAAAGCGTCACCGCGTGGATCTGGATACCTGCATCGCGGCCATGGCAATGACGGGCCGCGACATGAACGCGAAGTATAAGGAGACGTCTACCGGCGGGCTGGCGGCTCTGGTGCAGTGCTAATGGTTTCGTTTCACCTTGCGCTGGATCGCCGCGTCAGCAAATAGATCAACGGCCCAAACGAGCCCAGGGCCAGCGTGACTGCAATCCATGGCCAGATGTTCCGGCCGGCGGCTTTCGCATCGTGCCACATCCACACCAGTACGAGTGCTAACGCGATGACGAGGTCTGCGAATACCTGACCTCCGCCGAAGTTCTGGAAGTGCGGCGCCAGGATGCCCCAGAAGCCGTGAAACCAAAGCGCTGCTGCGCTAAGCGCGCCGAAGAGGATCAGAGTGACGGTTAGCAGGGTGCGTTGCATGAAGGGTCGTTTCAAGGTGTTGCTTCCAGCATCCGGGGCGCAGGTCATGCCGGCAATTACCTCAGAGGCAATTGAATTCGTTCCAGGCCGTGGTTCAATCGAGCTATGAATTCGCTGACTCACATGCTACCGGCCAGCCTGCGGCAGGCGCGTAAAGCCAGGCGCTTCAGCCAACCGGAATTGTCGATGAGGTTGGGCGTCTCGCAGCGGCATGTGACCTTCGTCGAGAGTGGCCGAGCCAGGCCCAGCCGTGAACTGCTGATGGCTTGGCTGCAGGAACTGGCCGCGCCGCTCGTGGTTCGAAATGCGGCGATGCTGCAGGCGGGCTACGCGCCGGCCTACAGCGCCGCGCCACTGGCCGACCCGGCGCTGTCCCAGGCGAACGGAGTAATCATCCGGCTCCTGCAGGCGCACGATCCGATGCCCGCGTTGGTGATTGACGCGCAGTGGAACCTGCTGCATCTGAACAGGGGGGCAAGTGGCTCGCGACAACATTGATGCCTTGGGCCGCGGATCTGCCAGAGGGGACGCCCATGAACATGCTGGACATGTTGGTCCACCCCGAGGGCTTCACCAGACACATGGTCAATCTGGACGAGGTGGGGCCGGCGATACTGGCGCACCTGCGTGGTGATGCCTCGGTTCCGCCCGCGCTGACACCGAAAGTCGAGGCCTTTGCAGCTTTGCTCAACGTCCTCCCGGGGAAGCAAAATCCGCACACCGCCAGCCCGCGCTCCACTGCACCGGTGCTGACCACACGCTTTCCCACCACCCACGGCGAGTTGGCTCTCTTCAGCATGTTCACCACCTTTGGCACGCCGCAGGACATCATGTTGGCCTCGCTGCGGGTGGAGCACATGTTTCCAGCCGACGAGGCCACCCGCACGGTCTTCAATTACCGGCTTCTCCAATCAACATGGTGACGCGGCGAACTGACCACACTATCTGCCGCCAACTGCCGTTTCCCGGATAAACTGACTGACGCGCGAGCGTATCTCGTGCAGATGCGTGAAGAGCGTCACATGCTCGCCGCCTTCGATGAGGAGCATCTCTGCCCCCGGTACCCTGCTGCCGAGCGCCTTTGCTTGCGCCACGGGAACAACCTGATCCGCTGTGCCATGCACCACCAGCACCGGCGCTGATATCTGTTCCAACGGATAATTGAACGGCCTTCGCGATTGTTCGATGTCGTTCAGAGTCCCCGGCATCCGCTCCTTCAGTCTGTCCATGGTGCTCGACTGCAACTCGATCAGCATGGGACCCGCCTCAGGATCGCTGAGAGTCCGCGCCCTCATCTCCGGATCAGGGATGGAGCGGCGTACCGCTTCCTCCGGTTGACGGGCAGCGCGCTTCCTCATGGCGGTCACGAGGAATGGCGTGCGCGCCAGGAGCTTCATCAGATGAAACCGAAGCGGTAACTTCACGGTCAGTTGCGCGCTGCACCCCGAGATCATGACCAGGCGCAGGCATCTGCCGGGGTGACGCAGAGCGAACTGCAGCGCACACTGCCCGCCGCCGGACACCGCCACAACTGCTGCCCGGGCAATGCCGAGTGAGTCGAGAATCGCCGCACAGAGATCCGCCTGCTCCTCAGGCGCTTTGCCTGACGTAAGGGGCGTGCCCAGATAGCCGGGCCGCGAAACGGCGATGAACTGGAAGCCCGGTTCGCCCACTGCGGCCCGCGCGAGCAACAGGCTCTGGTCGCAGCCGCCCATTGCTCCATGCACGGCCAGCACCGCCGGACCTGTTCCCGTCACCACGCACTCCACACTGCCGAGTGCCGTTGCCAGCAACATCTGCTACTTCCTTCCGGGCGTCAGATACAAATCCACGTCGCGCCAGTGCCGCCTCATCAGATCCACCTTCCTCTGAACCTCCGGGATTACGTCCGGTCCCATCAGAAACGTATCGGCGTGCTTCTGATCCGTGGCGCGCGAGAGGCTCTTCAGTCCGCCGCTCTTGAGGAGCAAGAGCAGTTCATTGGCGTTGTCGAACTCGTTTCGCTGAATCTGGAGCCAGCGCAGATTGTCCGGGTCGCCCGCGTCGGAGGCCATCGAGTGGATTTGCACGGGGCCTGAAAGCTCCTTCGGATGCCGGTTCCGGATCTCCTGTGCGAAGTGGAAGTTATTGATGGAGCGCACGCTGCTGACCCACATCCGCACCGAGACGGCGAGATCGCGCAGCCACTGCTGTTCGGGTGCGCCCTGTATGCCCTCCAATGCCTCCGCCGCGCCGATGGCCTCCTTTAACGCTGCGCGCAGGATCGGGTAGTCCCATACCGGCGGTCCCATCAGGCGCGTCTCATAGGCGTCCTGATAGTCATTGCGCGCCACCGATTCGTGCACGGCAAACACGTGCGGCAGGAAGTACGCTTCCTCCTCCTTACTCAGCACGTCAGGGCGAATCAGCATCGGTCGCGTCAGGAAGCGCGAGGACGTTGGCAGGTAGCCTTCAAAGAAATAGAAGTCGAAGCCGGGGACTGCTTCATGTTTGGTGCGGAACGCGCTGCCGATGGCGGCCAGCGCGTCGGCCAGCGCCTGCTGATTCCTGGCGCCGCCCCAGCGCGCCGACATCGTCTCCAGAAACATCCGGCGTGCCACGGGGCCGGTGAACGGCTTGCTGTAATAGGCTTCGACAATATCGACGAGCTTGCGCATGGTGTCGGCGCGCTCATTGCCGCGGTAGTACCACGGCTGGCCCACGGTGAGCACCACCGTGCGGATGCTCGTGTTGTGCGTCTGCTCCAGGCGCGCCAACAGTTGCTCGATGTCCAGCAGGCCCAGGACAGGGTAGGAGTCGTGGATCATCGTGCCGGTCCAGACGATGTTCGGGTCGCCCTCGGGCGGCGTGCGGCGCGTGTAGGGGCGGCTGAGAAACGCGTTCTTCGGCAGCATCGGCGAGAACTCGCGCTCCTCGATCTCGTCGAACGTGCCGGCCAGACGGATGGTTATGCCTCCACCGGCCGTGGACGCTCCGCGCTGCATGGCTTCCATGAGCGCCTTCAGGCGCACGCCGGTGGTGCGGTTGCGGCAGGACTCCGGTCCGTTCGGCCCGCTGTACTGGCCTGACGCCCAACACAGGCCGGCGCCGGAATCGTTGTTCTGCGCGAAAACCGTCTTGATCTCGGGCACGTTGCGGATCAGCTCATGCATCATCCACTCGACCATTGCGAGCATCTCCGGCTGGTCCATGCAGGGCGAGAACGCAACGGCGCGCGTACGGCGCGGATGATCCACTCGCGGTCCGCGGAGCTGCGGGCTCTCGCGGTAGAACGACTCCGGCAGATAGTTCGTCTCGTTGCTGGTGAAGGCAGCGGAGAGGCCGAATTGGCGCAGGATCGCCGCCTTGGCAAGCAGGAGTTTGCGGTTGCCCGCAACCCATTCGGCGGGCAGGTGCGGCGCGATCCTGGGATGAGGGAAGAACTTGAATGCCGCGGAGTTGTACGTGCCGAATTCGTGCCACGGGCTGCCGCCCTCGGGCACGTCGTGCCACCCCTTGTCCGCCAGGAGGCCGATGTCCACCTGCACTTCGCCGAAGGGCTTCAGCCGTGCGGCGATGGCGGCCATCTCTCGAAACTCATCCACGTCCCGGATCGCGTTCCGGATGATGAAGACCTTCTTCTCGGGTGCGGGCGCGGCACTCACTGCCCACGCCGACATCAGCAGCCACGCAATTACTGGACGCACCGGGCCTCCTGCATCAGGTCCGCGTCGCCAGCACCTCGAAGCGCTCCCGCGGGTCCTCGTTCGGGACCAGTGTATATCCATCCAGAACGGTGCGCAGGGCCGGTTCCACAGCAGCCCACGTCTCCTTCGTGTGAGGGTAGAGCAGGCGGTCGTTCAGAGTGATCGCCAGTTGGTCCTGCCGGAAGCGGAGCTTACCCGCGAACTCCGGTTCCTGCTCCAGCAGCGCTGCCGCCGCTCGCGCGATGTCACAGGCGGCGCGCAGGTTTTCGACGTCCGAGCCTTCTACCTTGGCCTTGCGCTGGTAGAGGAGACCAAGGCGGCCCTTGGCCAGGTCCAGGCTGTAATAGGCTTCGTGGCCAATCAGGACCACGCCCGGGCCGTTGACCACGTGCGAGTAGTCGGCCACGTCGATCAGCAGCCCTGGGACGGCGCTGGTTTGAATCCAGCGATGGAACACCGCAATGGCGTCCGTCAGGGTGATTTCTACCGAATCCTCGACGAAGAGCTTGATGTGAATATGCTGCATTCTGATGTGCCCTAGACCTTGGCCGGCTGCACTGACAACCGCGCGTAACAACTGTGGCAAGCTTCGATGAAGAGTTGGGTCTCTTCAATCAGCCGGTGAGCGGACTCCTCACCGCGTTCCTCGGCCCGCCGTTCATGCGCGCGGAAAAAGTACTGCGCGAACTTACCGCCGGCAAACGGATCGAAGAAGAGTTGAGTGTCGAAGAACTGCTCGCGGAATCGATCCACGATGGCGTCGGGCGTGTTGTCAAAGCCGAGCTTGCGCCAAGTGAGCAGCGCGGCTGCACCGTGCAGCATCGCCTCGTAGGCCAGCTTCGTGGCCTGCCCGGCATCTTTCTTTTCCAGCGCCAATTGAGCTTCAAACGCCTCCCGTTCGCAAGCCGTTAGTTGGAAGTCGATGGCCGAGACCACTTCACCCGCACACTCACCGATGCCCATGTCCCCCAGCGTATAAACGCGCGGATCGTGCCAATCGGAATAGTAGGAAGGATCGCTGGCGTGCGGAGGGATCTCCGCCAGATCCTGAATCATCAGTTTGCACTCGGCCTTGCCGATGCGCCGGATGTACGCCTGGAAGGTCTCGCCGTCCTGCCGCTCCTGCACATAGCGGCCCGTGATCCGAGTGACGGTGTCGGGAATGCGCTTGGATGGCACCGCGCCGATCGCCAGTCCGTAGGAGCCCGCGTTCTCGGTCCACTGCCCTCCAAGCACAACCTGAAAGTGCGGCGCGGCAAAACCGCCCTTGTTGCGGCTCACACCATAAAAGCCCAGGTCTGCAATGTGATGCTGGCCGCAGGAGTTAAAGCAGCCGCTGATCTTAATGCGGAGATTGCGGATGGCCTTGTCAGCGGCCGCGCCGTTCTCGGCGAGACGTTCGCGCAGTTCGCCGGCCAGGCCGCGCGAAGAGGAGATGCCCAGCTTGCAGGTGTCTGTTCCAGGACATGCCGTGATATCGACGATGGTCCCGGCGCCCGCGGCGTTCAGGCCAAGGCGGCTCAGAGCTGCGTACAGAGCGGGCAGGTCGGCTTCGCTCACCCAGCGGAGCACGATGTTCTGCTCCACGGTCGTGCGGATTGTTTCCTTCACATAAGTACGTGCAATGTCGGCCAGCCCGCGCAGTTGAGCCGAAGTCAGGTCGCCGAGCGGCAATGCAACTGTCACCGTGGCGTAGCCCGCCTGGCGCTGCTGATAAACGTTGTCAGCCTTCCAGGCCGGGAACTCAGGCAGGGCGTAGTCGATCTGGAGCAATGACGGAGGCCGCAGCGGCGTCTCTTCTGCAATCGTTGCCGGGGTGGTCCAACGCGGATCGTGCGGAAGAGCCGCGCGTTCCTCCAGCACCAGGCGCTTGAATTCCTCCAGGCCGAGCTTGACCACCAGGAACTTCAACCGCGCTGTGTTGCGATTCTTCTTCTCGCCTAGCCGCGCAAACACCCGAGCCATGGCCTGCGCCAGCGGGAGCAGTTCCTCCACAGGTAGGAACTCATCGAAGAGTTTCGCCTGATACGGTACAGTGCCGAGGCCGCCTCCAACGTACACCTTGAAGCCGCGCTTGCCGTCGCGCACCTGCGCCACGCACCCCAGATCGTGGATGCGCACCAGCGCGCAGGGATTAGTCTCGCAGCCGGAAAACGCGATCTTGAACTTGCGCCCAAAATCCTGCGTGTCGGGATGGCCGAGCAGGAAGGCCGCGCAGTCGTGGGCATAGGGTGTTACGTCGAACGCCTCGTCGCGGCAGACTCCGCTTAACGGGCACGCCGTGACGTTTCGAACAGTATTGCCGCAAGCCTCGCGCGTCGTGATGCCCGCCGCCGCCAGGCGCCGCATCAGGGCCGGGGTGTCCTCAATGTGGACGAAGTGCAGTTGGACGTCCTGCCGCGTGGTGATGTGTGCGATGCCGTCCGAATATTCTTCCGCCAGTTCCGCCAGCACCTCGAGCTGGTGTGCGTTCAGGCCGCCGAAGGGGATCTTAATCCGTTGCATCCCCGGCGCATCCCATAGCGTGTGGGGGCCCTTGGTGAGCTCCTGGCGGGCATAGGAGAGCTTGCGGGCCGTGATGCCATCATGACGCTGGCCGTTGTCGTAACGCTGCCCGTAGGCCCCGCGGCGCAGCCGCGTCTCGGCGAAGACCTTCTCGTCGATCTTGCCGTTCAGGCGCAGCGTGATCTCATTCTCGAAAATGTCGATCTCCGTCGCCAGACCGGCAGGGATCTGCCCAGCCAAACGGTCTTTCCAGTAGGGATTGCTCTGTTTCACCGGGTTGTACTCTCCAGTCCTATGCTAACATCCTATAGTTGATAGACAAACACCAATACGTCACTCGGCGTGGGCTGCTGCTCATGGCAGCCGCGGCAGTCCCGGCGTGCCGGAGTGGCGGCCCGGGTGCGGGCACGACGCTCCGTAATGTCTCCTATGATCCCACGCGGGAATTCTATCAGGCATTCAATCGGGTGTTTTCGGAGCACTGGGTTCGGCAGGGCAAGGGAGCGGTGGAAGTCGAGCAGTCGCACGGCGGGTCGGGCAAGCAGGCGCGGTCCGTGATTGACGGTTTAGAGACGGATGTGGTGACGCTGGCTCTAGCGTTCGATATCGACGCCATTGCGGAACGTGCGAGATTGCTACCGAAAGATTGGCAAGCGCGGTTGCCGAACAACAGTTGCCCTTACACATCGACCATCGTGTTTCTCGTGCGTAAGGGGAATCCAAAACGAATCAAGGACTGGGGAGACCTCACGCGCGCCGGCGTGCAGGTGATCACCGCCAACCCCAAAACGGGAGGCGGTGCGCGCTGGAATTATCTGGCGGCGTGGGGTTATGCGCTGCGGCACAGCAACGGCAGCGAGGCGGCGGCGGAGGAATTCGTCAGCGCGCTTTATCGCAACGTGCCTGTGCTGGACTCCGGCGCGCGCGGCGCCACCACCACGTTCGTGCAGCGAGGCATGGGCGACGTGCTGCTTTGCTGGGAAAACGAGGCGTTTCTCGCGCGGCGCGAGTTTGTAACGGAAGAACTGGAAATGATGGCGCCCTCGATCTCCATTCGCGCCGAACCGCCGGTGGCGTTGGTGGATGTGCTGGCCGAGCGGCGCGGCAATCGCGCGGCGGCGCAATCGTATCTCGAATACCTGTATTCGGCGGAGGGCCAGAAACTGGCGCGCGAGCACTCCTTCAGACCGTCGGTGGGACCGGCTGAGGGGTTTGCGGCGGTGGAGATGTTCACCGTGGACGAACTCGAGGGCGGCTGGGCGGCGGCGCACAAGAAACACTTCCGCGACCACGCCATCTTCGACAAGATCTACAGGCCGGGGCGATAACGTGTCAAAAACGAGCAGAAACGCGACAATAATCCCCGGTTTTGGCCTCACTTTGGGCGTTACCGTGGTATGGCTCAGCGCACTGGTGCTGGTGCCGTTGGTGCTGCTGTTTGTGCGCACTTCGGCGCTCTCCTGGCCCAAATTCGTCGAGATCGTGACCGACGAGCGCGCCGTCGCGTCCTACCAACTGACCTTGAGCTGCGCACTGGCCGCGGCTTGCCTGAATGCGGTGATGGGCTCGATCATCGCGTGGACACTTGTGCGCGTGGAGTTCCCGGGCCGGCGATTGCTCGACGCCGTGGTGGATCTGCCCTTCGCGCTGCCAACCGCAGTTTCCGGCATCGCCTTGACCGCGGTGTATTCGCGCAACGGCTGGATCGGGCAGATGCTCGGCATTCCTGTGGCGTTCACGCCCCTGGGGATCGTGGTGGCGCTCACGTTTATCGGCTTGCCGTTCGTTGTGCGGACTTTGCAGCCGGCGATAGAAGACCTCGATCCAGGCGTGGAAGAGGCTGCCGGGATTCTCGGGGCAAGCAAGATGCAGACGTTCTTCCGCGTGATCGCGCCGGCGCTGCTGCCCTCGCTGATCACCGGCTTCGCGCTGGCGTTTTCGCGGGCGCTGGGCGAGTACGGCTCGGTGATCTTCATCTCGGGCAACATGCCGCTGCGAACCGAAATCACGCCGCTGCTGATTGTCACCAAGCTGGAGCAGTTCGACTATGCGGGCGCCACGGCGTTGGGCGCTGTGCAACTCACGGCGTCGTTCGTGATGCTGTTCGGCATCAACCTCATCCAGTGGTGGACGGCGCGAAAGACGGGGGCACGATGAAGCTTCGATTTGCGCTGGTTGGCCTGACTGTCCTGTTTCTCTCGCTGTTCCTGCTGGTGCCGCTGGCGGCGATCCTGGTGGAGGCTCTGCGCAAGGGCGTGGGCGCGTATGTGCGAGCGCTGATCGATCCCGATGCGATGGTGGCTATCCGGCTTACCTTGTTATGTGCGTCGATAGCGGTGTTGGCGAGCGTGGTGTTCGGTGTTTGCGCGGCGTGGGCGGTGACGCGGTTCCGCTTTCCGGGGAAGAGCCTGCTGCTGACATTTATTGATCTGCCTTTTGCCGTGTCGCCGGTGGTGGCTGGGCTCCTGATGGTGCTGGTGTTTGGCGGGCAGGGCTGGTTGGGACCGCTGCATCTGGGTGTTCTCTTTGCGACGCCGGGCATCATCCTGGCGACGATCTTCGTCTCGTTTCCCTTCGTTGCGCGAGA
>CAYVDY010000093.1:13999-15896 GCA_964450255.1 uncultured Candidatus Solibacter sp. | reverse complement strand
ATCCAAAGGCGCAGCATGCTTGGGCATCTCCCAAACATTCTAATACAGAAATGTACTATCGCAGCTAAGCACTAGGCAAACCACAGACGCCCTTGGCCGTAAGATCGACTACTACATCACAAACACTGCCAGTTCAGGGCCCAGGCCGTTGATCGTGTGGATCCAAGGTTCTGGTGCGTACTCGCACTTTCTCAGGCGCGATGGCAGGGTGATAGAGACCACGCGGTCTGTCCGCGCGGCTCTACAAGATAAGGCAGTTCTGGTTTTGGTGGAGAGGCCTGGAATTCGATTGTTTGATGAGTACAAGCCCTTGGGTACGGCCAGCACTGCTCCTTCAGGATTTCGTCGCGAACATACGCTTGATAGATGGTCGGCCGCCGTGGTCGCGAGTATCGTTGATGCGATGAAGAGTCCAACAGTCGACAAGTCAAGACTCTTGGTAGTGGGTCATTCTGAGGGTGCTCTCGTCGCGTGTCGTGTGGCGGCGAGCGTGCCTGACGTGACGCATGTTGCCCCACTGTCGGCAGGCGGCGTTACACAGCTGTTCAGCCTGATCCAGTTGGCTCGGGCCGAATCCGAACTTAAGGCAGATGAAGTGCTGAAGGGGTGGGCGGCGGTGGCGAAGAACCCAGATGACTTCGAGAGCATTTGGATGGGCCATCCGTATCGTAGATGGTCTAGTTTCCTCGGCTCAAGTTGCCTTCAAGAACTCCCAAAGAACCAACGAGCTTCGATCTACATGGCCCACGGGACCGAAGACAGAGCATCCGCTATTGAGGCTAGCGACGTTCTCTATGCTTCGTTGTTGTCCGCTGGCCGGTCCGTCGTGTACGAGCGAGTCAAGGGTGCTGACCATGGAGTACAGTTCAATAGCCAGCCCGACAGAAACGGTCTCGCGGAAGTGGTCGGCCGAATTGCAGCTTGGTTTTTGGCGAAGTAGAATTCGCTGTCGACGGCTAACGAGGAGCAACAAGAAGCCGACACTCCATCCTTGTCGCACAGTGTAACGGAACCGCGCTGTTGCCTGCCGGATGTCGCCGTCTCAGCAATGCGGGGCTCCAGTTGTACGTTCGGAGATTCAGCTTTGTGACGCGGCTAGTTGTCGATTGGCAGTCCTGCCAGTTTCATCAAGTGGCGCTGCAATCCGACCTTGAGTTTGCTGGAGCCGTGCATTGGGATGGAAAGGCGAACATTGACTCAGGGCTTTGAGTAAACGTGGTGGCTACCATTGACCCGAAGCAGGGTCCAACCCGTGGATTCGACGAGCCTCGCAAGTTCCTTGCCTGAAAGGAGTCTCACAGGGCAAGTTCAATCACCTGGTCATCCAGTTGGAGAACAGGTTCTTCAACTTCCACGGACAAGCAACCTTCAATCGCCTCGCGGACGTTGGCTTCGATCTCCTCCATGGTTTCGCCCTGGGTTGCGCAGCCGGGTATCGAAGGTACCTCGGCCCAGAACCCTCCCTCCTCGGCCTTGTGAACAATCACGCGAATTCTCATATGTCCACTTTCAGTCTAATCCAGGCCCGCTGTTGTTAGGCCAGCGTCGCGATCGAACCCGTGAAGCCGCGCAGTGTGGAGCCGTGCTAACGGCGCCGGTCCGCAAGTCGCGTTCTGGGCAGCCGCAACATGACGCGGGTTTGATACCTATCTTGTTCAGCCGAGGGCAATTTGCCGGCGGCCTCATTTCAGCGTCAATGCCGGGAGGGCCGCCCTCAGGCGGATTACTCCGAGGCGAGCATCTCCTCCCAGGTGACTTCGCGTTTTGTCTCGTAGGCCATGCGGCCGAGGAGAGCGGAGAACGTGCTATCGGCGGCGTCCTGCGCTTCGTTGTGGGGCTTCTTGTTGATGATGCTGTTGAAGAAGACCTGGATGGCGTCGATGGTGATCTCGCGGGT
>CAYVDY010000093.1:0-13899 GCA_964450255.1 uncultured Candidatus Solibacter sp. | reverse complement strand
GAAGCCGAACTGGATGGTCTTGGAGGGGTCGGCTTTTTTGCTGGCGGCGAGGAGGGGGATGGACGGCGGGCCGGGGAAGCTGACGCGGGCAATGGGGATCACGCTGGCGCAGTATGGGTGGGGCTGGTGAAGGGGCCGCTGCGGATTCTGGAGGGGATGCCGGTGGAGGATGTGGAGGTGACGCCGCGGATCGGGATTCGGCTGGCGGCCGACGCGCCATTGCGATTCGCGGCGAGGCGGCCGTCCTAGGCTGGCAATTCGACTTCGATTTCGCGAAGCTCCGAAGTGGGAGAGCGCTCTGCCCGAAGAACTTCCCAGTAGAGGCTGATCGCCTCCCTGGCGCGTGTCATCAACTCGTCGGCTGATTCACCGGTTACCAGAATCGAAGGTAGCTCCGGGACGTAGGCGCTATATCCAGTCGGACCGCTCTCCATCACCAGAGAGTACTTGCGGGTCATAGGCTATCTTCCTCAATACCAGTTTGCCTCAGAATCGCTTTGTAAGTGCCGGGGCGAACGTCGTCTCCGAGCCGGCCGGACACGACTGTTATGCGTCCATCGGGGCTTCGGAAGACGCGATGGTCTCCGGAGGTTCGCACGAGCCGCCAGCCCGCGCTCTCGATCTTTTGAATGACCTCCCGAACCTTCAGCGGCACTGTTTCAGTCTACCGGACGGTGGGTAACTTGGGATGAAGGTGGCGGCCGGCGCGCCACTGCGATTCGTCGCGCGCCGGCTGGATTGAACTACTCCGAGGCGAGCATCTCCTCCCAGGTGACTTCGCGCTTCGTCTCGTAGGCCATGCGGCCGAGGAGAGCGGCGAACGTGCTATCGGCAGCGTCCTGCGCTTCGTTGTGGGGCTTCCTGTTGATGATGCTGTTGAAGAAGACCTGGATGGCGTCGATGGTGATCTCGCGGGTGGAGTCGCCGCGCTCCATGAGCGAGCGGTCGCGGAGATCGTCGGCGTCTTTCAGGTGGGCGGAGGGGATCATGCCGGGCCACTTGTAGTAAGTGCGGGCGAGTTCCAACATGCCCTTGGAGCCGTACATCTGCTCCTTCACATCGCGGTAACCGGCGGTGTGCTTGATGGAGATGAGCCAGCCTTCGATGCCGCCGGGATAGGTGTAGGTGATGTCTTGGTGGTCCGAGGTCCAGTCGCCATAGGCGAGGGGATAGCGGAGGCCGCCGGTGCCGGATGCCTTGATGGGATGGTTGCCGGCCCACCAGTTGAGGACGTCGATGCCGTGGCAATCCTGTTCGACGATGCAACTGCCGGAGGTGGAACGCCAGGCGCCCCAGCGGCGGACCAGTTCCTCTTCCTTGGGCATGTTGATGGCGGGCGCCTGGGTGGGCGGCTCGTTGCCGAGGATCCAGTAGCTCATCATCTGCTTCACGTCGCCGATCTTGCCGGCTTTGAAGATGGACCAGGCCTTGAGGTACTCCGGGCTATGGCGTTGCTGGAAGCCGAACTGGATGGTCTTGGAGGGGTCGGCTTTTTTGCTGGCGGCGAGGAGGCGCTTGACGCCGGCGACGCTGGCGCCGGCTGCCTTCTCGCAGTAGATGTGCTTCCTGGCCTTCACGGCGGCCTCGAAGTGGGCCGGGTGGAGGTTGATGGGGGTGGCGATGAGGACGGCGTCGATGTCCTGTTTGGCGAGGAGGTCGTTCAGATCCTTGAAGGCGGGCACCTTGTCGCCGCCGGGGATCTGGGACTTGCCGAGATCGATGCGATCCGGAAAGATGTCGCAGATGGCGCCGAGCTGGGCGTTGGCGTCGCGGGTCATGTGCGAGCCGACGTAGACGCCGCGGCCGCCGGTGCCGATGACACCGAACGACACTTTTGAATTGGCCTGATAGCCGAATGCCGTCTCGGGTTTGACGATCAGCATTCCGCCGGCGGCGCCCGTAAGGACGCCGCGGCGCGTGATTTTCTCATCCATGACTTAAGCGCCTGTCTCGATCCAAACGCCTTCGCGAGCGCTTTGGATTACCGCGTCGCAGACCTTTTGAGTTTGCAGGCCGCAGCGGAAATCCGGTTGGGCCGGAACGCCGCTCTCGATGCCGGCGACGAAATCGGCGATGGCATTGAGGAACGTGTGCTCGTAGCCGATGCACGTGCCCGGCACCCAGTAGCGGTTCATGTAGGGGTGCTCGCTGTTGGTGACGTGGACCTTGCGCCAGCCGGTGAGGTGGCTTTCCACTTTCTTGCCGGTTTGCATGTTCTTGTACTCGAAGTACTGGAGGTATTCGGGCTCTTCGAGATCGAAGTAGACGCTGCCGTCGGCGCCGTTCAATTCGAACGTATTGAAGTTCTTGCGGCCGCGGGCATAGCGGGTGGATTCGAAGGTGCCGATGGAGCCGTTGGCGAACTCGGCGAGGAACATGCAGGCGTCGTCGATGGTGACGGGTTCCATCTTGCCGGTGCCGGCGTGGAGGCGCTCCTTGACGAAGATCTCGGTCTTGGCGGTGACTCGGGCGATGGGGCCGTTGAGCCACATGGCGGTGTCGATGGAGTGGGCGAGGAGGTCGCCGGTGACGCCGCTGCCGGCGGACTTGGCGTCGAGGCGCCAGAGGGCGTCGCCGCCCTGCGGAACGTCGGTGGAGATGGTCCAGTCCTGGAGGTAGGTGGCGCGGTAGTGGAAGGGGCGGCCGATGCGGCCCTCGTCGATCACCTGCTTGGCAAGGGTGATGGCGGGGACGCGGCGGTAGTTGAACATGGCCATGTTGGCGACGCCGGCCTTCTCGACGGCGTTGACCATCTCTTCGGCTCCGGCCACATCCATGGCGAGGGGCTTTTCGCAGATGACCATTTTGCCCGCGGCGGCGGCGGCGATGGCGATCTCTTTGTGCGCGAAGTTGGGGACGCAGATGTCGATGAGATCGATGTCATCGGCGGTCATGAGGCTGTGCCAATCGGTTTCGGCGCGTTCGTAGCCCCAGGTCTCGACGAACTTCTGGCCTTTCTCGGGGCTGACGTCGCAGATGGCCTTGAGCACGGCGCGGTGCTCGACGGGGAAGAAGTTATTCAGCCGGCGGTAGGCGTTCGAGTGGGTGCGGCCCATGAAGCCGCAGCCGATGAGTCCAACTCTGAGTTCTTTCATGCTCCATACCTCGCAACGAGCTCGTCTACGCGTTTCTTGCAGGATTCAGTGGCGACCCAGGCATCGGGCCAGAAGCAGAGATCGATGGTCCACCAGTCGTGCGGCAGGCGGGCTGCCTTGACGAGGGCGGGCATGAGGACATCGAAATCGAGCAGGCCGAGGCCGAAGGGCGGATGGGCCGAGGTCTCGTCGGCGCCGGCGGCATCCTTGTGGCAGGTGTTATCGGAATCGATCACGTGGATGTGATTGATGCGGCCGTCGAGGAGTTGGAGCAATTCGACCTGCGAGGGGAAGACCTCTTTCTCGCCTTCCTGGCGAGTTCCGTTGACGCCGACCATCTGGCCGTGGCAGGTATCGTACATGAGGCCGAAGTTGGCCTTGCCGACGCCTTCGTGGACGCGCACGATCTCGCTGGGCTTGTTGAAGGCGAAGCCGGGCTCGAACTCCCAGGAGACGTGGAGGCCGTGATCGGCGGCGATATCGGCACAGGTCTTCCAGGTGCTGATGACGCGCTGGAGGGCGGTGTCGTAATCGACTTCCCGCAGGATGGTGGGCGGCTGGACGCTATCGACGCGCAGGCCGGGGATGCCGAGGTCGGCTGCGAATTCGGCGTTCTTGCGGAACTCAGAGATGTACTTGGTCTGATCGTCGGTGTTGATCAGCTTTTCGCCCCAGAGGTTGGCGGCCATGCCGCTGAGCCCAAGGCCCTTGGCAGCGAGCTTGGCTCTCAACTCGGCGCGCTGGGATTTCTCAGGCATGGCGCCGGGCCATTCGGAGTCCGGCCCGTTGGGGTTGCCTGGATTGGGATGGGGCGGAAAGGCGCCTAGCTCGACGCCGTCGAAGCCCAGCTCTTTGAGCCGGTCGCAGACGGTGTCGAAAGGCACGGGGTGGCTGGCATAGGGGCCGATGGTGTATGCCCATGAACCGATGGATACTCGTTTTGACATGGAGTGTCTCCTACTGCTAATTAGTCCTGGACTGCCAATATATCGTATGTCGGACCACGGCGTCGTATACTCAGAACGCATCTATGGCAGATACGGCCAAGACAGTATCCGACGTTGGCCCGCCCGAGCCGCGGTGGCCTTCGATTCTGGCATTGCTGGCAGTTGGCGGACTTTATCTGGCGATGCCTTCGCAGCTTGCGCCGCCCGGCCCCAGCTGGCTGGTGCTGGTGGTGGTGTTTTTGTTGCTGGTGCCGTCGGTGGTCACCCACCGGATGGGCAGGAGTGATTGGAATCACAACCTCGGCCTGGCGTTATCCGGGCTGGTCACCCTCGCGCTGATCTGGTCGGTTGGCAGGTTGATTGCGAGCCTTCCGGACAAGAGCCAGTCAGCCGGCGAGCTACTGGCGTCGGCCGGCTCGCTTTGGGCGACGAACGTGCTTGTGTTTGCGTCCTGGTACTGGAGGCTGGATGCGGGCGGACCGCACATGCGGGAGGCGCGCGGAACCCACGCGGAGGGCGCGTTTCTATTTCCGCAGATGATGATGAAGCCTGCCCAGAAGGGTTGGATGCCGGGGTTTGTGGACTACCTGTTTCTCGCCTTCACGACGAGCACGGCGTTCTCGCCCGCCGACACCGCGCCGCTGACACGATGGGCGAAGATGCTGATGATGACGCAGGGCGCGCTATCGATGAGCACGATCGCCGTACTGGCCGGGCGTGCCGTGAACAGCTTTTAGGCGTGCCGTTTTTTGCGGGCCAGGTAGATGGTGCGGTGGCCGCGGCTGATCATGGATTCGGGCGGGAAGAAGCGGCTGGCATCCCAGGTGCGGATGGAGTCGAACCCGGCGGCGCGGAGTGTGTCGTGGATCTCCTGACGGGTCCAACAGACTTCCTGTATGTGCTCCAGGTGCCGCTCCCAGAGCTTGCCTTGGCGGATGAAGAACTCGGCGGTGGAGTGGGCTACGTCTTTTCCTTCCTCGTGGGTGCCGTGCATGATGACGACGAGGCCGGGTTTCTCCATGCGCCAGGTGAGAGGCCAGACCTCTTCGAAGGCGCGGCGGTTGTTGGCATCGAAGTAGAAGTAGCCACCGGGCCGGAGGGCTTTCGCTACCGATTTTGCCACGAGGGCGAGATCAGATTTTCTTGGGACGTGGTTGATGGCGTCGAATTCGCAGGTAACCAGATCGACGGGCTCCGGCAGTTGGAAGCGGCGCATGTCGGCCTGGATCACATTGACATTGGCCTTCGCGCGCTTCACCTTCTTCCGGGCCAGTTCGCACATCACGGGGGATTGGTCGATGGCGTAGACCTGCAAGCCAAGCTGTGCCATCTCTATCGCCGTGGCGCCGGTGCCGCAGGCGAGGTCACATGTTGACTTGCACCGCAGAACGATGCCGTCCAGGAGCTTCTCGCGCGCCGAGGCGCCACAGGAGTGCGCGATGGGGAAGAGCTTGTCGAAGTAGGTGGCCAGAAGATTGTATGGCTTGACGGGCATGGTGCGGAGCGTCCTTGTCTGCGTTCACTGAAGACACTATCACCGTTGATAGCTCCGTGTGATACGCTCACCGTGATTCCTATGCTGACACAAGCACTGCTCCTGGCTTTCCTCTTCGGCTCGCGTCCGCCCGAGATCCAGTTCGATAAATCGACGATCGACCTGGGTGCGGCGGAGACGTGCGCCTTCGCGGACATCAATGGCGACAAACGTCTGGACATTGTCTCGGGTGAATTCTGGTATGAAGCGCCGATGTGGACGCCGCACCGTTTTCGCGAGATTGCGTTCCTGAACAACTACGTGGATGACTTTGCGGATCTGGTTGCCGATTACGATGGCGACGGGCATCTGGACGTGGTGAGCGTCGGGTGGTTCTCGAAATCCGTGGCGTTCTGGAAGAATCCCGGCAAGGGCGTTGGGATGTGGAAGAAGCAGGATATTGAGACGCGCTTCAATGTGGAGTTCGCGTTCCTAGTGGATCTGAACAACGATGGCAAGGCGCTGGAGATTCTGCCGCAGTTCGGCAGCACGAAGGCGCCGCTGGCATGGTACGAGTTCCGCAATGGCAAGTGGGAGACTCATATCGCCAGCGAGACGAGCTTCGGCCACGGCATCGGGGCCGGGGACGTGAATGGCGACAAGCGCACGGACATCATCACGCCGAAGGGCTGGCTGGAGGCTCCGGCGGATCCGCGTGCGAGCGGCTGGACGGTGCATGCCGAGTTCGATCTGGGTGACACCGGATTCATTCACGTGTACGACGTGGATGGCGACTCGCAGGCGGACCTGATCACGTCGCTGGCGCACAACTACGGCATCTTCTGGATGCAGCGGGGGGCGGGGAACACGTGGACCAAAAAGCTGATCGACGATACGTGGTCGCAGGCGCACGCCGTGGTGCTCGCCGACGTAAACAAGGACGGCCGTCCGGACCTGGTGACCGGCAAGCGCTACATGGCGCACAATGGCAAGGACCCCGGCGAGCGCGAACCGCTGGGTGTTTACTGGTATGAGAATTCGAAGGACGACAAGGGCGGGCCGTTGTTCGTCCGGCACATTATCGACTACGGCACGCGAGCCGGAGGCGGTATGCAGGTAGCGGTGGGCGACATCAACGGTGATGGCCGCGCCGACATCGGGGTGGGCGGCAAGTCCGGCCTGTTCCTATTTAAGAATCTTGGAGTAAAGAAATGAAATACGGCGTCAACGCACTCATCTGGACTGCATCCTTTGAACTCGAACATCTGGCTCTGCTGCCGCGCGTCAAAGAGCGCGGGTTTACGGGGATCGAGATTCCGATTTTCGATCCGCGCTCCACGCCGGTGGATGCGATCCGCAAGGGGCTGGAAGACAATGGCCTGGAGGTGACCACATGCACGGTGATCCCAAACGGGATGACGGTGTTTGCGGAGTCTGAGGGCATTCGCGAGCAGGCGCTGGATCACATCAAGGCCAGCATTGAGGCGACCGCGAAGATGGGCGGCCACATGGTGGCAGGGCCCACGTATTCGCCTGTGGGCTACTTGCCGGGACGCCGGCGGACCGCCGATGAGTTTCAGCAGGCGGCGGATTCTCTGCGGACACTCGGCGATACGCTGCGGGCGCATGACGTGCAGCTCGCGATTGAACCGTTGAACCGCTTCGAGACGTTCTTCCTGAATACGGCCGCCGATGCAGCCACCCTGTGCGACAACATCGGCGATCCGAATATCGGCATTCTCTTCGACACGTTCCACGCCAACATCGAGGAGAAGAGCCTGGGCGATGCGCTGCGGATCTGCGGCAAGCATCTGTTTCATGTGCATACGTGCGAGAATGACCGCGGCACGCCGGGCTCCGGGCATGTGCCGTGGGTGGAAGTGTTTGACACGCTGCGGGCGATGAAGTACGACGGATGGCTGACGATCGAGAGCTTCGGATACAACCTTCCGGAGATCGCGGCGGCGGCGGCGATCTGGCGCGACCTGGCTCCGCTGCCGGAGTCGATCGGCTTCGATGGGTTGACGTTCCTGAAGCGCATGACGGCCTGATTGCCTATGCGTGTTTCCGAGTTCACGGTGGAGAATTTTCGCGGGCTACAGCGCGCGACGCTCCAGCTTGATTCGACGACCGTTCTGATTGGCGAGAACGACTGCGGCCGGTCCAGTCTGATGGAAGCGCTCGCTCTCGCCCTGGGCTGGAAGGCGCCGCCCGGTGAGATCCGGTTCGAGCCCTGGCATTTCCACAGCGGCACGAAGGCGCCCATCCGCATCCGCGTGTCGTTTGTGGAGAGCTTTGCCGGGGAGTGGGATCATGCATCGTCCCGGCCGTTGCGGGATGCGCTGCCGCATGCCGTACTGATGCCGCGCGGTTTCTTTCTTGAGGTTGGGGCGACGTCGGATGGTGTGTCGTGGCGCTTTGCCACGGCGAACTCGACGGCCGAGGTTCGCGACAACCGGGAGCTGCTGGTGTGGCTGAATCGCCGGCTGCCGGTTTTGCGGCTGGGGTCGGGCGTGGTGGAATCCATGCGGAGCCTGGGGGATTCGGCGCTGCGGCCGGGCGGTGAGGCGAACTCGGAACTGACGGAACGGGTGCTGCAGCACTATCGCTCGCTGCTGTTGGGCAATTCGATGGACCCCTCGGGGGAGATCGAGGCTGGCTATCAGGCTGCCGCCGAGTTGCTGCGCTCTAGCCCGGAGAGCCTGGACCTGGCGTCCAGCCCGCTGGCGCGAGCGAGGGGGGCGGTGCCGCTGCTGCACGGCACCGCGGCTCAGAAGATTGGGACTCTGTTGTTGGTGGGCGCTATGCTGCACGGCAGCGAGCAGGAGGGCGAGGACGGAGCTCTGCCACTGATTCTGATCGACGACCCGGAGGCGCATCTGCATCCGATGACGCTGGCCTCGATCTGGTCGATTCTGGATCGGGTGACCGGCCAGAAGGTGATCGGGACCCATTCCGGCATTGTGCTCTCCGCGGCGCCGGTTCACAGCCTGCGGCGGCTGACGAGGTCGGGCGGGATTGTGACTCAGTGGCGGGTTCCGGAAGGCGTGATGTCTTCCGATGATCTGCGGCGCTATTCGTACCATCTGCGCAGCCGGCGTGGCGCGGCGAATTTCGCGCGTTGCTGGCTGCTGGTGGAAGGCGAGACCGAGTTCTGGCTGATGGGCGAGTTGGCACGGCAGTGCGGCTATGACTTACCCACGGAGGGCATCGCTTGCGTCGAGTTTGCGCAGTGCGGCCTGGCTCCGCTGGTGCAGGTGGCGCGGCATCTGGGCATCGAGTGGCATTTGCTTACGGACGGTGACCAGGCGGGCCGGAACTATGTGGCCGCCGCGAGACGCTTCCTGCGGCCGGGCGAAGAGGGCGAGCGGCTCACGCTGCTGGAAGATCGTGATATTGAGCATTGCTTCTGGCGCTATGGCTACGCCAGCGTTTTCCGGCAGGCGGCGGGGAAGCCGCAGTCGGTTTCGTTCCGCCCGAATGCGAAAGCGTTCATCTCACGGGCGCTGGACCGGCATTCCAAGCCGTGGATGGCCGTGCAGTTACTGGAGGCGGCCGCGACGCGCGGTAAGGGCGGCGTGCCTCCTCCGCTGCGGCGGGCGATTGAGACGTGCGTGCGCCTGGCGCGGGGCACCGCGCCGCCGGCGGCCACCTAAAGGCCTGGAGGTTCATTATGCTGGTAGCGGCACAACTCCTATGTCGCTACAATTTCGCTCGCTCATTCTGTTTTCGGCCCTGAGCCTATCTGCTTTCGCCGCTGATCCCATCCGATTTCTTCCCGCCACCAAGACGTTTGTTCTGGACGCCGGTCCGGTGACGTACGCGGTCGGTGTGAACGAGAAGGGCGCGCTGCAGCCGCTGCACTGGGGGGCGCGCTTGTGGCGGGATGAGGACTTCACGGCGGCGCGGACCTTGCAGGGCTGGGCGAGTTTTGATCTGTCGGCGACCACCACGCCGAATGAGTATCCAGGCTACGGCGGCGGATTGTTCGTGGAGCCGGCGGTGAAGGCAACGCTGCCGAACGGCACGCGGGATCTGGTGTTTCAATACCAGTCGCACGAGATCAAGGGCGACACGCTCATCATCCGGGTGAAGGACATCAGCTACAACCTGGAAGCGGCGCTGCACTACAAGGTTTTCCCGCAGGGCATTATCCGCAAGCACACGGTGATCAGCAACAAGACCGCCGAGCCGCTGACATTGGAATCGGCGCAATCGGCCGCGTGGCATCTGCCGGCGGGCGAGGGCTATCGCCTGACGACGCTGTACGGACGGTGGGCGGGCGAGACGCAGATGGCGCAGGAGGTGATCCAGCCGGGGTTGAAGGTGGTGGAGAGCCGGCGCGGCAACACGAGCGCGCAGGCGAATCCGTGGTTCGCCATCGATGGGCCGGAGCGGGCGACGGAGACCAGCGGGCGGGTGTGGTTCGGCGCGATCGGCTGGTCCGGCAATTGGCGGCTGACCATCGAGCAGACTCCGCATCAGCAGGTGCGGGTGACGGGCGGATTGAATCCGTTTGATTTCTCGCACGTGCTGAAGCCGGGCGAATCGCTGGAGACGCCGCCGTTCTATGGCGGATACTCGGAGCGCGGGTTTGGGGAGGCGTCGCGCGCGTTCCACCGCTTTCAGCGGGAGTTCGTTCTGCCGGGCGGACTGACGTCGAAGCCGCGGCCGGTTTTGTACAACTCGTGGGAAGCGACTGAGATGCATGTGGACGAGGCGGGGCAGACTGAGCTGGCGAAGAAGGCGGCCACGCTGGGGATTGAGCGTTTCGTGATGGACGACGGCTGGTTCGGCGCGCGGAATACGGACAAGGCGGGGCTCGGCGACTGGACCGTGAATCCTCAGAAATTCCCCAATGGGTTGAAGGGCCTGATCAGCAAAGTGAAGGCGCTGGGGATGGACTTCGGGCTGTGGGTGGAGCCGGAGATGGTGAACCCGGATTCAGACCTGTATCGCAAACACCCGGACTGGGCGATGCACTTTCCGGGGCGCCCGCGCAGTCCCGCGCGCAATCAGCTGATTCTCAATATGGCGCGCGACGATGTGAAGGAGTACATCTTCGGCGTGCTGGACGAGATCGTCAGCGAGAACGACATCGCGTTTCTCAAGTGGGACATGAACCGCAATGCGTCGGAGCCGGGCTGGCCCGAGGTTGCGCCGGCGGAGCAGAAGAAGATGTGGCTTCAGTACACGCGGAACGTCTACGAGATCATCGACAGGCTGCGGGCGAAGCATCCGAAGGTGGAGATTGAATCGTGCTCCGGCGGGGGCGGGCGGATCGACCTGGGGATACTGACGCGGGTGGAGCAGGTGTGGACGTCGGACAACACGGACGCGCTGGACCGGCTGAAGATTCAAGAGGGCTACACCTATGCGTACACGCCGAAGGCGATGATGGCGTGGGTGACGGACGTGCCGAATTTTAACGGGCGCTCGACACCGCTGAATTTCCGGTTTGTCGTTGCGATGCAGGGCTCGCTGGGCATCGGCAACAACCTGAACAAGTGGAAGGAAGAGGACTTCACGCTGGCGCGGAAGATGATCGCCTACTACAAGCAGGTGCGGCCTACGGTGCAGCATGGCCGGCTGTTCCGCTTGGTGTCGCCGCGTGCGCCTGAAGGGTTTGCCGCTACGCAGTATGTGGCTGAGGATGGGAAGCAGTCGGTTGTGTTCGCGACGCTGCATTCGCAGCAGTATGGCCGGCCGGTGCCGCCGCTGATGTTGGAGGGGTTGGACGAGCAGGCGGTGTATAAGCTGACGTGGCTCGACGGGCGCACGCAGACACTGAGCGGCGCGGCGCTGATGCACCGCGGGCTGCAATTGAATCTGCGTGGCGATTACGCGGCGACGTCGGCAATGATGGAAAAGCAATGAGCATCCCGCGGCGGGGATGCTTCGCGCGCAACGCGATTCCAGCGCCGGCGGTTTCTGCGAAGGCCTAGCTCGCGGTCAGCGCCGAGAAGCACTCAATCATTCCCGGTCTGGCCGCCGGGACGCCGTCGATTCAGCCGTACTCCACGCAGGCTGGTCTGAAGCACTGGATGGCGCGCGTCGATAAGGTGATGACGTACGTGCGCAAGCGGCAATCCGAGACGACGGCGCATTCTTGGCGATCCCTGCGGCAGTTCATCCGAACCGCGTGAAATACGGTAGCGGTGCGTCGTTTCGGAGAGGGTTTTCGCGTCGCTGCTCTGGAAGCCGACGACCCTCCGTGGCGCCGTGGAATCCCATCGTCGGCAGCAACCTGGAGTAATATCCAAGTATGAAGCTGCTCGTAACGCTGGAACCCGACGAGACCGGCATGCTCGTGGCTGAGTGCCCTTCCATTCCCGGCTGTGTCTCCCAGGGACGTACGGAGGCCGAAGCCCTGGATAACATCCGTGAGGCCATCGCTGGGTGTCTCGAAACACGCGCGGCACATGGCCTGCCTCTCACGATTGAAGTCCGAGAAGTTGAGGTTTCTGCGTAAGTGGCAGCTTTGCCCTCCGTCTCGGGTGAGCGGGCTGTGCGAGTGTTTCAGAAGGCGGGATGGATCAAGGACCGCCAGCGCGGCAGCCACTTCATTCTCATCAAGCCGGGACACGCGGCGAGCCTGTCAGTGCCCCAACATCGCGTGGTAGCCCCGGGAACGCTGCGCGCATTGATCCGCGCGGCGGGGATGTCGGTGGACGAATTCGTCAGCGCGGACAACAACAGATAGCAGCTCGGAGATGCCCTCCATATGCAGTACAACAGCTCGAAAACACTGTGAGTGCAGGTGGCGGCCACCCGCTGAAGGAACTGGTAGCGCTTACGGGAATCGAACCCGTTGCGTCCTTCATGGTGGTGTCGGCGCTGGCGGTCTGTGCGCTAAACAGGCCGCAGGCCGAGCCCGGGCTTGTCGCCGAGGATGAGCTTGCCGTTTTTCACCTGGACGCCTACGTAGGGGTCGTTGGCGATGAGCAGCATGCCGTCGAGATCGGCGTAATCGACGAGCGGCGATAGCTGGGCGGCGCCGGAGATGGCCACCGACGACGACACCATGCAGCCGAGCATCACCTTGAGGTTCAGGGCGCGGGCGATCTGAATCATGCGCCAGCCTTCCAGCAGACCGCCGCACTTGTCGATCTTCACGTTGACGCCGTCGAAGTGCTGGGCCAGTTTTGGAATGTCGGTGGGATGAAGGCAGGCTTCGTCGGCGATGATCGGGATGTGGACGCGCTTGCGGATCCAGTTCATGTCTTCGAGATTGGCGGCGGGGAGCGGTTGCTCGATCATCTCGACGCCCATTTTCTCCAGCCAGTTGATCTTCTCGACGGCCGCCTCTTTGCTCTTGAAGCCCTCGTTGGCGTCGGCGCGGATCGGTTTCTTCGTGACGGAGCGAACGGCATCGAGCATCTCTTCGTCGTTAGCGAGGCCGACCTTGACCTTCAGCACGGGGAAGGGGTCGGCTTCCTGAGTCTTCTGGCGCACGACGTCCCGCTTATCGATACCGATGGTGAACGTCGTCACCGGCGCGTCGGCCTTGTCGAGGCCGAAATACTTCCAGAGCGGGACGCCGAGCTTCTGGCCGACCCAATCGAGGAGGGCGATGTCCACCGCGGCCTTGGCCGCCCAGTTGCCCTCGATCTTCGCAAAGACGCCGACCATCACTTTCGAGAACTGCCAGGGGTCGGCTGATTCGAGCCAGGGCTTGATGGCATCTACCGCCGCCGTGCAAGTGGCCGCGCTTTCCTTGTAGCGAATGATCGGCGCGCCTTCGCCGATGCCGGTGACGCCGTCGCGCGCGTACTCCACGTAGAACGTGTCGCGGAATTCAGAGGACGACATCACGGTGGTCCAGGTGTGCTTCAGATTCAGGCGCCGCGTGCGCAGGGTGATGCCGTTTCTATTGGCGCTCTGGGCAGCCAGGGGGAGGGCCGCGCTACTCAGGAATGCTCGACGCTTCATCGTTTCCACCTCCGGCACGCCACCAGTAACTTCGTCCACTTCGCCTCCGATAGTCTGCTGATTTGCAGCACGGGCTTGTCGCTGGTCGTCGCGTGGATGAATTCGCCGTTCCCCATGTAGAAGCCGGTGTGCGTGATCTTCTTGGCCGTCGCTCCAAAGTACAGCAGATCGCCGGGCTGCAACTGGGAGGCTTCGAGCTTTTCCATCGAGCCCCAATCGGCCTGCGGCTGCGCGTCGCGTGGCATCAGGACACCGCCGCGGCGGACCAGCATTTGGGTGAAACCGGAGCAATCGTAGCCGAACGACGAGGTGCCGCCCCAGGTGTAGGGCAGGCCCAGGAAACGGCGGGAGAGCTCGACCAGCTCAGGGACTTCGCGGACCTTGGGGTTGAAGACGAGATCGCCGCGCTGGACCCAGCCCTTACGGTCGTCCGGGAGACGCACGGCCAGCC
>CAYVDY010000092.1:0-15914 GCA_964450255.1 uncultured Candidatus Solibacter sp. | reverse complement strand
CTGATGCGTCGGAATGACGTGCTTGTACCCATACCGCCGCTGCACGGCCTCTTCCATCCGGTAGAAGCTCTCGCTGCCCGCATAGGCCTCATCACCCAGCATCATCGCGGACCACTGCCGGTCGCTCATCGCCGACGTGCCCGAGTCCGTCAGCAAGTCGATGTACACATCCCGCGAGCGCAGCAGGAAGGTGTTATACCCCGCCTCCTGCATCGCTTGCAGTCGCTCGGCGGGGGAGGTCATCCGCACGGATTCGACCATCTTGATACGGAACGGTTCGGCCCAACTACGTTTTTCTAGCATGGCTGATCCCCATACTAAGGAAAGCCGCCGCGAGAATAAATGCAGTTACGATGGTCTTAGGCCGCCGCAAGTTACCGTTCGGAAGGTGTTCGATCCCAATGACTTTACAAAATGGACTCGATCAGATCGGTTGGAAGATCCTCACCGAATTGCAGCGCGACGCCCGCCTGTCTTTCACTCAACTGGGCCGCCGCGTGGGGCTCTCCACGCCCGCAGTGAAGCAGCGAGTCCTGCGCCTGGAAGAAGCCGGCATAATCACCGGCTATCACGCCGCCGTGAACCCGCGCCTCGCCGGCTATCCGGTCTCCGCCTTCGTCCGAATCACAGTCGCCGGCGACGAGCGCACCGCGAAGCGCCTGGCAGCCACCGCCGCCGAGATGCCCGAAGTGATGGAGTGCCACCGCTGCACAGGCGATCACGCCTTCATCCTCAAAGTCGAAGCCAGTTCCGTAGCCGGCCTGGAAAAGCTGATAGACCGCCTGACGGCCTTTGGCATGACCTCCACCAGCCTGATCCTCTCTTCGCCGGTGGAGCGCAGCGTGGTGGCCGAACCGCCGGCGGCGACTGCATAGGGCTGCGCCGCTCGGCCAGCCACTTCTGTCAGTTGCAGCCGGACGATCTACGATTGGTGACGATCGGCAGAGGATGAGCGATCAGTCCAGTTGGGGCAGCGGCTGCGGGGTTGCGCCGGCCAACAGTACGCGTTCACGCGAGCCGCCGCGCTGACCCTGAGGCCAGCGCGGCGAAGGTTCGATTCGTGTCCGTGAACTAGGTCCTTTTACGTCTGGAGACGAGGCCGAGAGCCGCGAGACCGAGTCCAATCATGCCGTAGGTTGCCGGCTCGGGAATGGCGGACGGCTGGAAACCACCGGACTGCCTGAAACCATCGGTAAAGGAAGACAGCGCACTACCGGTTCCAGTCAGGGTAACCACCTCGACAACGCGGATCCACTGTGAGGCAGGGTTGAGAGGGAACTGAATGGGGTTGCCGGCGAGGGTGTTGGCAACGCCAACTCCCAGAACGAAGCCCACATTGCCGGGAGTGAGGTCAGTAACCGTCTTCCGGACGTTACCTTCCCCAAACGCACCGGGGTTCAAGGAGACGCCGACGTCAGTGATGAAGTTATTGGGCGCCATGTTTGTATCAATCTGCACATTGTAAGAGACGGTCCATGGGCCCGCGGGATATTGAAGCAAGGAACCCTGTGTCCCTTGTGCGAAGTCGAGGCGGAAGGTGCCGGAGTTCAAAATCTCGAACGTCATCGCCCAGTTACTGGGAATAGTATTTGCTGCGCCGACGTTGAAGTTGGTGAACTGCTTATCTCCGAGCTGGCAGCCCGCTCCGATTGAGCCGTAGTTGGTGGTGGTGGCGCAGCCGGCCAAGCCTGCAATTGGAGCGGCCGGTAGAACCGCGCTCAGCGCAACGGTTAGACCTAGTACGAGAAACATTCTGGGCACGAACACTTTGGGAGTCTGCATGTGGGTCCTCTGAGTTGAAATCGGTCAAAGCTAATGCGGTGCAGGAGAGTAGCCAATGACGCCCGGGACCGGAGTATGCAGTCCTGTCAGCACTTTAGCGCCCTCCGGGCGCACACCCTACGCGGAGATATGTTCAGAGGCTTGCCGAAATATGGTCAGTTGACGAAATGTCGCCACTCCGGCGCGGAGATGCGGCGTTGGCGGGGGTATTTGAGGCGGAAAATGGCAGCCTGGCGGCGTTTTGCCGGTCAGAGCATTTCCGGCCTCAGCCTATGGACTTCGCCATCGACGGCGAAACTGCCGTAGCCCTGGTGGATGGCGACCGTGCATTCGGTCTCGGCGAAGCACTCGGCCACCAGTCGCGGCGGCGCGCGCTGATGTGGCATCGGGGTGAGACGGAACCTCGGGTGCTAGTCGACGTCCAGACCCGGGCAGTTGACGATCTCCACTACATCGGGCGCGAACTCGCGGGCAGCCAGAGAGATGACGCAGGTGATGCGCGGACGCACGGACTCGACGATCATCTGCCAGGACAGCGTCATGGAGTTGGCGCGGCCCTGAGGGGCGGTGAGCGCGTGGCGGAGCACGCAGCGATCAGGAGATCCCGCGCACGGCGCTGGAGCGTGTGGATCGGGCATGGGACGACGCACGGTGATTTCCGATTCCGGAGCAGCCGCCGCGGATGTGGGCGGGCGATTCCAGCGCGGCGGGCTCGCGGGTGCAGCTTACGGCGGAGGCGCGGCTGGATGATCGCTGCAGTTTGCTGGAGAGCGTGCCGGTGGGGCCAGGTGGAATCGGAGAAGCCGTTTCTGGAGCGACGGGCGGAGAAGATAGGCACGCAGAGGTGACCGGATTGTTGGCGCTGAGTGGAACATTCCGGGGGTGGTCCACGTAATTCAGGGCATGGGATTCGATCATTTCGTTGAAGAGATTCAGGTAATGGGCCGGGACCTGGTGGATAAGGTCCGCGAGTTGATCCACGAAGGTAACGTGCAGCGGATTGTCGTGAAGGACGCGGAAGGCCACACGTTCATGGAGATTCCCGTTTCGGTGGCGGCAGTGGGAGCGATTGTGGCTCCGCTGCTGGCCGCGATCGGGGCGATATCCGCACTGGTGGCGAAGTTCACGATCGTGGTTGTGCGCAGCGAGGTGAAGCCGCCGGAAGACGGCGCGCCGATGCCTTGACGCGGCGGGCGGATTAATACGGATTGTCAGACCCAAACGTATAGTTGTATCCGCGGCAGAGATCCGCATAATTGGTTCAGGCAGGCAGGAAAAGAAACTTGGGAGAGCTTGGCAGTGAGGCCGCTATTCTCATCCGCGCACCCGGGCTCACAAAACGGCTAAAGTTCTCCCGAGAATAACCGATTCTGTTTGCAGTTGGGATTCTCCGATAAGGAGGTATCCAGTCCAGTGGATCACAGTTTGAGGGCGATCCCGGCATTCTGCTGAAGAGCTGCCCCGCCTCCACCGGCATTGCGACCATTGCGTGTCCATGCCAACGGCGTACGCCGTACAGCGGGCGGAGATGACAGCTAGCATCTGCGAGGCGCAGGTCTCGTGGGTAGAGGCAGGATGAGGGGTCGCCCTTTGTGTTTGCGGCGGGGGCGCGCGGCTATCCGTGACCATCGGGCAAAAATGCCAGTCCGGGCCGACGTGCGGATTGCGACCTGGAATCTCAACCGCCCGCTGCTGAGCGGGATCCGCACGCCTCGTCTCCTTCAACAGATGGCATCGATGGACGTAGATGTCTGGGTGCTGACCGAGACAAGCCTCACCCTGTCACCCGGCCCGGCGTTCCAGCGCCCTCCAACCGGGGGCTCCGCCTCCGGGGATAGGCAAGTTGGCGGAGACGGTAGTGATGAATCCGAACACTGTGGCCAAGGCGTACCGCGAGCTGGAGCTTGAGGGCTACCACCAGATCCGCCATGGGGCGGGACGTTCATAACGGCCGAGCCAAACGCGCAGGAGATACACGGCAGGATGGGTCAGGCGAGGCCGCTGATTGAAAGGGCAGTGGCGGCACGGGCGCAGGGTCTGGGGGCGCACGCGGTGGACGTGGAGCCGCTGCCGCTGTGCGAGCTGTTCCTGGAACTAGTGAAAGGGGAGGGGCAATGATCTGGCATAAATCGTGGTGGGGGTGCCGCGTCCGCGCCGGTTTGGCCGCGCTGGTGGAATTGTCTCTGATCTATTGCGGGCTATTTCCGCTGCCGGATGGGATGCGGGTCAAGGGCCCGGTGGCTCTGTGAGAGACCTGATTTGGTGATCTTGGCGGGGGCTGCGGTGCCGGTGATCACGCTACTGCTGGCGGGTTCAGGGATCAACTCGCAAACTTCGTGGGGGATGGTACATGAGTTTCACCCTTCGATGCATTTCCCGCTCTGGCTGCCGGTTTCGCGACGGCGGGTGCTAATGGTACGGTGAGCCATTGGGGTATTTTCAAGGCGATACTCATCTTGGCCACGGCGGGGAAGTGGGCTTGCTGGAGCCGCTGCGGGGCGCCGGGATGTCGGTGGAAGGCGCCACCATCAGTCCGCTGAAATTCCTCGCCGGCCTCCATTTCAGCAGAGGTGGGGATGAGCGTCGGCCCGCGATTGACGCATGCGTAGTGAAGGGCTCAGGATTCCTGACGGCAACGGTCTTTGTCGGGGAAAGGAAGGGAAATTGGGATGGCGACGCAAACAACGCCGGTCTCGGCGAATCGGCAGAAGGCGCGGAACAGGTGGATCCTGATTGTGGGGACGATTGGATTCGCGCTTCTGGGGGCGGCTGTCGGCCATCGCATCGGAGGGATGCTGAAGTCCGCGGGGCCATTGGCGCGGCCGCAGGCGTGGATCATCGCGGTGTTTCCGGTGACCATATTTTTGGCGGTGGCGCTGCACGAGGCTGGGCATGTGGTGGGCGGCTTGGCCTCGGGCTTTCGGTTTTACCTGTTCGTGGCGGGCCCTTTGCGCATTAGCCGCTGCGGGGAACGGCTGAAGTTCTCATTCAACCGGGTGTTGTCGCTGTGGGGCGGGATGGCTGCCTGCGTATCGCAGGAGTACGGTCAGGCATCGCGAGGCAGCATGATCCGGTATATGGCCGGCGGACCGGCCTTCTCTCTGTTGGGCGCTACGGCTTTGCTGCCAGCTTATGCCCTGCGGACGACGAACCCGAATTTGGCGTGGATTCTGGTGATGTTCGGCTTAGTGTCCGCGATGCTGGCACTGGCGACGCTGATCCCCCTTCACCTTGGCGGAACTACCACGGACGGCGGCCGGCTGTTGATGTTACTCAGGAACCGGCCGGAGGGCAGGCGCTGGACAGCGCTTGCCGCGGTGGCAGGCCTGTCTTTGGCTGAACGGCCGAAGCATTGGCCGGCGGAACTGGTGGAGGTGATGAGCGAGGGCACTGACGCCACGCCGGACGCCGTCTTCACATGCCTGCTGAGGCATTCGTGGCATCTGGACCGCCGAGAGTGGCAAGCGGCAGGAGTTTGGCTGGAACGCGCGCTGGGGAACATCGAGGCAGTGGCGGAGCCTGCGCGCGGGGGCATCTATATCGCTGCAGCCTACTTCCAGGCGCGGCATGGACAGAACGTGGCGATGGCTCGGGAGTACCTGGGCCGGGCCGCCAAACGGGGGCTGCACGACCCGGATGCGATGCATTTGGCCGACGCGGCGGTGCTGATCGCGGAGGGCCGGCGGACAGAGGCGGGGGGAGAGCCTGGAACTGGCCTCCAGGATGTTACGGACCAAGGCGGTTGCAGTTGCAGCTGCAGCGGCGATGCAGGAAGACATCGACGAGTTGCGCGCAGCGCTGGTGCGCGCGCCGGGTCTTGGCGGGGGCCCCGGCGGCGCGTCCGAAGATGACTGAACGAGGGCTGGAGCAGGAGTTGCGGGTAGGTCAGCGGGGACGAAGACGGTCAGAGTGGCCAGGAACCGGATCTAACGGTAGATAGAGATCCAGCAGTTTGCGCAGTCGCGTACGGTGAGTTTGCGCTGCGTTGGGTGGGCTCTATCACGCCCTGGGGTCTCCGGCGAGATAGTGCCCGAAGACGCGCCGGCAGGCGTCTGAAGTGGCCTTGCCCGGCACGCCATCGACCTTCACGAATATGCCTGGGAACCTGTTGAGCGCTTCCTGCAGTTGAGCGGCGGCATCAGACCTTTGGGTCATCGAGAATCGGACGAGGGGTTTCAGCTCGGCGGGTGTGCCATCAACTGGAACGCCATCGCGGGAGAACTGAATGAGACCCCGCTCGGCGAGCCTCCGCAAGATGACGGCGGCGCCGCACTGGGCGCTTTTCGCGGTTTGGGACCAGGTACCATCGGCGATATATTTGCCGCTTTTGTAGTGGTTGCTGAAGCTCCAGAGATACGGGGTCAACACGTCGGGATGGCGAGTGCGATAGCCGAAACCGTTGTAGGCCTCGATCTGATAGAGCATGCCGGGGATGGTCCAATCGGTCCACTTGTCGAGGCGCTGGAGCTTGAGGGCATCCGCTGCGCTGTCGCCCCATGCGAAGGGCGGATCACCGGAAAGAGGCCGGCCGGGCGGCACGCGTTTGGTGCGGGCAGTGAGCGGATCTCCGTTGTGCAGGTGGCGCTGGAAGCTTAGCCCCGTTTCCATCGAATGGATGACGCCGATGACGTACCAGGGAATGCGGTGCGGATTGCCGACGGCCTCATAGCGGGGCCGGCCGGCCTCGACGCCGCCGGCGCAGCGCTCGACTTCCGGTTGGCGGACGGGGTCGGCTACGCACGTGTCGAAGAGGTGGGCGTACTCCTGGCGGAGCGCGGTGGTGAGCGGTGTCCTGGCCATCCTCGTAACTCTACCGTGATCTCCGTGTGATAGCTTGGCCGGCGATGCTCCGATTCCTGGCTGTGTGGATCTCCGCTGCCACCATTGTGGCCGCACAGGAAGAGATTCCGATCCCTCCGATCCGGACGACGCTGGGCTCGATGCCCGGCGTGAAGGAGTTGCCGCTGCGTCCGGAGATGCCGGACGTGTTCATTATGAACGACGGAACGAGGGTGACGACGCGGGCGCAATGGGCGAAGCGGCGCAAGGAGATCCGGCAGGTTCTGCAGTATTACGCGGTGGGGCGGATGCCACCGGCGCCTGGAAACGTGAAGGGGACGGAGGTGCAGGCGGAGAGTGTGCTCGGGGGTGCCGCGCGATACCGGCTGATCCGGCTGACGTTTGGCCCAAAGAACGCATTGAGCCTCAATGTGGGCATCTTCACTCCGGCAGGGGCGGGTCCGTTTCCGGCGATCATCCTTCAGAGCAGCACGCCGCCCGGTGCGGCGGCCCTGCCGCGGTTGCCTCCCGGCCCGAATCAGGGAAAAGGGCAGAACGTGCTGTGGATGGTGGGGCCGGGAGAGAATGCGAAGCCCGCGGCGACGCCGCCGGTGCAATCGGCGGAAGAGGCGGCGGGCCGTTACGCCCACGTTCTGCGGCGCGGGTATGCGCTGGCGATCTTCAACCCGAACGACTGCGCGGAGGACACGACTCTGCGGAATGCGGACGGAAGTTGGGCGTTCCGCAATACGCGGTTCTACCCGGCGTACCCCGGGTATGACTGGGGGATTCTGGGGGGCTGGGCGTGGGGCGCTTCGCGCGTGGCGGATTATCTGGTGACGGACCGCGCGATCGACAAACGCAAGCTGATCATATCGGGCGTGTCGCGGCACGGGAAAGCGGCGCTGGTGGCGGCGGCGTTCGACGAGCGGCTGATGGGCGCGCCGGTGGTGACGGGCGGCGGCGGGATGGGCGCCTATCGTTTCGCCGGACCGCGCGGCAGCGAAACACTCGACCTGATGGAGACGAAATACCCGAACTGGTTCTCGCCGCACCTGCACCAGTTTCGCGGGCAGCGGGAGAGGCTGCCGTTTGATCAGCACTGGTTTCTGGCGCTGTGCGCGCCGCGGCCGTTTATCGCGCTGGAAGGGGAGAGCGATACGATTTCGCTGCCCGAGGCGGTGCGGCAATCGATCTTGGTCGCGCGCCCGGCGTATGCGTTGTTCGGTGCAGAGTATCTTCTGGGCGTGAATTACGGCAAGCACGGGCATGCGTTCACGGCGGAGGACTGGACGGCGCTGCTGGATTTCGCTGACAAGCATGTGATGGGCAGGAAGGTCGAGCGGACCTTCGACCGGTTCCCGGTAGTGGAGTAGCGCGACGCGGGCCGGCGCAGTGGCAGCCGAAAGATCGAGGCCGGGCGCCGCACATTACAGGCTCGATAACTGGCGGCGGGGTGTATACTGGCGGCGAGTTTGGTTTCGCCGTGGGGTTTTCCGGATCATTGTCAAATAAATGGTGTTGAGCCAATGCGACTATCTAACTTAGTTAAGATAGTGGCGTTATGCGCCGCCGGAGTAAGCCCAATGGCGGCACAGGCGCCCGATGCGTTGATCGACGTTTCCACTCCGCTGTTCGAACCGGCGATTCTTCACACTGTGAACCTGACGCTGTCCGAGACGGATTGGCAGACGCTCCGGGAGAACTACTTGCTGAATACGAATTACCCTGCCACCTTCGAATGGGCAGGGCACGTAGTGGAGAATGTAGCCATTCGCAGCAGGGGAAGCACGAGCCGCCTCGCGGCCAAGCCGTCGCTGAAGGTTTCATTCGACGAATATGTCAGCGGGCGGCGGTTTTTGAAACAGAAGTCGCTCATCCTCCTGAACCTGTCGCAGGATCCACCGATGCTGCGGGACTATCTCAGCATGCAGATGTTCCGGCTGGCTGGCTTGGCCGCGCCGCGCGATGCGTTCGCGCGCGTGAATATCAATGGCAGCTATCTGGGATTGTTTCTGATGACAGAAGATATCGACACGCCGTTTCTGGCGCGTACGTTTTATAACAGCTCCGGCTGGCTGTACGAATACAAATTGTATTCGTCGTACCATTTTGAGGACCTTGGCACCGACCCCGACGCGTACGTTCCGGTGCCGTTCGAGCTGAAGACGAACAAGAAGACCCCGAACACGCAGGCACTGGTCGATCTGGTGCAGGCGTTGAACAGCACGACGCCCGATACGTTCATTGTGGATGTTTCACCGCGCATCGACATCAGCCGGTTCCTGCGGCATGTGGCGATGGAGATCTACCTGGGCGAGATCGACGGGCTGGTGGGAGTGAACGGCATGAACAACTTCTACCTGTACCAGCCGGGGGCGGGCTCGGACCTTTTCGAGGTGATCGCGTGGGACAAGAGCTCTGCGATGAACTATTGGGACTACCCGATCTGGGTCCGGATCGACGAAAACGCGCTGCTACGGACAGCAATGCAGGTTCCGCAACTGCGTGATTGCTTTCTGAGGCATCTGCGGGAGATCAACGAACTGGCAGGCGGTGGAGGCGGCTGGCTGGAAGAGACGGCGTGGCGGGCGATCGACCTGACGACGTCGGCAGCGAACGAAGACAGTGTCAAGCCCTATTCGAACCAGGATTATGATGAGGCCGTGAAGTGGATCTTACACACAATCCAGGCCCGCTACGCGCACCTGGATGAGCAGCTAAAGGCAGAGGGTCACTAAATTGGCACACGCGGATCGCCGCCAATTTCTAAAGCTGGTTTGGGCTGCCGTGGCTGCCGGCCCGGTCTTACGAGCCGCGCCGGAACCGGCCTCGGCGCGCCTGCAGTTGTTGCCTAACGGGCGGGCGGTTCTCCACTGGCTGACCACTCAGAGCGGCGGGGGCACCCTGGAGTGGCGGATTGGCGGCGGCGCCTGGAACAGCACCGGGCTGACAGAGCGTGCGCTCAGCCCTGCCGACACCGGACTCGATGCGCCATTGCACGTGGTGACGGCGAACATCACCGGCCTGCCGGATGAGGCGACGATCACCTACCGGGTGAGCTGGAATGGGGCGGCCAGTGGAACGGAATCAGTCTTCCAGACACCCGGACCGGACGGGCAGCATCTGACGTTTCTGGTGGTGGGCGACTCCGGCACCGGCGGAGCCGAACAGTACGCAATCGCTTCGAGGATGGCCAGCGAACCGGATACGGCTTTCGTGCTCCACACCGGCGATCTGGCTTATCCAGCGGGCAGTTATGCGGATCTGCGGGACGGCTATCTGCGTCCCTACTCGGCCCTGATGGGGCGGGCGGCGTTCTTTCCCTGCCCCGGCAATCATGAGTACTACACGCAGAGCGTGCGGCCCTATCTGAATTTGCGGATGGGTGCGTCGGGCGATCTGACTTACTACGCCATGCGCTACGGGCCGGTGCATCTGGTGTCGGTGGACTCCAATGATCCGCTGATGGCGCCGGCGGCAGAGAACAAGATGCTGGCCTGGCTGGAAAAGGAGTTGGCGGAGAGTCCGTGTTTCTGGCGAATTGTGATCTATCACCACCCGCCCTACACGGCGGGCCTGCACAGGGACGATTCGTTTGTGCGGCTGTCGCGCGAGCGTTTGGCGCCGCTGATGGAGAAGTACTCAGTGCCGGTGGTATTCAACGGCCACGAGCACCTGTATCAGCGCACGCTGCCGGTCCGCGACGGCTTGATCGCTGAGGACGGGCGCGGAACCGTGTATGTGACCAGCGGTGGAGGAGGGGCCGGACTCTACCCCTATCTGCCTCACGGCCTGTCGGGTCGCGGAGTATCGGCGCACCATTACTTGAAGGGCCGTATCGAGGGCGGCAGGATGACGCTGGCCGCATTGGGGATTAACGGCGAGGAGTTGGATTTCGTTCAGATCGCGCCGCGGCCGGCATTGGCGGCGATCGTCAACGCGGCGGACCACACGCCGCGACTGGCGCCGGGCAGCCTTGCGCTGGTGCGTGGCGCGCACCTGACGATGGATCGCAAGGCACTGCTCTTTGAGAATGAGCATCGTGTAAAGGTGCTGGATGCGCTCCCGGGACGGCTCGAGTTCCAGGTGCCGGAGGAGTTGAGCGGAGTGCTTCGGCTGCGGGTGGAAACGGCAAACGGAACCGGTTTTCTGGAAGCGCCGCTTGCCGAAACGGCTCCCGCTTTGTTCCCGTTGGATGGCCACCCGCCGGTGGAACCGGGCGCAACGGCGGCAGTCCACGCCACTGGCTTGGGGCGATGGGCGCCGGGTGAGGGATGTGCGTGGGTCAGCATGGCGCTGAACGGGGTGGAGATGGAGCTGAACTCCGCGCCTGAGCCGACGGCGTCTCCGGGTGTCTACCGGATCTCGTTCCAAGTACCGGAGGCATTACCGGATGGGCAGGTCGAGGTCCATGTGCGGGCGGGTGGGGCGTGGAGCGGACCGGCCCGCCTGGCCGTAGCGCGAGCCGCTTTAACCACATAAGGACTAGCCGGAACGTAGGATTTACCGCAGGTCTGTTCAGGTTTAACATATTGAGGTCTGAGTTCCGGGCTGACTGGTAGGCATGCCGGCCGGTCTGAGCTGGAGGCACCATGCACCGCGCCGGCGCGTTCGTACTCCTCGTCAGCATCGGCTGTTCCGTGGATGGTCTGGCAGGGCCGCCCACGCCGGTCAAATCCGGCGGAAATATCCTGGTGCTGCATCGCTACACAGAACCGCGGGAGTCCGCGTTTACGATCCTTCTGCCGGAGGGCTGGAGGGCGGAAGGAGGCGTTCTGCGCGTGAATCCGCTGACGAGCACCGGCGCCATGAACACGGTGGGCGCGAAGGTCGACTTCTCGGTGAAGAGCGACGCAGCAGGCACCGTGATGATGCACTGGCTGCCCAACTTCGCGTACAAAGATCCGCGGTGGCTGCAGGGCGGCTATTTTCCCGTCGGCTCCAGTTACATGGGCATGACCGTCGCGCCGTTGATGGACGCGCAGACATTCCTGAGCGGATTCGTGTTTCAGCGGCAGCGTCCGGCCGCGCGAAACGTGCAGGTGGTGGAGCGCAAACCGCTGCCCGGCCTCGCCAAGCACTATAGGGATCGCGCCGCGGCGAACCCGGCGTCGGGCACATACCGCTTTGATGCGGGTCTGCTGGCAGTGACGTACGACGAGGGCGGGGTGCATTTCAAGGAGAAGTTGGTAGCCGTGATCGAGGACACGGGTCAGGCGATGCTGGGCACGTGGATGAATCGAGAGACGCTCACGGTGCGCGCGCCAGCCACCGAGTTCGACAAGGCCGTGCCGCTCTTCGAAGTGATCCAGACTTCGCTGCAGGGTAACCCGGCATGGGTAGTTGGGGAACAGCGCGGCGCCGCGCAGAGAGCCGCCAACGCACTGGAGACGCAACGGTACATCCAGAACGTCGCACGCCAGATCGTCGAGAACAGGCAGAAGACCAACGCCGAGATCCGCCACAGCATGTGGTTGTTCATGACCGCCCAGGAGGAATACGTCAACCCGCACACGGGCGAACTGGAGCAGGGGTCCAATCAGTGGAAGCACCGCTGGGTGAATGGCAAGGGCGATATCGTCTATACCGACGATCCAAAGTACGACCCGAATTGGGATCCGGCTGCGCGGCGCACTGACTTCAAGTTGAGCCGCCTGCGGCCGAGGTGACCTATGGCTCAGGAATCCATGGTGCTGTTTGCGCTGGCTATCGTGATTGGAATACTGGTCTCCCTGCTGCTGTTGTTCGGGTTGGTCCACTGGATCATGGGCGCCCTCAGCGGGTGGCATCGCCTGGCGCGAGCATATGGGTGCACACCTCCGGAAGACGTGTGGACGGTGCTCCAGGACAGCGGCAGTGGCGGCCGCGTCCGCTACTACCATTGTGTAAGAGCGGGCGCAAGCACGGAGGGACTCTACTTTGCCGTGAGGGGACTCCTGCTGCACAAGCCGCTGCTGATCCCGTGGAACGAAGTCCGGCATCCGCGGCAGACAGAGATCTACGGGTGGCCCTGCTACGCATTTGACGCCGGCGAGCCGTCGAAATGCGAGGTGGTGGTATCGGGAGAGTTGTACCGGCGAATGTACCCGTTCCTGGCTGGGCGCGAGGGGCGGAAGGCATTCCGAACCGGGGCGGCGTGAGGGAATTGGGTCCATCCGGCGGGAGTATGCCGCGAGAACACTGAGGCCCGTCCTGATTAGTGCGGATCGCACTATGATGGGAGGCTAGGTTCGTCGCACGAAATGCACTCACACTGGAATGGTCTCGCTCTGATTTCCGTGCTCATGCTGACACTGGCGGTTTCGACCGCGAGTGGGCAGAACCCGTCTCGCGCACCATTGCCCCCCTTGCCCGCTCCGCTCGGCATACCCGCGCCGGGGCCCAGCACGGACGCTCGCTACGCGCCGCAACCCATCGTGGCAGGCGGCGTGGTGATCCCCTTGTATCCCCCGGGCTCGCCTTTTCTGAAGATGGAGCGGGTCCGCGAAGCCGAAAAGTACAACATGAGCCAGACGGTGCCTGGGCGAATCAACAGCATCGTGAACATCCACAATCCGTCCATCGAAGTACACGTGGTGGATCGCAGCCTGAATACGGGCGCGGCGATCATCCTGGCGGCTGGCGGCGGCCACCACACGCTGAACGTCGGAGGGGAGAGCGCCGATTTCGTTCCGTTCTTCTACAACTACGGCGTGAACACGATCATTCTACGAAACCGGCTGCGGCCGGATGGCTACAATCCGCAGGTGGACGGCGTCAACGACGCGATGCAGGCGATACGGCTGGTGCGAGCCTACGCCAAGGAGTGGAACATCGATCCGAACAGGATCGGCATCATGGGTTTCTCGGCTGGGGCCGAGCTGGCTTCAGCGGCTGCGGTCCTGTTTGATGAATTCGACAGGAAGAACGGCGGCGCCGGCGATCCTCTCGCAGGCATTACTGCGCGGCCCGACTTCGCGGGCATCATCTATCCAGGACCCTCGCCTTTCGCGCGAAATCGCACGGCTCCGCCGATCCCTCGCAATGTTCCACCAGCCTTCACGGTCTGCGGCGGTTCGGGCGATAGCAGGCATGCCGTGTGGGCGATGGAGTATTTCAGCGCGATGCTGGCCATCGGCGTGCCCAACATCGAGATGCACATCTATGGCAACGGCCGGCATCCGGGCGATCCGTTGACCGACGGCAGCCGCATGACGGGCGGGCTGACCGATCGCAGCGGAATCCCGTTTGGCACGTGGCAATACCGGTACATCGACTGGTTCCGCGATCTCGGGTTTCTGCAGAAGCCAGGCGTGGAAACCAAGGCGGCGAGAGACGTTGCCGCTTTCGTGAAACAGGCTTCGGCCGGAAACCAGTAGCCACGGGTGATCAGAGAGTCGGTTGGCTAGCCTGGTCGCGACCCGGACACTCTCTAGCTGGGAACGAACGGCGTCCTCCCCACCAACCCCGCTGTAACTCCCGGCCACCCGGTCACGTCCACCCCAGTTAATGCGTCCTTCGCCTCTCAACGCAGCCGTAGCGCTTCTCTCTCTCCTGGCCCCACTCACAGCCCAGCAGCCCACCTTCGACATCCAATCCCGGCTCGTCGTCGTACCCGCCACCATCACCGATGTCCGCGGCCAAGCCGTCGAGGGGCTGGAGTCGCCCGATTTCCTAATCCTCTATAACGGCCGCCCACAAAACTTCACCGTCGACTCTTTCACCACGGGCGCCTCCCCCATCGCCCTCGTTATCGCCGTTCAAACTTCCGGCATCTCTGCCGGAGCACTCGAGAAGGTCAGCCGTATCGGAGCCATGGTCCAACCCCTCATCACCGGCGACCGCGGCTGCGCCGCTCTGTTGACTTTCGATCAGGTCATTCGCTGGCGCCAGGAGTGCACCAACGACACCGGCCGCCTGTCCTTGGCCTTCCAGCTACTCCGGCCCGGTGAACTCAAAAAGGCGCGAATGCTCGATGCCGCTCACCAGGCCATCGAGAACCTCCGCCAGCGTCCAAATACGCGCCGCGTGCTCCTCATCATCTCCGAGTCCCGCGACCGCGGCAGCGAATCCGAACTCGAATCCGTCGCCATTGCGGCCCAGGCAGCCTCCGTCACCATCTACGCCGCCACCTACTCCGCTTTCAAGACCGCCTTCACGTCACAATCAGCCCCGTCCACCAAGCTGCCCACCGGCTATAAGCGCTCCACACCCACTCGCATCGAGCCCGGCTCCATTCCCACGCGCGACCGCCTCGAGCCCACTCCTCCGCCGCCCGAGCAGCGGGTCGACATCCTCGGCGGTCTCGCCGAACTGGCTCGCCAATACAAAGTCGAAACGACCGAAGTCCTGACTACTGTTACCGGCGGCATCACTCTCCCGTTTGCCCGCCAGAAGGGCCTCGAAGACGCCATTGCCAAGCTCGGCGAAGAACTCCATTCCCAGTACGTGCTCAGTTTCACCCCCGACGATGCCACCGCTGGCTACCACCACCTCGAGCTGCGAGTCATCAAGCCAGGCGACTTCCACATCCGCGCCCGCCCCGGTTACTGGTCCGCCCAGAGAGTGCCCTGACGCCCTACCCCCTAGTGCTCCCTGGCCCCTTCAACGTGGTGCTTCACCTGTCTCACTCACCGCTTGACGCACTACGCCGCGCATAGTACCTTTGACGTGTATGATTCGGTCGTTTCGATGCGAAGAAACCCGAGCGCTCCACGAGGGCTACAGCAGCTGCGGATTCCGTGGAATCGAAGACCAGGCGCGCAAGCGGCTCCGCTGGCTCAATGCCGCCACCAGCCTCACAGACCTGGGCGCAATCCGCGGCAATCGGCTCGAAGCGCTCAAGGGCAGCCGCGCCAGGACATACAGCATCCGAATCAACGACCAATGGCGGATCTGCTTCACATGGCGCGAAGGGAACGCGTACGACGTCGAAATCGTCGATTACCACTGAGGAAGGGAGAAGAAAATCGATGACACAGCGAAAGAAGTTGCCGCCCATTCATCCGGGCAGCCTGCTGCGGGATGAGCTGGAGGAAATCGGAGTGAGCCTGAACGAGCTGGCGCGCGCGCTCCGCGTTCCCATGAACCGGATCAGTGCGATCGTAAACGGGAGGCGGGCAATCACAGTGGATACGGCGATGCGCCTCGCTCGGTACTTCGGCACCTCGCCTCAGTACTGGCTAAACCTGCAGGTGGCCTATGACCTCGAGGTCGCCGGCGTGGAAATTCAGCACCGGATCGAAAAAGAGGTGCTCCCTCGCAGCGCCGCATGAGGCAAGCCGGGCCCGGCCGAGAGTCCGGTTCGGTACTCTGACTTCCCCCCCAACACCAGCACCGTCTCGAAAAACGGAGCCTGCTCCTCCTTGTGC
>CAYVDY010000091.1:0-16000 GCA_964450255.1 uncultured Candidatus Solibacter sp. | reverse complement strand
GTTACGTGATCTCAGAGGCCACGGCCGAGGCCGTCAACTCGTGCCGCCGAAGAGGTGGGCGTGTCGTGGCTGTCGGAACGACAAGCGTTCGTGCGCTCGAAAGCGCAGCCCTGGCCTCAGCGGCGGGGCCGTCTCGGTCGGGATCCGTACGAGTTGGTCCGCACAGCGAACCGCACATGGCCGGCGCGACTGCGGAAGTCCAACCACGATCCGCGTGCACGGACCTTTTCATCCGGCCGCCCTACCGGTTTCGTGTGGTCGATGCGCTGCTGACGAACTTCCATCTGCCCAAGAGCACGTTGCTGGCCTTGGTGATGGCGTTTGCGGGCGTCGAACCCGTTCAGCGGGCCTATCGCCACGCCGTGGCGGCCCGCGGCCACCGAACGAAAGCATGCGGCCTGAGGCGTGTAAAGCTGGCGGATGCCCTCCGCGTCCAGCACCTTCCGCGGCGGCGCGGCGATGCCCTCGGGCAAATCCTCAACCTCGCCCGGACGCGCCGGTTGATGCCGGATCGCACGAATGGGTGAATTGGGTTCTTCCAGCCACGCCCTCAGCCGGGCGATGGCCGCGTCCAAATCCGCCCGCCGGGAGAGGTTTAGCGAATCGTCACGCTGGGGATCGGGAAAATCGAGACTCAGATTCATGATGCAGCTTCGCCGTTTCTTTGCTAAGCCTACACGAACCCGAACTACCAGGCAAGGCTTGGACTCTTAGTATCGCGCTGCTTGCGCCCGCACAAACTCATACCGTTCCAGCGTCACGGCCACAGCATTCTGGTCCTCATCGTGCCGGACCACCTTGCCCATGCACCGCAACCGTACTTCGCCGGTGCTCCTGCCCGTGGGCAAACTGATCATGTACTCGACGGGCTGGCCAATTTCCATCGGCTCGGATGGATCGGACAACAGCACGCCCGCGGAACTCACGTTCCGCGTTTCCCCCACCTGGGACATCTGCCGCGACCCGGACCGCACCAACTCGACTGGCAATCTGAGTTCGAACCGTCGTGATTTTCTTTGTTCAGCCACAGTACAACCATCTAAGACGTTTTTCCCAGTAACGTCAATAGCCGAGAGGGGCTACTCTAGCCGAATGGTACTGGTACGATACCCCAATACCCTGTTTCACGACTCCCCCATCAGTCAGGGAACCTCATGCAAAGACGAACCTTCATCGCTGCTTCCGCCGCAGCTGTCCAATCCGCGCCTCCGTTCGATGCCTCCATCACTAGGTTGATAAGGGACTTCCCGGCGGTGGTCAGCCTCTACGCACGAAACCTCAACACGGGCCGCGCGATCGGAATCCGCCAGGACGAACCCGTCCGCACAGCCAGTACTATCAAGCTGCCCATTATGGCCGCTGTGTACGATAAGTTCCAGCGGGGCGAAGCCCGGCCGGACGAACTCCTGCTATTGCGCGACGAAGACAAGGTCTCCGGCTCTGGTGTGCTCCACGAAATGTCGGGCGGGCTGCGCTTTCCACTGCGCGACCTGGTCCGCCTGATGATCGTCGTCAGCGACAACACTGCCACCAATCTGATCCTCGATCGCATCACCGCCGATTCCGTCAATGCCCTGATGGACCGCCTCGAACTCCCCCGCACGCGGTCTCTCCGCAAAGTCCGCGGCGATGGCAATGCGCTGAAGTCGCCCAGCGGTTGGAGTCAGGCCGGTTTGCGCGAAGACACAAAGAAATACGGCCTCGGCGTCTCCACTCCCCGCGAGATGGTCGTGCTCCTGGAAAAGCTCCATCGTGGCGAGGCCGTCGGTCCGGAGGCCTCCGTGGAGATGCTGGCTGTTCTGAAGCGGCAGCAGTTCAAGGACGGTATCGGACGCCGCCTCGGCCAGTACCAGGTCGCCAGCAAGTCCGGTTCTCTCGACGCGCTTCGCTCAGACGTGGGCATCGTTTCCACGCCCAAGGGCAGCGTGGCGATGTCCATCACCGTGGACGGACTGACCCCCACGGACTACTCCCAGGACAATCCCGGCCTTCTGCTCATCGCCCGCCTTGCGGAGGAGATTCTGCGAATCCTGGTTTTGGCCGCTTAGCCGGGAGGCGTTCACATCGGTTTTTGAACTCAATTTCCTTTGTTTTCAAGGGCGGCTATGGCGGATTGGCCGAAAAGCCTTGACACGCCGTATTAATGTGAGTTCGGGAGTATTTTGATGAACGCACCACAGCAGATTCCGGCCACCGGCGATAACCCGGCGATCCCCTTCAGCCCTCGTCCGGCCGCTCACATCAAACTGCGCACCGGCTTTCCGGGCGCCACCATCATCGTCTCCGAGCAGGATCGGCCGCTGTTCGCCGCGCTTCGTGACTCGCTCTTCTGCTCCGTCCGGCCAAAGACCGGGCTGGAAGACGAGGCCTTCCGCCACCTGCTGAATGCCGCCTGGCAGCTCCGCCGTCTGGCGCAGTGGGAGGAGGAACTACTCGCCCAGAACGTCAATCCGTTTGTGGATGTGGCGGCTCAGGCCAACCTCCGGAGTCTCCTGAAGTACAAGTCCGCGCTGGAGCGTTCGCACAAGATGGCCCTCGCCGAGCTGCGCAAACTCCAGACGGAGCGCCTTGCCATCACCCAGACCGGCGAGCTCGCGCAGGCTCAACTCTCGGCCAATGCGCCAGTCGCAGCGGTCACCTCCATCGCCAAGGTCAACCGCGTCCCGCTCCGGTTCTGCATCCCGCAGCCCAACACGTTAGCCCGCAATGCGCGCACCTTCTACCGCCCGCCGGACAAGCTCCGGCAGATGCCACAGCCGGCCTGCGCCGCGGCGTCCTAATTGCCTTTGCCAAAGCCGCCGCTGCTGCTGGAACTGCTGCTGCTGCCCGATCCGCTGCTGCCGAACCCGCCGCTGCCAAAGTTGCCCGGCGCCGGCCTTGGCTGCTGGCCGCTACTGCTTCCGCCGAAACTGCCGAAGCCGCTGGTGGAACCCTGGCCTTGCCCCTGGCCCTGCTGGCCCGGCATGCCGTTCGGGCCGGTGCCCTGCTGGGCCTGCTGCCCACCGCCGGCCATGCCCTCGGCTTCCAGCGCCTTCTTGCGGTCGTAGAGGAACTCCCACTCCTTGTAGTTGGAGCGCTCGTTATAGAGCCGGATTCCCTCCATGTCCCGCTTGCTGGCCACCCCTACAATGCCGCCCTGGGTCGGCCCGCCGCTCGCGCTGGCCCCACCCGTGGCCCCGCCCATGCCCTGCCGCGGATTCGTGAGCATGTTCTGGATCGCCTGCACCGCCTGACTCGACGTGCCCTGAGTGGCACGGCTGCCGCCGCCGAACGCGTTGTTTCCGAATGTGTTCTGGCCGAAACTGCCGCTGGCGGCGCCGCCCATCTGGCCGCCGGTCTGTCCGCCAGCCTGCCCGCTACCGCCGAACCCGCCGAACTGTCCTTGGCTCGGATTCTGACCCTGTACCTGCGGAGTCCCCGGCGTCGTCGAGCCGCCGCTGCCGCCAAACCCGGTGCTGAACCCGAAGCTGCCGCCCTGCTGGGCTCCAGAAGGAGGCGGCGTCACGCCAATCGGTTGCCCCAACTGGCCGCCCTGCTGCGAGTTCACGCCTTGCGTCGGGAAACCTGGCCGCTGTCCCTGTCCTTGCGTCTGCTGCCCGGGCTGATTGATGAACGGACTCTGGCCCGCAGGGCTCATTCCCGGCTGTACCGGGATCTGCTGTTGAGGCGCTGCCGGCCCGCTACGGGACTGCTCGCCCTCGCTGCCTGCCTCCGGCGTACCCTGCCCGGCCAACTGTCCGCCACCAGGCATTCCGGGGATGATCCGGTCGCTAGCCCGCCGGATCGAAGCCGCGCCCGTCTTCTCACCCGCCTGCGGCACGTACTCGGCCGATGCGCCGATGCCAATGATGTTCGATGACAGCGCGCTCGGTCCGCTCTCCTTCTTCTCCTCCGTCCGCTTGTGGATCAGCGAATCCACATACTGCCCCGCCGAGTCCACGTGGATCAGCCGCCACTCCTCGTCCCCAGTCATCGGATCCTTGTACCGGCGGCGCAGGAACCGGACGTTGTTCGTCGATTCCAGATCCTCAATCTTTTGCGGATACCTGTTTGTCTTTTTGTAGAAGAGCTGGATCGCGCGGATATACTGCTCTCCGCGCTCGGCAAGCAGACCTTCCTTATTCCGCTGATGTTCGAACGCCACGCGCGGCATCTCCAGATAGAGCATCGCTACCGCTGCCGCCGCCATGGCAAACACCAACAGCAGGGCAAATCCACGTTCGTTCTGTCGCCGCGTCCGTCTCACGTTCATCCGTTTGTCGCCGCCGCTACCTGTTCTATCGGCAGGGTCTGCTCGTTCTTGTACTCCAGATCCTCAACCACCACGTTCGTCGGTGTGATCCGGATGATCTTGTAGCGCTTCTGCACCACCTCGCCTTCGCCCGGCGTCAACACATCTTCGCCTTGCATGCAGAAGACCCGCCTCAGGCCGCCTTTCAGCGGCAAAGCCGCCCCATAGAACTTTAGTGGGATGGGAGGCGGCGGCGGTTTCACCACAGGCGGAGGTGGCGGCGGGGGTAACTCCGGACCGATCATCTTCGGCACCGGCTTCGCCTTCACTACGATCTTCGGCTCCGGCAGCTTCGGCTTGGATGGATCCGAGCCCGCGCCGTAATCGAACAGGCTTCTGTCCGCCCGCTCAATCCGCACCGACGCCAGCTTGGCCAACAGGTCGGTGCGCAGTGTAGGGTCGATGTCAGCGGAATTGCCCTCTTCGCCCTTCTTCGGTTTCAGCGACGGCCGGAACTCGCGCGGACCGGATTTCGACGGGCCCAGATCACGCCGTGTCTTCGGACCCTCTCGTTCCGGCGCTGCGCTCCGTGTGGCGGTAGCGGGCGCTGCCGCCGGCGCCTCCACTTTCGCTGCCGGCGCCGATGTCTGCTCGGGTCCGTCCGGTGCGCCCGTACTCAGAACGTTCGTGTAGAAAAGGTACGCCGCCAGTACCAACAGCCCGCCCAGCATCGCCACTTTCCACTTCGGCTCCCCGCTCAGCTTCATCTCCAGCTTAGGGGGTCTCATTGCTCTTCCTCCCCGCGCGCCGGCCTGCGGAACGTCGGTCTGCGCGGCGGTGCGCCCGCCGGGCCAGACCGCGGTTCACTCACCTGTGGCGATTGCACCGGCGGCTTCACCACGGGCTTCGCAGCCAGTGCCGGCTTCGTTGCGGCAGGTGCCGGCGCGGAGTCCGGGAGAATCTTCGGTGCCGGTGTCATTGACGCCGTCTTCAGCAGTTCCAGGTCGTCCGTTGACTCCGGGGCCTCCGGGCCGTCCATCCGGAAGAACGCATTCAATTTCAGGCTGATCGCCAGCCCTTCGGACCCCTGCTGCGGCTGGGCCTGCAACTGTTCCAGGATGATCAGCCGCTTGGAGCGGTCGATTGAGTTGACCAGTTCGATCAGGTCCGCGTAGGTCCCCTCGAAATTAGCGTTGATGTTCAACATGCCCAGCGTGTCCGAACCCTCGATCGGCTCGTAGCTGTACGTCCGTTCCTTGCTCTTGATCCCGGCCGCCTGTGCCGCCAGGGCCAGGTCCACTTCCAGCATCGAGTACGTGGTGCGCCGGGGCAGGAAGTACGTAGCCATGAACTGGTCGCCTTCTTCCCGTCCACTGGTGGCCTTCTCGACGACCTTCTTCAGCCGCTCCAACGAACGCTGCCGGCTCACCAACTGAGTCCGCTGGGAGATCATGTCCAGCTCCAACTGCTCCAGCGTGCCTCCCGGTGTCTGGAACACAAACCACGCCGCAATCAGGTTCGCGGCCAGCAGCACGCCCAACCCGATCCGCACCATGTGCTGCGGGTCCCGCGTATGCGCTTTGAGGTCGAAGTTAAAGTTTTTGCGCATAGCTCACACTCACCCTGTAGCGGTACAACGGTTCGTTTTGAGTGGGCGGCTGCGAACTCAGCAGCGCCACCGCGCCAAAAATGCCGGAGCGTTCCAGCCGCTTCAGCAGATCAATCACTGGCGCCGGCGTTTGCGAGCCCACCACCATATCGAGCTGGATCAGGTTCTCGCTCGTCACATAAGGCCGAACGGTCACTAGCCGCACGGAGCCCGGAAATACCTTTTCCAGATCCTCGAACAGCCGGGTCCAGCTGATCCCCTTGCGCAGGATCAGCGCATTCAGAAATACGCTGCGGTCCATCACCGCCGCATTCATCGGCTGCCGCAGTTGCGATTCCAGCCGTGCATGTTCGGCGTTCACCTGCTTCAACTGCGCCTGGATCTTCGCTGAAAGCTCGCGGCTTTCGGCCGCCGCGTCGCGTTGCCGCACGATGATCGTGATCAGCATGATCAGCACACCCAGCAGCAGCGCCGCCGTCACCGCCGAAGCGACCAGAATCGGCCGGTCTTTCCGGAAGGGCTCGCTCGCCAGGTTGATGGGTATTCGTACGCTCATCGCTCAGCCCGCCTCCACCGTTTCCAGGTACCCGAACAGCCCTGCGTTGAACGCGCCTGGCGCGCCAAACCGCGATTGCATGCCGGTGACTGCCAGTCCAAACTCTTCGCTCCACCGCCGTCGCAGATCCTCCGCCTCGCGCGGAATGCCGCACAACCGCAGCACCTGCGGCCGGGCGCCGAGCTCGTCTTCGGCATATGCGAACGTGGTCGCCAGCGCGTCGGTCGCCTCCTGCTCGTTGGTCTCGTGTAACTGGATGCAGCGCAACATACGCAGCGTTGAGTTCTCCAGCAGGCTCAGCGACATAACGTTCCCGCTCATCTTTGCCACCACCGAAGGCGATGCCTGCTCATGACCAGCGTCGCCTTGCAGCGACAGCGCCGAAAGCGCCGAAAGCGTCACCACGCCGCACTGGAAGCCCGCCGCCCGGAACGGCGCCTCAAAGTGCGAGGCCACCTCGCGGTTGATCACCGCCACCACCACGTCCATCTTCTTACCGCTGCCTGGCCGCGGCTGCGGATGGCAGGCGATGACTGCGTTCTCGATGTCGAACGGCACCACGCGCTTCACGCGGAAGCGGACCAGTTGGAGTTGCTCCGCCGCATCGGTGGGGAACGAGTCGAAGTCCAGCACGGTCACCCGCGCGCAGAAATCCGGCAGCAGCAGTGCCGCCGGCCGCTTGCGTCCGTTAGGGTCCGGGGCGATGGAGCGCACCGCCGCCTCGAACATGCGCGGCTCCTTCACGTTGTCTTCCAGCGGCGAGACCGAGATGCAGCCTTCCGGCAGCGGCGCCCACTGCACCGCCGCGGGCTCCGCTGTACGCGCCCACGCAATGCCCGCCTCGCTCACCTCGAAGACAAACTCGGGCGGCGGGTCGGAAACGAAAGACCGGATTTTGTTTAGAACATTCATCGCCATGCTCTCTATTCGATGAACGTCACCTTGTTGATCTCGCGCATCGTCGTCACGCCCAGCCTTACCTTCTCCAGCGCCGATTCGCGCAGGAACATCATGCCCTCTTCCTTCGCCTGCCGCTTGATCTCCGTCGCCGGCCGCTTCTCCAGAATCAGCTCGCGGATCTTCTCGCTCAGGTCCAGCAACTCGTGAATCGCACTGCGGCCGCGGAACCCGGTGCCGCCGCATTCGAAGCAGCCCTCGCCTTCATACACCGGCAGGTCGCGCCACTCGTCCGGATTCAGCCCGCTCTCGCGCAGGAAATCGTCGTCGTACTGCACGCGCTTCTTGCAGTGCTCGCAGATCACGCGGACCAGCCGCTGCGCCAGAATGCAGTTCAGCGCCGAGACGAAGTTGTACGCCTCCACGCCCATGTTCAGGAAGCGGCCCAGCACGTCCAGCACGTTGTTGGCGTGGACCGTGGTGAACACCAGGTGGCCGGTCAGCGCCGCGTTGATCGCGATCTGCGCCGTCTCCTGGTCGCGAATTTCGCCCACCATCACCTTGTCCGGATCGTGACGCAAAATCGAGCGCAACCCGCGCGCGAACGTCAGGCCCTTCTTGTCGTTGACGGGGATCTGCGTAATGCCTTTGAGCTGATACTCGACCGGATCCTCGATCGTGATGATCTTGTCCTCGTCGTTCTTGATCTCGCTCAGCGCCGCGTACAGCGTGGTGGTCTTGCCGGAGCCCGTCGGCCCCGTCACCAGCACCATGCCGTACGGCTCCTTGATGTAGCGCCGGAACCGCGTGATGTCGATCTCCGAGAACCCGACGACATCCAGCGAGAGCTTGGAGAACTTCTCGCTCATCGACTCCTTGTCCAGCACGCGCAGCACGGCGTCTTCGCCATGGATCGTCGGCATGATGGAGACGCGGAAATCGATCAGGCGCCCTTTGTAGCGCACGCGGAAACGGCCGTCCTGCGGGATGCGGCGCTCGGCGATATCGAGCTCGCTCATGACCTTGATGCGGCTGATGATGGTGGAGTGCCAGTCCTTCGCGATCGGCGGCATGGCGTAGTGCAGCACGCCGTCGATGCGGTACTTGATCACGACTTCGGTGTCCCGCGTTTCGATGTGAATATCCGACGCGCGGCGCTCCAGGGCGTTGAAGATCGTCGTGTCCACCAGCTTGATGACGGGCGCGATTTCGGAGTCCTGCGCGGTCAGCTTCTCAATGGAGAGCGTTTCGTCGGAGTTCTCGTCGTCGCCCACCACGTCGAGTGCGAAGCCTTCGGTGATCTCGTCCAGCACGCGCTGTGATTGCTCAGTCTTCTTCAGCAGGTCGGCGATCTGCGAGAGCGTGGCGACCTTCACCTTCAGCTTGCGCTTCAGCAGGATGGACAGCTCGTCGATCAGATTCAAATGGCGCGGATCCGCCAGCGCGATCTCCAGCGTGCTGGTGCGAGATTCCAGCGGCACGAAGTTGTAGCGGAACATCAAATCCACGGGAATGGACTTGAACAGCTCGTTGTCGATCTTGGTGGTCTTCAGGTCCACAAACTCACAGCGGTAGCGCGCCGCCAGCATCTTCGCCTGCTCGGCTTCGCGCTCCGGATTCACTGATTTGAGAACGTCGGTTGCCATTAGTTGAAGCTCTCCGCCAGCGAGAAAATCGGTAGATACAACGACACCAGGACGAAGGCCACGAAGATGCCCATGAAGATCATGATGGCGGGCTCGATCAGCGCCAGAGACGCCTGCATGCGCGTGTTCACATCGTCCTCGTAAAACTCCGCCACCGAGTTCAGCATCGAAGGCAGCGCGCCCGTGCTCTCGCCCACCTCGATCATGTCGATGGCCAGCGGCGGCACGATGCCTGTACTCGCCAGCGCGCCGGAGAGCGGATTGCCCTCCTTCACCATCTGCTGCGCCCGTGCCAGCGCGCCCCGCAGCAAGGGACTGCCGACGGATTGGGCCGCCGTCTCCATTCCCTGTACCAGCGGAATGCCGCCGGTCAACAACGTCGAGAGCAGCCGGGCGAGTTGCGCCACCTGATACTTGGTCCAGATCTCGCTGACGATGGGAGTCCTCATCTTCACGCGGTCCGCCCAGCCTTGCCCGCGCTCCGTGCGCAGGAAGAAGCGGAGACCGATGATGCCCCCGAAAAGGGCGATGGTGCCGAACACAATGTACTCTTCCGCCGCCGCGCCCACTGCCATCAGGATGCGCGTCGGGGCGGGCAGTTCGGTAGCGGCCGTGGTGTAGAGCGACGCAAATCGCGGCACCACGAACGTGACCAGAAAGACGACAAGCAGAATCACCAGGCAGATGAGAATGCTCGGATACATCAGCGAGAGGATGATCTTCTTGCGGACCGCCAGAGCCAGCTTCTGGTAGTTGACGTAGCGCTCCATCACTTCGCCCAGCGCGCCGGAACGCTCGCCGGCCATGATCGAGGTGGTGTAGATCGCCGGGAACAATCCTTGCCGCTTGAATGCGTCGGAGAGCAGGGAGCCCTGCCGGACGTCGTCGCGGATTTCGCGCACGTGCGGCCCGAGTTTCTTATCGGTAAGCCGCTCACCCAGCAGATCCAGGCATTTGAGAATCGGCAGGCCCGCACGGAACAGTGTGACGAACTGCTGGTTGAAGATCAGGAATTTCTCGACGTCCAGCTTCTTCTTCCCGCCCAGCCCGGCCGACAGATTCCCGAGCGTGCCCCGCTGCCGGATGGAGTAGATGAGGTAGCCCTGATTGGTGAGCTTGTCGCGCAGTTCCTGCTCGCTGGCGGCTTCCAGCACCTGCTGCTTGATGTCGCCGCGTGCGTCGGCGTATTTGAGGGCGAACTCCGGCATGGTTTACTGCTCGGCCTCCATGATCTCGGCGCCCTTGGGCGGCGTGTAGCGGAAGATGGCGTCGTTCACCGGCGCGTTGAGCCGCTCGTTCGTAAAGTGAAACTCCATCACGGTGGCGTCGGTGCCCTGCACCAGCAGCCGCCGGATCACGTTCTGGGGAGTCACGGTGAACTCGACCCGCGTGTAGGGTAGCTTCTCGGATTTCGCCATGGCGACGATGGTGGAGTCCTCGCCCGTTTCCCGCAGTTCAAAGCTGCCGAAGTCGCGGCTGAAGTCGAGCTTGCCGAGCAGGAATGCCAGCGGCGCGCGGAAATCCTCGGTGTCTTTCATCCGGCTGCGCTCCGCCCGGTTCTCTTCAGGTGAATAGAACCAAAGGACTTTTCCGTCGCTGACGAAGACCTTTCCGGCCGGCGCGGCGTAGGACCAGCGCATGCGTCCGGGCTTGCGGAGAGCCAGTTCGCCGGATTCCGTGGTCCGCCGGCCGGCGCCCTGAGCCAGATACCGCTGCTCGAAGTGGACCTCCAGGGTAGCGGCTCGATTGTACCGCTGCTCCACCGAGCGCAGGACCTCCTTCAGGTCGCGCGCCGGCGCGGCCAGGGACAGCAAAGCAATGAGCGCAAGGACCCTCACACTAGGGCTAGACGCTGCCTAGGGTGGAAACGTGCACCCCGTCGGACTGTGGCGTTGTTCAGCAGCCGGTCCGAATCCTCTTCAACCCTCCCAGCAGCTTGTGCTTGGGTTGTCTTTTGGCCAGCTTGGTCTTCATTGGGGGTTGAACCGCAGGGCGTTTCGTTACCATTCGAAGCCTCCTGGTATCGGCGCGGCCGCGCCGTGTTCTGAGCTCAGTGTATACCTGATGCCGATTCAGAGCCAGGGGTCGCCCCAGTCGGCCTTGCGGGCGACTCGCCAGTCATCCTTGTTTTTCTTCGTGATGCGGGCGTTCTTGATTCCCTCGTCCCGGGTGCAGAGAGTCAGCTCGATCAGACCGGGGTGGATCTTGGGGTGGCGCAGGATGCGGCCGGAGGGCGGGGTGGCGGGCGCCTTCAGCGCGATGAGGTAGGAATACTTCTCATCCTCGTAGCTGAGGTCTCCGCCCTTGGCGATTCTGTGAAGGCGGGTGCGCTCGATTCGGACGGCGAAGTGGCACCAGTCGGGGTCGGCCATCGGGCACTCGGCCTGGTGCGGGCAGGGAGCGTGGAGGTGGGCGCCGAGTTCGATGAGCTGGGTGCGGGCGGCTCGAATGTGGGCGAAGCCCTCCACGGTGCCAGGTTCCACCAGGATCAGCGCTTTGCCGGCGAGGTGCCAGCCTTCGGCGATCAGGCGGGTGCGCTCAGCGGGGGATAACTCGTTCAGCGCATAAGAGATGGATACGGCCTCGTGGGGTTCAAGATGGGGCAGGCGGCGGAGATCGGCCTCGATCCAGCGGCCGGGCGTGGTGCCGAACCAGTCCTTGTTCTTCTCGACGAAGGTCACGTCGCAGGGGGCCACCCAGCCGGCGGTGCCGGGGCCGGCGCCGAGGTCCAGCCAGGTCTCGGGCTCGAAGGGGAGCTCCGCCGCGGCGCGGGTGAGGGCGGCGTAAGTGGCCGGGACGCGGGTGACGAGATAGGCGGCGCGGGCCACCGCGGAGTTCAGCGCGGGGGGCAGGCCGGCGCGGTAGGCGGTAGAGAGGGTCTCGGCCGCGGCGGCGAGCTGAGCGCCTTTGAAATCAGCGGTTTGACGCTCGATCAGTTCACGCAATGGATGAGGAATCGGGGCGGTTTGCATGGTAGTGGAAGGGGTTGGATGACAGGGGAAAGGCTGTTTTGCTATCCTACTAGTGTCGAGGATCCCCCCCAAACATTATGGCTAGTAAACCCGCCTTCGCGACCGGTGCTCAGGTGGAGCATCAGAAATTCGGTCCCGGCAGCGTAATTTCCTGCACAGACCAGCATATCGTGATTAAGTTCGACGAGACGGGCGAGCGGAAATTCGTCCTGGAGATCGCCCTCCCCTCGATCAAGAAGATCGACCGTCAACCGCCGGCCGATAAGAAACGCGCGACCAAAAAGAAGGCAGCAGCGGTAGCCGCGGCTCCTGTGGCGGTCGCAGCCGAATAGGCCATGAAATTCGGCGTCGTCGTCTTCCCTGGCAGCAACTGCGATCACGACGCCTGGTACGCCACAGGTCATAATCTGGGCCACCAGGCAGAGTTTCTCTGGCACAGCGAGGCAGACCTGAAAAGGTCCGATTGCGTCATCCTGCCAGGCGGTTTTTCGTACGGCGACTATCTGCGCTGCGGTGCGATTGCCAAATTTTCGCCCATCATGACCGCGGTGAAGAAATTCGCCGCCGATGGCGGGCTGGTACTGGGCATCTGCAACGGCTTTCAGATTCTCACCGAAAGCGGGCTGCTGCCGGGCGCGCTGGTTCGCAACCGCGGTCTGAAGTTCCTCTGCAAGCCGGTGACCCTGGTGTCCGGCACATCCAACTCTCCGTTTACCCACGCGATTCCCTCGGGCAAAGAGCTGGTGATTCCGATTGCGCACGGCGAAGGCTGTTTTACTGCCGACGAGCGCACTCTGGATGAACTGGAAGCCGAGGACCGCGTGGCGTTCCGTTATGTCGATAACCCGAATGGCTCGCTGCGAGACATCGCCGGCGTGCTGAACGCGCAGCGCAACGTGATGGGCATGATGCCGCATCCGGAGCGGGCGACGGAGCCGCTGATGGGCTCCAGCGACGGGCTCGGCGTATTCCACTCCCTCATCCAATCGTTCGCCCTTCATAAATAAATAAGCCAATGAGTCAGATCACTCCGGAAGTCGTCGCGGCGCATTCGATAACCCCCGACGAGTACGAGCGCGTTGTGTCTATTCTCGGCCGCGAGCCGAACATCACGGAGCTGGGCATCTTCAGCGTGATGTGGAGCGAGCACTGCTCCTACAAGAGCTCGCGCGTGCATTTGAAGAAGCTGCCGACGAAGTCGAAGCTGGTGGTGTGCGGGCCGGGCGAGAACGCCGGCATCATGGACATCGGCAAGGACCCGGAAGGCAACGATTGGTGCATCGCGTTCAAGATCGAATCGCACAACCATCCGAGCTTCATTGAGCCATTCCAGGGCGCGGCCACCGGCGTTGGCGGCATTCTGCGCGACATCTTCACGATGGGCGCGCGGCCGATCGCGGTGATGGACGCTCTGCGCTTTGGGCCGCTGGACGATCCGGAAGTGGGGCGGCGCAATCGCCACATCGTGGACGGCGTGGTGAGCGGTATCGCGCATTACGGCAACTGCTTCGGCGTGCCGACGGTGGGCGGTGAGACTACGTTCGAGCGGAGCTACAACGGCAACCCGCTGGTGAACGTGTTCGCGCTGGGCGTGTTCCGCAAGGATCAGATCTTCTACGGGCAGGCGACGGGCACGGGCAACCCCGTGATCTACGTGGGTGCCAAGACCGGCCGCGACGGCATTCATGGCGCCACGATGGCGTCGGACGAGTTTACGGAAGAGAGCAAGCAGAAGCGCCCGAACGTGCAGGTGGGCGATCCGTTCATGGAGAAGCTGCTGCTGGAAGCGTGCCTGGAGGCAATGCAGACGGGCGCGATTTCCGGCATTCAGGATATGGGCGCGGCGGGGCTGACGTGCTCGACGTGCGAGATGGGCAGCCGGGCGGGCACGGGCATCGAGATCGATCTGTCAATGGTGCCGCAGCGCGAAACGGGTATGACTCCTTACGAGATCATGCTGTCGGAATCGCAGGAGCGGATGCTGTTGGTGGCGTTCAAGGGCCGCGAGCAGGAAGTGCTGGACGTCTTCAAGAAGTGGGGCCTGGATGCGCGCATCGTAGGCGCGGTGATGGACGATGGCATGATGCGGGTGCGGAATCACGGCGAGATCGTCGCGGAGATTCCCAGCCGGCCGCTGGCGGACGAAGCGCCGCTTTACAACCGGCCGTTCACCAAGCCGGCGCGCAACGTGCCGATGGACGGGCCGGCCGTGGTCTCGAAGGATTTGCTGGCGGATCTGTTCACGCTGGCGGGCTCGCAGGACCTCTGCAGCAAGCGCTGGATCTGGGAACAGTACGACTACATGGTGCGCACAAACACGCTGCAGGGACCGGGCGGCGATGCCGCGATCATGCGCGTGAAAGAGACCGGTTCTTCGGTGGCGATGTCGCTGGACGGCAACGGCCGCTACTGCTATCTGGACCCGCGCGAAGGCACGAAGCTGATGGTGGCGGAGTGCTGCCGGAATCTGGCTTGCGTAGGCGCGGAGCCGATCGGGGCGACGAACAATCTGAATTTCGGCAATCCGCAGAAGCCCGAGATCATGGCGCAGATCGTTGAGTCCATTGAGGGCATGGCTGAGGCTTGCGAGTTCTTCGAAACGCCGATTACGGGCGGAAACGTCAGTTTATACAACGAGACTCTGGGCGACGCGATCTTCCCTTCGCCGGTGATGGGTGTAGTGGGGCTGTTGAAGACGCAGGCTCCGGTAGGCTCCGGGTTCCTCGCCGCCGGCCGGCAGGTGTATGTGATCGGCGGTCTGGGCGAGGCGGAAGAGCTGCGCATGGGCGGTACACAGTACGCCAAGCAGGTGATGGGCGCGATGTGGGGCCTGCCGCCGAAGCTCGATATGGACTTCGAGAATCGCGTGCACACGGCCGTCCGGAGCATGGTTTTGAACGGCGCGGTGGATTCCGCGCACGATGTCAGTGACGGCGGACTCGCCTGGGCCTTGGCCGAGTGCACGTTCCCGTCCGGCGTCGGCGTCGAAGCGGAACTGGACAGCGATCTGGGGCCGGAATTGTTGCTGTATCATGAAGGTCCGTCTCGCGTGGTTGTCTCGACTGGGGACGCGGCAAAAGTGGAGGCATTGGCGGCGGCGCAGGGTGTGCCTGCGGTGCGGATCGGCAGAACTACGGATGGCTCGCTGACCATTCGCAACCGGGGTGCAGTCCTGATCGAAACGGCGGTGGCTCCGCTGAAAGAGAAGTGGGCCACGGCGCTGGAGACCATGTTGCATGACGAAATTCACGCCTGAAGATTGCGTCGACGAGCCTTTTGACAAGCTGCACGAAGAGTGCGGCATCTTCGCGATCTACGGGCACCCGGAGGCGTCCAACCTGACGCATCTGGGTCTGCATGCGCTGCAACACCGGGGGCAGGAGAGCGCCGGCATCGCGTCGAGCGATGGCAAGGAAGTGTACTGCCACAAGTCGATGGGCCATGTAGCGGAGATTTTCACGGCGAGCGTGCTGAACGGTCTGCCGGGGCATATGGCGATCGGCCATACGCGGTACTCCACCGCCGGCGATACGGCGCTGTTGAATGCGCAGCCGTTTTCCGTGGCGTGCAACAAGGGCCCCATCGCGGTGGCGCACAACGGGAATATTACGAACGCGGCGGAAGTGCGGGCGGAGTTGGAAGAGCACGGCTCGATCTTCCAGGCGACGAGCGATACGGAAGTGATCCTGCATCTGATGGCGCGGAGCAATCAGAAGGGGGCGTCGGCTGCACTGCGAGAAGCGCTTTTGCAGATTGAGGGCGCGTTTTCGCTGGTGGTGATGTCGCAGGACCGGATCATTGTGGCGCGCGACCCGAACGGGTTCAGGCCGCTGGCGATCGGGCGGATGAATCTGCGCACCGGTCCGGTGTACGTGTTCGCATCCGAGACGTGCGCGTTCGATTTGATCGACGCGCAGTACATCGGCGACGTGGAACCGGGCGAACTGGTGATGGCGGGGCCGGAGGGTTTGACGCGCGAGTTTTACACCGTGCCGCAGAAGCGGGCGCAGTGCGTATTTGAGCACGTCTACTTCCCGCGGCCGGACTCGATTGTGTTCGGGCGGGCCGTGCAGAATTCGCGGGAAGCGA
>CAYVDY010000090.1:8937-16039 GCA_964450255.1 uncultured Candidatus Solibacter sp. | reverse complement strand
GCCCGCGCGACATCGCTTCCCGCGCCGCCAAAATCTGCTGCGATGAAGGCTACGGCGTCGGACCCGGCGGCCGCGGCGTCTATCTCGAGTTCGCCGAGGCCATCGGCCGGCTGGGCAAGAAGACCATCGAGGAGCGCTACGGCAATCTCTTCGAGATCTACGAGCGCATCACCGGCGACGATCCCTACTCCGAACCCATGCGCATCTACCCCGCCGTGCACTACACGATGGGCGGACTGTGGGTGGACTACAATCTGCAATCCACCATTCCCGGCCTGTTCGTCGCCGGCGAAGCCAACTTCTCCGATCACGGCGCCAACCGCCTGGGCGCCAGCGCGCTGATGCAGGGCCTGGCCGACGGTTACTTCGTCCTGCCCTACACCATCGGCAACTACCTGGCCCAGGTGAAGCCCGGCGGCGTGGATGCGAACCATCCCGAGTGCCGCGCGGCCAAAGAGGCCGTGGATGCCCGCACGAAGAAGTTCCTCTCCATCAAGGGCAAAAAGACGGTGGACGAGATTCACCGCGAGCTCGGCAAAGTGATGTGGGAAGACTGCGGCATGGCGCGCAACGCGGCCGGCCTGGACCACGCCATCAAGCGCATCCCCGAAATTCGCGAAGAGTTCTGGAACAACGTCAACGTCCCCGGCAGCGGCGCCGAGCTCAACCAGAGCCTGGAACGCGCCGGACGCGTGGCCGACTTCCTGGAACTCGGCGAGCTGATGTGCCGCGACGCCCGTACCCGTGAAGAGAGCTGCGGCGGCCACTTCCGCGAGGAGTATCAGACGGAAGAGGGCGAGGCGCTGCGCGACGACGAGCAGTTCTGCCACGCCGCTGTCTGGGAGTATCAGGGCGACAACAAAGAGCCGGTTCGCCACATCGAGCCGCTGAGCTTTGAACACGTCCATCTCGCACAGCGCAACTACAAGTAAGAGGCATCCGACGATGAAGATCATCCTGAACATCTGGCGTCAACAGAACGCCACCAGCGCGGGCAAGATGGTGCGGTATGAGATGCCCAACGTCAGCGAGCACATGTCGTTTCTCGAAATGATCGACGTGCTGAATGAAGAGCTCACGAAAAAGGGCGAAGATCCGGTCACGTTCGAGCACGATTGCCGCGATGGCATCTGCGGCTGCTGCGGTTTCATGATCGACGGCATTCCGCACGGGCCGCAGCGCGGCACCACGGTCTGCCAGTTGCACATGCGTCACTACAAGGATGGCGATGAAGTGTGGCTGGAGCCGTTCCGCGCCAAGGCATTCCCGGTGATCAAAGACCTGATGGTGGACCGCAGCGCCTTCGATCGCATCATCGCATCCGGCGGCTACATCTCCATCAACACCGGCTCCGCTCCCGACGGCAACAATCTGCCGGTCCTCCAGAAGTGCTCCGACATGGCGATGGATTCGGCGTCGTGCATCGGCTGCGGCGCGTGCGTCGCGTCCTGCCCGAACGCCTCCGCCTCTCTGTTTGTCTCAGCCAAAATTACGCACCTCGGTCAGTTGCCGCAGGGCCAGCCGGAGCGCGACCGCCGCGCCATGCGCATGGTCCTCAAGATGACCGAAGAGGGATTCGGCTACTGCACCAACACCGGCGAATGCGAAGCGGTCTGCCCCAAGGGCATCAAGATCGAGAACATCGCCCGCATGCACCGCGACTACATCAAGGCCTCGGTGACCTATCGCGAAGAGAGCAAGGCCGGCGGCGCGGGTTAAGCGTCCAGGACCTCCCGAACTCGGGCGGCCAGGTTGTGCGGCGAAAACGGCTTGGAGATGAACTTCGCGCGCAGGCTCTCCGGTGATTCGCCCTCGTCCTGATCGTTGTAGCCTGACATGAACAACACGCGGATAGACGGCTGGATCCTCATCACCTGGTGCGCCAGTTCATAGCCGTTCAGATTGGGCATGACCATGTCTGAGAGCAGCAGGTCAAACTTCCGTGCGTGGGCCGGCCGCGGCCCCGACCGGCCTTCCGACGCTTGGCTAACCTGTACCCCGGACATTCTGGGATTTGTCGCGGCCAGGCGGCGAACCTCTGCCTGATCCTCCACAGGCAGCACGGACTCGGTTCCCTGCGCCGGGTGTCCCGCCGGCGAACCGGACCCCGTTGGCGCCTTGCCGCAAACCGGGAACGCGACCCGGAAGCTCGTGCCCTCGCCGAGCCGGCTTTCGAACTGAATCCCGCCGTCGTTCTGCTTGACGATGCCGTAGACCGTGGCCAGGCCCAGCCCCGTGCCCTTATCGACACCCTTCGTGGTGAAGAACGGCTCGAAGGCGTGTTTTTGCGTCTCGGCATCCATGCCCGTGCCCGTGTCGCTGACGATGAATTGCGCGTAGTTGCCGGGAGGCAGATCCCACTCCGCCAGCACCCCTTCGAGAACCTCCAGCGGCCCGGTCTCAATACGAAGAATGCCGCCCTTCGGCATGGCATCGCGGGCATTCACGGCCAGGTTCATCAGCACCTGGTGAATCTGGCTGGGATCGGCGTCCACGCAGCCAAGGTCCGCATGCATGTGCAACTCGAGCCGGATGTCCTCGCCGATGAGCCGCTGCAGCATGCGCTTCATCTCCAGCAGCAGATCGTTCAATTGCACAGCCTGCCGCTCAATCACCTGCTTGCGGCTGAAGGCCAACAGTTGCTTGGTGAGATCGGCGGCCCGCAGCCCGGCCCGCAGGATTTCACGCGTCTTGAAGTGCATCTGATCAAGCGGATGGAACTCCTCCATCATCATCTCGGAGTAGCCGTTGATCACCGTCAGCAGGTTGTTGAAATCGTGCGCTACTCCGCCTGCCAGACGGCCCAGGCTCTCCAGCTTCTGCGCCTGGCGGTACTGCTCCTCCAGAATCCGCTGTGAGGTGATGTCGCGCCCCAGGCTGGCTGTGCCCGATATCTCGCCGGAGGGGCCGCGCAGCGTCGTGTTGTCCCACGAGATCAGCAGGCGGCGTCCATCCCTGGCCAGGATTTCGTTTTCATGGTGCGGAGTGTGGCCCCGCCGGAGTGCCGCCCGGCTCTCCACCGGGATCATCATCTCGAACCAGTCCTGCCCCATCAGTTCTTCGCGGGTCCAGCCTGTGACGCGGCAGAGATAGTCGTTGCAGAACGTGACCCTGCAATCCAGGTCCAACAGAACGGCCAGCAGCTCCACACGCTCCATCATCTCGCGGAAGCGCCGCTCGGATTCTTCCAGAGCCTGCTGCACCCGCTTGCGCTCCGTGATGTCCTCTTTCACGGCGACGTAGTGCGTCACTTCGCCTTGCGAATTCTTCACCGGCGAAATGGACGCCTGCTCCCAGAACAATGTGCCATCGCGGCGGCGGTTGATGATCTCGCCCTGCCACTTCAGGCCCTGTCTGATCGTCGCCCAAAGATCGTCATAGATGGATTCAGGATTGGCGTCGGACTTCAGAATCCGAGGATTCTGGCCGTACACCTCTTCCGCCGAGTAACCCGTGATCTCGCAGAACTTCGGGTTCACGAACTCGATTCGCCCCTGCGTATCGGTCACCACCACGGAGGCAGGGCTCTGTTCGATGCCGCGAACCAGCACGCTCAACTGCTGCTCGGTCGCCTTGCGTTCCGTGATGTCCCGAAAGATGGACAGCACCAGAGGTCCGCCCGTGCGCGGGATCAGCGAATTGGAGACCTCCAGCCACTTCCGCGTTCCGTTCCACAGCTCCACCTGGGCTTCGAAGAGCTGCGCAAAGCCCGCGGGATACCGGCCGCGGTAGTTGCGGAGGATTCGCTCCCCTTCTTCCGGCCCGTAGCACTCCTTCAAGAATCGGCCTTCCACGTCTTCACGCTTGCGGCCGAACATCCGGCAAAACGAATCGTTCACCCGCAGGACCGTACCCGCTCCGTCCGTCAACCTGATGCCATCGGTGGACGCCTCCCAAACCGAGCGCAGTTGCTCCTCGGAGCGCTGCAGCGACTCTTCCACCTCCTTCCTCTCAGTCAGGTCCCAGATGGTGCCCAACAAGGAAGTAGCAGTTCGACCCGTACCTCGCTGCAGCGAGAGAGCAATGGCCGCCCAGCGCCGCAGGCCGCTCAGGTGGCATCGGAACTCCACCTCCACCGGCTCCGCGGCTTCGCCGGATAGGACGCGCGTCCACTGCTGCCTGACGGTTTCCTTGTAACCCGCCTCCACCATATCGATCAATCGCCGTCCCACCCACAGCGAGGGCGAACAACCGAAGATCTGTTCCGTCTGCGGACTGGCATATTGCACGACACCGTCCACCGAGGCCGTGAACACAACGCCCGCCTGATTATCCACCAGGGCCCGGTACTGCGATTCCGATTCGCGCAGCTTCTGCAGCATGGTGTTGCGGGCTGTCAGGTCCCGCACAAAACTGATGTACCTGCCGCCGCCCGATGGCGACCACGAGAGGTTCACCTCCAGCGGCACCACCGTTCCGTCCTTGTGCCGGTGGCCCGTCTCGAAGCGCTGCCAGCCGCCGGCGCGAATCTCCGCCGCGTGCCGGCGCGTTGCTTCCGGCAACTCCACCGCCTCGAGTTCCGAAAGCGACAGGTTCATCAACTCCTCGCGGCTGTAACCAGTCAGCCGGCAGTACGCTTCGTTCGCATCCAGAATCCGCAGATCATGGCTGACCACCACGAAGCCGTCGAAGCACATGCGCAGGATCAGGCGGAGCTCCTCTTCCGCCTCCCGCGGCTCCGTCACATCAAGCATCGTGGCCAGAACCCGGACGGCATCGCCGGCCTCATCGCGCGTCAGCACGCGGCCCCGGAACCGCATCCAGCGCCACTCCCCCGCGCGGCAGCGCATGCGGTAATCCACGCAGAACGGCCCCGGGCCGGCGTAGCTCTCGCGCAGTCTCGCCAGTCCGCTCTCCGCCTCGTCCGGGTGGAGCAGGGCCCAAAAGGCCTCCCGAGTTGCCGGGAACTCTCCTGGCTGGTAGCCCAACATCTGGTAGAACCTGGGGCTGAAGTACGTCTCGCCGGTTTTGCGGTTGTACTCCAGCACCGCTTCCTCCACGGCGTCCAGCGTGAGGCGCAGCCGCTCCTCGTTGCGCTGCAGTGCGGTCTCGGTTTCCCGCACCGGCGTGACGTCCGCTACCGCCCCGGCGAAGCCGCTGATGGTCCCATCGTCGTAGTGCTCTGCCGTAGCAATTGCCCATAAGTGACGCACGCTCCCGTCCGGCCGAAGACAGCGGAGGCGCTCATCAAAATTGGAGCCGTCAGCGACGCACCGCTTCCACTCCTCTACGACGGTCGTCCGGTCTTCCGGATGAACCGATTCCATCCAGCAGTTGCCCAGTATGCTCTCCGCCGGGACTCCGGTGATCTCGCAGAGCTGCTGGTTCACATAGGTGCACTCGCCAGCCGCGTTCATCTCCACCAGCCCGACCGGAACGTGCGCTTCGAATAGCCGTGATCTCGCCTCATTCCGCCGCTTTTCCGCCCTGAGCGTTCGTACCAGCCGGTGGCGCTCGATGAGGAGGCCGAACACCGAGGCCGCATCGCGCAGCAATGCGCTCGTCTCGTCGCTCAGCAGGGAGCCGGTCTCTGCCAGCTCAAGGCCGCCCTCGCCCGGCGCGAACCGCACCGTCACGCCCTCCAGCGCGGAGTTTACCGTCTCCAGAAACAGCTTGCGCATCTGGTCTTCGGAGTCCAGTGTGGAAAGGCGTACCCAGAGGGGCAGCAGCTTGTCGACGAGTTGATTCATGGCTTCCGGCAAACCCGGCCGGATGATTGATTGTGCACGAGACTCCCTCTAACGTTATGCCTATTACATTGCGTTTCGCCGCGCCTGTCAATCGGCCCGCCCGCGGGAGAGCCGCAGGCTGTTGGCTAGCACGCTGACTGAACTCAAGCTCATGGCCGCCGCGGCCAGCACAGGATTCAACAGGCCCATGGCAGCCGCCGGAATGGACACGACGTTGTACGCCAGTGCCCAGAACAGGTTCATTCTCATCGTCGAGACAGTGGCCCGCGATAGCGTGATCGCCTGCCGGATGGAGTCCAGGTCTCCGCGCATCAGCGTGACGTCGGCCGCCGCCATAGCCACGTCGGATCCTGACGCCATCGCGATACCCACCGCGGCCGCGGCCAGCGCCGGCGCGTCGTTGATCCCGTCGCCCGCCATCGCTACGGTGCGGCCCTCGTCCTGCAAACGCCGCAGGACATCCAGCTTGCCTGCCGGCAGCACGCCGGCCACCACGTTGTCGATGCCAACTTCAGCGGCCACCGCGCGCGCGGTCAGTTCCTGATCGCCAGTTACCATCCAGACTTGCATGCCCATTTCTTTGAGCCGCTGCACAGTGGACGAAGCGGACGGCCGAGCGCGGTCCGCCACGGCAAAGAGGCCGGCGTAGACGCCGTCCACGGCGAGCCACAGGGTGGTTCGGCCCAGCGCCGCGTGCCGGTCCTCCACGGATACGGCCACGCCGCGCTCTTCCAACAATGCGCGCTTGCCGATCACAACTCGGCGACCGTCAATCTCCGCCTCCGCACCCAATCCAGTCAGGGCCTGGAACTTGTCCGCGGCCAGCAATGGGAGTGTGTTGTAGCGCGTCACGGCCTCGGCCAGCGGATGCTCGCTCCAGCGCTCGACAGATGCAGCCAAGGTCAGCGCGGCGGCGGAGTCGAACCCATCCGCCGGTTCAAACGCGACCACCTCCGGCCGCCCTTCCGTCAGCGTGCCGGTTTTGTCGAACACCACGGTGTCCACGCGGCTCAGCCGCTCGATCGCCTCCCCGTTGCGAAACAGCACACCCATGCGCGCGGCGCGCCCGGTGGCCACCATGATCGCCGCCGGCACCGCCAATCCCATCGCGCAGGGACACGCAATCACCAGCACCGCGACGGCGGAACGGAAGCCAAACGCGATGGCCGTCAGCACGGCCAAGCCCACAACCACCGGCACGAAGACGGCGCTGACGCGATCCGCCATGCGCTGCATCGGCGCCTTCTCGCCCTGGGCGTCGCGCAGAAGCCGCAGGACCTGTTCCAGCACGCTCTCCGCGCCAAGAGCGGTTGCCCGGTATTGCAGGACGCCATTGCGATTCAGCGTCCCGCCCGTTACACCGTCGCCCGCGGCCTTCTGAAAGAGGACAAGGCATTTTTTACCGGCAAGAT
>CAYVDY010000090.1:0-8927 GCA_964450255.1 uncultured Candidatus Solibacter sp. | reverse complement strand
CGGACGCGGGCGCCGGCGCGCAAGGTGGACATGGCGATGATCACGGCGCCGAGCCTCAGTTCTTCCATGGGCAGTTCACTCTCGACGCCCTCCCGCAGAACACGTGCCGAGGCCGGCTGCAGATGCGCCAGGGCCTGCAATGCAGCCGAGGTCCTGCGCTTCGCCCGCGCCTCCAGCGCGTTGCCGGTGAGCACCAGCGCGATGATGAAAATCACGGCCTCGTAGTAGACGTCGTGCGGCGAGAAGATCGAATAGAAGAACGACGCGCCGGTCCCAAGCGCGATCAGCGTATTCATGTCCGCCGTGCCATGGCGCAGCGCGGACCACGCCTTCACGTAGAACCGCCGGCCGGCCCACACCATCACGATCAATGCCAGGGCGGCGTGCGACCAGCGCCATGGCCCGTGGTGCGTCCAGGTCATCGTGGCCATGGCCAGTACGCCCGCCGCCAGACTGACGCCTGCCTTCAGCACCAACCCGCGGTATTCGGCCTCGTCTTCCTTCTCGCGCTGCAGTTGCTCTTCGGTCACCGTGGCGCGCGGCGAAGACAGCTCCGCTTCATAGCCCGTTTCGTTGACTGCCGCCACCAGCACGTCTGGCGCAGCCAGCGCCGGGTCGTACGACACCGTCGCGTTGTGCAGCATCAGGTTGACGCTGGCGCGCTGCACGCCCGGTTGCTGCTCCAGCGTCTTCTGGACAAAGGACTGGCACGCCGCGCAGGTCATCCCGCGCACCGCGAAAGTCACCTTTGCCGCGTCAGGTTTCACGCTTCGATCCGCGCCGCGAATCCGATCTTGTTCACCGCTTCCGCAATCGCCTCCGGCTGCACCTGCGCCTCGTCGAAGCTCACTTCAGCCGAGCCGATTTCCACGCTGCGCACCTCCACGCCCGGCGCCTTCTTCAGCGCCATGGTGACGCGGTTGACGCAGCCGCCGCAGTGCATGCCTTCAATCGCCAGCTTCAGATTCTGCATACTTGCTCCATTTACTTCAGAATTGCGTCGACACTGGTTTGCGTAATCGGGTGATAGCCCGGCCGCGCCTTCGCATAGATGGCGCGCGCGCGGGCCATCCCGTCCGGCGTCTTGGCCATCGCCTCGTACAGGGGCTTGACGAACTTGCGCCGGCCCACGCCGATGAGGAATTGCTCCAGGCGCGGCCACGCCGGTGAGTAGCCCGCGCGGATCGACATCATCAGCCACTGCGCCGCTATCTCGCTATTGCCGTTTTCCGTAAAGGCCCACTGCTGATCGAGCGCCGAAAGCTCCGCCGCCGTGGTGCTCTCCGGCATGGCGCGCAGCCAGTGCAGCCACTCCTGCGTCACCCACTCGCGGCGCGGTTTCGTTTCGAAATCGAAAGTCACTTTCGGCGCCGCGGGCGGCAGGCCCGGCTCGTTCAACCACGCGTTCAGATCCTCGCCGGGGAACGTCTCGCTCAGGAACGCCTGGAACTGCCCGCTGTCGATGGACTGGAATGCGAACTTCGCGAAGTAGGACTTCATCCATGCATCGAACTTCGCGCGCCCGTGCTTTTCTTCCAACATGCGCAGCAGCAGCGCGCCCTTCACGTAGGGCACCAGCGTCATGCCGTCGTCGGGGTCGCAACCGGCTAGATCGACAACGAGCTTCTGATCGCCGGGCGGCAGCTCCTTCATCTCGTTGCGCAGCTCGCCGATCTCGATGGCGAGCTCCATCTCGCTGCGGCGCCTGCCGTAGAGCGCCTCCTGGATGCGCCGCTCAAAGTACGTGGTGAAGCCTTCGTTCAGCCAGAAGTCGCGCCAGGTGGAGTTGGTCACCAGGTTGCCGGACCACGAATGCGCCAACTCGTGCGAGACCAGCGCGACCAGACTCTTGTCGCCGGCGATCACTGTGGGCGTGGCAAAGGTCAGGCAGGGATTCTCCATGCCGCCGAACGGGAACGACGGAGGCAGCACCAGAAGGTCGTAGCGGCCCCACGGATAGGCGCCATACAGACCCTCCGCGGCCTGCACCATCTTCTCCATGTCCTCGAATTCCTTCGCGGCTTTGACCAGCACCGAAGGTTCGGCCCACACGCCACAGCGCGCACTGACGGACTGGAAAGAGAGATCGCCCACGGCCAGCGCAATGAGGTACGGAGGGATGGGCTGCGGCAGATGAAAGTGGCCTGGCCGAACGATGCGGGCGGACATCAGCGCAGTGAGCGGCAGCGGCGCGTGGATACGGGCGGAGTAGGTGACGCGGACTCCGGGGGAATCCTGAATGGGCATCCAGCTGCGCGCGTGAATCGCCTGCGACTGCGTGAACAGGAAGGGGTGGCGCTTGCCGGCGGTCTGGGAAGGCTCCAGCCATTGGAGGCCGGAGGCCTGCGGAGAGGTCTCGTATTCGATGACGACACTGCGCGCCCCGGGTTGAAGTTCGATGGTCAGCGGCGCGCCCAGATGCGCATCGCGCGGACCCACGGTGAAGCCGGAGGTCGATCCGTTCACTCGCAGAATGTTCAGGTCGCGAGTGTCGAGGATCAGTTGACGTCCAGCGGGATCCAGAGTCAGCGTGGCCGAGCCGCGCAGCTTCTTCTCAGAGAACGAGACCGCCAAATCCAACTCGACGTGGCGCACGCGCGAAACTTCGGGATTCGAATACGAGTGAATGTCTTTCATAGTTCCTTTACCGCTACCCCGCGTGCCTGCATCTCCGCCAGCAGCTTCTCCACCGCCGGACTGCGCGGCTCGCCGCCGGCGTCCACCTCGACGGCCCAACCAAGTTCCTCGCGAAACTCCTTCGTCGAAACCCGCCAGGGCAGGGTCTCTTCCGTGGCAACCACGCCGCTGCCGATGGTAATCACGGACCATCGGCGCACCAGCGCCCGCGCCTCTTCCGGACCCGGCATGGGGCCGCGCACGATGAAGTGGTTGCCGCCGTGTACCAGGATGCCCAGGTCGCCCCGCATAGTAAATATGGTAGCGTCTCACCGTATGGCCACTGACACGCCGGCCCGTCTCCGCTCTCTCGATATCTTCCGGGGGGCCACCATCGCCTCCATGATTCTCGTGAACAACCCGGGGGCGAACGTGTCCTATGCGCCGCTGGAGCACGCCGCGTGGCATGGCTGGACATTCACCGACACCGTGTTCCCGTTCTTCCTCTGGATTGTCGGCGTGGCGATGACGCTTTCCACGGCGCGACGTGTGGAGCGAGGCGAGGACCGCACGCAACTGCTGATCCATACCTTCAAGCGGGCCGCGATTATCTTCCTGCTGGGGTTTCTGCTCGGCCCGTTCCCCAACATCAACTGGGCCACTATCCGGATTCCGGGCGTGCTGCAGCGCATTGCGGTCTGCTATCTGATCGCCGGCATCATCTTCCTGTTCACGAAAGTGCGCGGCCAGATCCTCGCCATTGTGTCGCTCAACGTCGTCTACTGGTGCCTGATGACGCTGTATCCGACTCCGGGTTGCGGGCCGGGCTCGCTGACCCTGGAATGCAACTTCGCCCGCTATATCGATGGGCTGTTGATCTCCGGCCACATGTGGTCCGGGACCAAGGTGTGGGATCCGGAAGGGATTGTCAGTACGCTGCCCGCGATTTCCAGCGTGTTGTTCGGCATCCTCACCGGACATCTTCTGCGGCATTTCTCCGGCTCGGCCGACCGGCTGAAATGGCTGGTGGTACAAGGCGCCGCGCTGCTGGCGTTGGCGTACGCGCTGGCGATCTGGATGCCGTTCAACAAGGGGCTGTGGACCACGCCGTTCGCACTGTTGATGGCCGGGCTCGCGTCGCTGGTGTTTGCGGTGTGGTTCTGGGTTGCCGATATCGGCGGACTGGCGCGCTGGTTCCGGCCGTTTGAGATCTTCGGCACAAACGCGATTCTGATGTTCCTGCTCTCCGGGAGTTTCGCCAAGTTCATGGGCCGTACGAAGATCGCCGATGGCGACGTCATGATCTCGCTACACGGGTGGTTCTACCGGCATGTGTGTCTCGCAGTCGCGGAGCCGATCAACGCCAGTCTGCTGTATGCGCTGATGAACGTCGCCGTGCTGTTCCTGGTGGCATACTGGCTGTACCGGAGGCGCTGGTTCCTGAAGTTCTAAGGAGGTCCGCCAATGCAATTCGGAATTCATTCGCTCCTGTTCACGGAGACGTTTCTCGAGAAAGACCTGCCGCTGTTGGACAAGTGCAAACGCATGGGGTTCGACGCGGTGGAGATCATCCCGTTCGATCCCGACGGCTTCCCCGCCAGGAAGGTGCGTGCCGCCGCGGCCGATCTCGGTCTGACCATCAACATGGGCTACGGCATGCCGGAGCAGTACAACATTATCTCGCCCGATGCCTCCGTCCGGCAGGCGGGGATCGACTTCTCCAAGCGGCTCATCGACTTGAGCAATGAGGTGGGCGCGAAGGTTTTCGGCGGGATGATCTATTGCGGCTGGGCTACCTGACTGGGCGGATGCGCACGGATCAGGAATGGAAGTGGGGCGTCGAAGGGTACCGCGAGATCGCGTCCTACTCGCAACGGAGTTCTGACTTGATCCTGGGTATCGAGCCCGTCAACCGCTTCGAATCACACTTCATCAACACCGCGGCGGATGCGCTGAAGTTCATTCATGAGGTCGGTGTGCCCAACGTGAAGGTCCACCTCGACACGTTCCATATGATTCGTGAGGAGACCGACTTCACCGCATGTGTTCTACAGACTAAGGGACTGCTGGGCTACGTGCATGCCTGCGAGAATCAGCGCGGGATTCCCGGCACCGGTTTGACGCCGTGGGTTCCGTTTTTCCAGGCTCTGCGGCAGGTGAGTTACGACGGCTGCGTGACGATTGAATCGTTCGACCCCGACATGGAGAGCATCGCCAAGCTGTGCTGCATCTGGCGCAAATTGGCGGATTCGCCCGAGCAGCTCGCCACTGAGGGGTTGAAGTTTTTGAAGGACGTTTACCGCCAGACACGAGCGAGTTGATTCGCGGACCGCAGTCCGTACCGCTCCCTTTGGTCGCGGCTCTGACACGGGCGGCGAGGGCATGAGGCGGCGGGTCAGAGCCGCGACCAGAGGGAGCGGTGCGACTTAGAAGTAGAGGCGGAGGCGCACGCCGGCCGTGATGGGCGCCACCACGCGCGTACCGACGAACACGGACTGGAAGTTGAATAGCGCCGTGCGATTAGTCATGTTGGCGATCTGCGCCGAGACGTCGTAGCGGCGCTTGCCGTCCTTCATGAACTCGTAGCCGGCAGAGAGATCCAGGATGGTGCGCGGCCGCACGCGCGGCGTGTCGGCGGTGAGATTCACGTAGGGCAGGAGGTCCGAGAAATCAGGATCTCGCGCCACCTCCGCGGGGTCGGACGGATTCGACACCAGGCCGTAGTCATAGCGCGCGGAGAAGGTCGAATAGAAGCCGCTCTTGGCAGTGTAAGTGGCGATGGCGTGGATAGCCAGCGGCTGATCGTGATCGATAACGAACGGCCCCATGGAGAGGGCGTCAATCGCGCTGTTGCCGATGTAGAGCCCGCCCGTGAACGGCGGCGTGGAGATCGCGCGGGAATGCGTCACGCTGACAGAACCGGAGATGCCCTTGATGGGCGGCAACACCAGGCGGCCCTCTACGCCGTTCACGCGGATCTTGGCCAGCGTGATGGGGAAGATGACGCCGGTGTTGAGGAAGTTGTTGTTGTCCTGCTGATCCACTGCCTGCTTGTGGAAGTAGCTCATGTTCAGGCTGGCACGGCTGCCGAGCGCCTGCTGAATGCCTGCCTCCAGAAAATCCTGACGCTCGGGCTGGATCAAGACAACGGCGGTGCCGATGATGTCGGAGACGGCGGGCGGAGCCACGGAGGCGGCCTGCTTGGAGCTCGACAACAGCAGATTCTCGTTCGGCGGAGTCTGGAACAGCCGGCTGTAGGACGCGCGGAAAACCGTGCCCGTCTCCTTCACGTGGAACGAGGCGCCCATGCGGGGCTGGAGCTGCCCTTTGCTCACGAGGAAGCGATAGGTGTCCCAGCGCAGGCCGAGGGAAAACTGCCAGCGCCGCCACTTGATGGCGTCCTGGAAGAAGCCCGAATACAGCCCGCCGGTTGCCTTGTCAGTGAACTGGAACAGGCCGCCGCCGCGCGTCAAATCATGGGCCGCCAGGTTGGGATTATAGTCCGGGCTCAGCGGGTTGTTGAAGCTGCCATCCGTGATGCCGAATGAGAACTGCTCGCTCACCGGAAAGCGCTGGATGTCGAAGCCGAAGCGGATGTTGTGCGCGCCGCGAATGGTGTTGAGGCGCGCGCCGGTGGTGAAGGTGGAGAGATGGCGCGATTGCGAGGCGGTCACCGGCGTATCGCCGGCGCTCGGCGAGAGGCGCGCATCGGTGGTGCGGTAGCTGGTGGTGCTGTCGAGCGTGGTCCGCGCATCCAGCGTGCGCACCCAGCCGAACGACACGGAGCCATCCTGCAGCAACTGGCGCTGCTCCATTCCGGCGGCGTGCTGCGAGCGCAGATTGGCGAGTTGGAACGAGCTGCGGCCGGCCATGCCGTTGAAACGGAGCATATCCTTGTTGCTGGCTTGATAATCGAGGCGGAAGAAGCCGCGCTCGGAGTTGCCGCCGTTCTGGAGATTGTCCAGCGACACGGCATCGAGAAAGCGATTGCTCTTCATCGTGTTCGCTGTGGCGGTGTAGCCAAACTTGCCGCGTTCGCCCGAGACTTGCGTCACCTGCGAATACTGGTCGAAGCGCGCGGCGTTCACGGCGACGCTGCCGGCGAAACTCCGGCCACTGCCCAGGCCGGAGCGCGTGGTGACGTTGGCTACCGCCGACACCTTGTTGCCGTACTCCGCCGGAACGTTGCCGGTGAAGAGCTCGACGGTCTGCACGATGTTGGGGTCCAGCGTGTTGCCGAACGAGCCGGTGAGCTGGTCCGAGATGGGCATTCCGTCCACGACGTAGGTCATCTGATTGTGCGCGCCGCGCGGGTGAATGGCGCCGTTGGCGTTTTGCGCGAAACCGGGGAAGGTGACGATCACGGCTTCCAGCCCGCGGCTGCCGCCCTGGCGTGTGAGCTTATCGATATCGGTCTGGTTCATCTGGACGTGCGTGCCGGTTTCTTCGGGGTCCACCAGCAGAGACTGTTCGGCCACCACGGTGACGCTGTCGGTGGCAGCCGCCAGTTGCAGGCGGACCTTCATCTGCAGCGTTACAACGCTGCGCACGGAGACCGTCTCCTGGAAGGGCTGGAAGCCCGCGCGCGTCACTGTGACCTGGTAGGTGTGGAAGGGTATGTTCTTGACCGAGAAAGAGCCGTCGACGCCTGATTCCGTCACGGCGCGGTATTTCGTCACCGTGTTTTCTACGAGAACGGAAGCGCCCGGAATCTCGGCGCCCGACGGGTCCAGCACCGTGCCGGCGATCGTGGCCGTGCCCTGACCGAAGAGACACACGGGTAGCAGCAAGAGTAGGATCAGTCCCAGGCGCATATCCACTAGATTCCCATACAATGAGGGGCAAATGACTGCGAGCAACACATGGCGAAGACGCGACCTGCTGAAGGCCGGACTGGCGCCGGCGATCCTGCGGGGAGCGGCGGACCCCAAGCGTCCGAACATCCTGCTGATCCTCACCGACGACCAGCGCTGGAACACGTTGGGGTGCATGGGTAACCCCATCATCCAGACTCCGCACATCGACCGGTTGGCGCGCACCGGCGTGGTGTTCGAGAACAACTTCGTCACCACGGCCATTTGCTGTTCCAGCCGCGCCAGCATCTTCACGGGGTTGCACGAGCGCAGTAACGGCGTCGCCGATTTTGCGACGCACATCCATACTGCCGACCGGCCCAACACCTACTACAACCTGCTGCGCCGCGCGGGCTACCGCACTGGTTTCGCGGGCAAGTTCGGAGTGGGTACGGAGATGCCGTCGGGTGATTTCGACTACTGGCGCGGGTTCCCCGGCCAGGGCAAGAGCGAGAACGTGCGCGACGGCAAGCCGATCCACATGACGCAGATCCTCACGGAGGATACGCTCGGCTTCCTGGACACCAACAAAGCGGATCAGCCGTTCTGCTTCTCGCTGAGTCCGAAGGCAGCGCATGCCGACGATCCGGAGCCGCGCCAGTTTATCCCGGAGACCGACCTCGCCTCGCTGTATGAGAACGTGCGCATCCCGCATCCGCCGGGCTTCGGAATCGATGCGGCCAGTTCCCTGCCCGCGTTTCTGCGCGCGCCCGAGACGGAGATGCGGCGGCGCTTCGACAAGCGCTTCGAGACGGAAGAGCATTTCCAGACGATGGTGAAGAACTACTACCGTCTGATCACCGGACTGGATCGCATGACTGGCCGTCTGGTGAAACGGCTGGAGGAGCGCGGGCTCGCCGGTAACACCGTGATCATCTACACCTCCGACAACGGCTTCTTCCTGGGTGAACGGGGCATGGCGGACAAGTGGATGATGTATGAGCCTTCCATCCGCACGCCGCTGGTGATCCACGATCCGCGGCGCCCGCAAGGTACGCGGCGGCGGGAGATGAGTCTGAATATCGATCTGGCGCCGACCATGCTGGCGCTGGCGGGGCTGGAAGCGCCGCCCCATTATCAGGGCCGCAGCCTGTTGCCGGCGATGCAGGGCAGAAGTGCGTGGACGCGGATGGAGTTCTTCTACGAGCACCACTTCACGAAGGGCGTGGTGATTCCGCGCTGCGAAGGCGTACGCACGGACGATTGGAAGTATACGCGGTATCTGGATTCGCAGCCGATGTATGAAGAGCTGTTCGATCTCGGCAAGGATCCGAATGAAGCGAGCAATCTGGCACAGGCGGAGAAGGCGCGGGCGGAACAGATGAGAGGCCGCTGGCAGCGCTGGACGGCGGCGCTGGCGGGATGGACGCGCGGGGCGCGCTGGCAGGATCCTACGTAAAGGAAGCACTTATGCGATTTCTGATTTCGATTGTCATTCTCGGATCGCTTGCTTCGGCA